>JACQZT010000217.1 GCA_016213755.1 Acidobacteriota bacterium | reverse complement strand
TGCCGTTGAAGCTGATACAACGAGGGCAGGATCTGATCGTGCGCGATCATTCCGCCGCCCACCAGGACCGCTTGCGGTCGGATCATGGGTTCACCCTTTCACGGCTTCGGCGAACGCCTCGGCCAGCACGGCGCAGCTTTCTTCGATGGCCTCTTCGGTGATCACCAGCGGCGGACAGATCTTGACCGTCCCTCCGCCCAGACCCACCGGGCTGAACAGCAGCACACCCTTTTCGATACACCGCCGCACGACGTCCCAGGCCAGGTCGCCGTCCGGCTCCTTCGAGCCCGGTTTGACGCACGCCACGCCCGCCACCAGGCCCTTGCCGTCCACCGAGCCGATCCGCGGGAAACGGGACTGGAGTTCCCTCAGGCGCCGGTGCAGCATGTCGCCCGTGTGCCGCGCGTTGTCCGCCAGGTTCTCCCGCAGCACGAGGTCAATCGAGGCCAGCGCCGCCGCGCAGCAGACCGGGTTGCCGGTGTGGGTCGAGGTCATGCTGCCGGGAGGGTGGAGGTCCATCACGTCCGGCCGGCCTGCCACGGCAGAGAGCGGCAGCGAGCTCGAGATTCCCTTGCCGAACAGCGCCAGGTCGGGCACGATGCCGTAGTGCTCGAAGCCGAACAGCGTGCCGGTGCGGCCGAAGCCCGCCTGCACTTCGTCGCAGACCAGCAGGATATTGTGCCCCGTGCACCACTCGCGCAGGGAGTGCATGTACTCGGGCGGGGCGAAGGCGGCCGAGCCGCCCTGGTAGGTTTCCAGCATCACGCCCGCGATGTTGCGGGGTTCGACGCCCTCGCCGGCCAGGCACTTCAGGAAATAGTCGAAGGAGGTGTCCTCGGTGCGGAACCCGTCCGGAAAGGGGACCTGCACGAAACCCGGATCGAAGTTGACAATCCACTCTTTGAGAGCCGGAATGCCGCCCGCCTGTTGCGCGCCCAGCGTGCGGCCGTGGAAGGCCTTGTCGTAGGAGACGATGACGTTCTTCGAGCGCCCGCCGGCCCGGACGCCGTGCGTGCGGCAGAGCTTGATGGCGCACTCGACGGCTTCCGATCCCGTGGTCAGCAGGAAGATCTTCTTCAGCGGCTCGGGAAGAATACCGGCCAGTTTCTCCACCAGGCGGCAGCGGATCTCGGTGGGGAAGCAGTAGGTGGTGAGCAGCTTCGACGTGGCTTGTTTGACCACCGCCTCGATCATCTCCGCGCGGCCGTGGCCGGCGTTGGCGATCAGCACCCCGCTGGACCAGTCGATCCAGCAGTTCCCCGCCATGTCCCAGACCTGGAATCCCTCGGCATGGTCCCACACGATGGGTGGCTGCCCGCGCATGGCCAGCGGCTCCAGGCTGAACAACCGCTCGAGAATGGGAACCGTTTGCGGGGCTGGAATCTCGGTTACGATCCGCCGCAACTCGGTTTCAACGCGCGGAACACGCTTGGGAGTAAGGTCGAACTCTTTCGCCATGACCATTTCATTGTCCGCAATCGGCCCGCCGAACGGCAACCGCCCCGGGTTTCAGTTAGCGCTGGTAGTCCTCGAATCTCTGCTGGAGGTTCTTGCGCCAGTCGTCGATGGGCGGCGCGTTCTGGCGGTCGAAGAAGCGGTGCAGATCGGCGCGCAGGGATTCGAGTTGCCGGCGGTGCCGCGGGTCGTCGATGACGTTTTTGGTCTCGCCGGGGTCGGCTTCCAGGTCGAACAACTCGCTGGGCCATTCCTGGCTGCGCTCGACGTACTTCAGGTTCTCGGTACGCACGGCGCGGGTCATGGCGTAGTCGAAGTACAGCCGGTTGTCCCAGCGCGGGTTCTGGCCGCGCACGAAGCCCGCGTAGCTGCGGCCGGCGCGGCGCGGGTCGGCCGGCGCGGGAATGCCCAGGTAATCGAGGATGGTGGGGAAGAAATCGTAGGAGGACACCATCGGGCTGGGCGTCACCCCCGCCTTGATGCGCCCCGGATGGTTCCAGATGAGCGGCACCTGGGTCGACTCCTCGTACATGTTGAAAGGCCAGGTGCCGTTGCCCTTGCCCCACACGCCGTGGTGGCCGGCGTTCCAGCCCTGGTCGGCGGTGAAGACCACCAGCGTGTTGTCGCGCACGCCCAGCTCCTCGATCCGCTTCAAAATACGGCCCACGTTGTGGTCCACGCCGGCGATCAGCGCCGAATAGGCGTGCATGCTGGCGCGGTTGCCATGGTGCGCCTTGAGGCCCCGGTTCTGCCAGGGGTGCATGGGCGTGCGCGGGAAGCAGGAGAACTTCGAATTCTCGTACGGCTTGCGGTACTCGTCGGGCTGATAGTCGAAGGGCGTGTGCGGCGCGAAGTAGGGCACGTGCAGGTAGAAGGGATTTGCGCCGCCCTTCTGGCGGTCGAGAAACTCGAGCGCGCAGTCGGTGACGATGTCGGTCTTGTAGCCCGGAATCTTCTCGCGCACCCCGTTGCGCACGAACTCGGGGTCGCGGTAGGTCCCGCCGCCGCCGGGCACGGTGCACCAGTATGTGAAGCCGGCCTGCGCCTGGTCGTCCTCGCCCATGTGCCACTTGCCGCACATGCCCAGCGTGTAGCCGGCCTTGGCCAGCGCCTCGGAATACGTTGGGTGGCCATCCAGCCAGCGCCGGCTCTGTGCGCCGAAGCTGTCCGCCGGACGCAGCCAGTCCTTCACGCCGTGCGTGGAGGGGATGCGGCCGGTCATGTAGGTCATGCGGCTCGGCGAGCAGACCGGCGTGCAGGCGAAGGCGCGGGTGAAACGCGCGCCGGTCGCAGCCAGGCGGTCGAGCGCGGGCGTGTGCATTTCGCCGCAGCCATAAGATCCCAGCGTCCAGGCCCCGTGGTCGTCGGTCATGAACAGGATCACGTTGGGGCGGCGCGGGGCGGCCTTGGCGGGCAGGTGGAGAAAAGGCGCGGAGGCGATCACATCGCGGCGGCTGATGTTCATGGCAGACTTAATTCTACCGCCGGCGGCCCTATGGATACCAGGCGGCGAAGGTCTGGTAACCGCCCGAAAGGTTGCGCACGGCGAATCCCCGCTGCCGCAAAACGCGCAGAGCGTAGTAGGAACGCTGGCCGGCGGCGCAGTTGACCCAGATCTCGCGGTCGCGCGGCAGTTCGCCGAGCCGGTCGCGCAGTTGATCGAGGGGGATGTTGATGGCGCCGTCGATATAGTCGCGCGCGTACTCGTGCGGGTCGCGCACGTCCACGATCAGGGCGCTGGTTGCCTCGAGTTCGCTCCAGCGCGCCTGTTCCGCGTCGCCGCGCAGGACATTGGCGGCAATCATGCCGGCCATATTCACGGCGTCCTTGGCCGCGCCGTACTGCGGCGCGTAACACAGCTCGGTCTCTTCGAGATCGAAGACCGTGGCCTGCTTCTGGATCGCCATGGCCAGAACGTCGATGCGCCGCTCGACCCCTTCTTCGCCCGCCGCCTGGGCCCCCAGGATGCGCCCGTCGCTCTTGCGGAAAAGCAGCTTCAGATGAATCGGCTTGGCCCCGGGGTAATAACCGGCGTGTTGAGTCGGGTGCAGGTAGACCGCTTCGTAATCGTCCCAGCCAAGCCGTTCGAGCGTCTTCTCGGTCGCGCCGGTCATGGCCACGGTCAGCCCGAAGCAACCGCACACGGCGGTGGCCTGCACGCCCCGAAACGCGGACGGGCGGCCGCAAATCGAGTCGGCGGCGATGCGCCCCTGGCGGTTGGCCGGCCCGGCCAGCGGCGCCAGGCGCTCTTCGCCCGTGACAACATCGCGCGTCTCGACCGCGTCGCCGACGGCCCAGATGTGGGGATCGGAAGTCCGCATCCGATCGTCCACGCGGATTCCGCCGCGCTCGCCCAGTTCCAGTCCCGCCGCGCGCGCCAGTTGGGTTTCCGGACGCACGCCCGCGGACAAGAGCACCAGATCGGCGGGGATCGCCGCGCCATGCGGCGTCCGGACCAGCAGCCCCTCGGAGGTCTGCTCGAAGGACGCGACGCCCTGGCCCAGGCGCACCTGCACATGGTGCTTTGCCAGGTGCTGGCTCACATACACGGCCATTTCCGGGTCGAGCACGGGCAAGAGCTGATCGGCGATCTCCACCACCGTCACCGCGACGCCTCGCCGGGCCAGGTTTTCGGCCATCTCCAGGCCGATGTAGCCGCCGCCCACAATCGCCGCGCGCCGCACCGGCCGCTGCTCCATCCAATCGCGGATGGCCCGGCTGTCCGGAATGGTGCGCAGCGAAAAGACGCCCGGCAGATCCAGGCCTTCGATGGGCGGCCGCAGGGGCGCCGCGCCGGGCGAGAGGACCAGCGCGTCGTAGCGCTCACGGGTCCGCTCGCCGCTCGGATGGTCGAGGACTTCGATCTCCCGCGCCGCGCGATCGATGGCGACGACTTCGGCCTGGGTCCGCACTTCGATCCGGAATCGCTGGCGGAACAGTTCCGGCGTGGCGACCAGCAGTTTGGCTTCCTCGCGAATGACGTCGCCGACGTAGTAAGGCAGCCCGCAGTTGGCGAACGAGACGTGCGGCCCGCGCTCGAAGATCACGATCTCGGCGAACTCGTCCAGGCGGCGCAGGCGCGCGGCGCACGAGGCGCCGCCGGCCACGCCTCCCACGATGAGAACTCTCTTGGGTTCGCTCATCCCCCTTACCGTAGCGTGCAAAAGGGGACGCTAACAAGTATCCCCTCTTGCCAATCTGTTAAAAAAGCAGCTTGATGGCGAAGTTCAGTTGCCGCTGGCCGTGGCCCTTCTCGGCCGTCACCGTGCCGAAGGCGGTGGAGGCCGGCGTCAGGTTGGGGTTGGCGAACTGCGGGTGGTTCAGCGCGTTGTAGGACTCGGCGCGGAACTGCGCGCGCCAGCTTTCGGTCAGGCGGAAGGTTTTGAAGACCGAGAAGTCCAGGTTGTTGATGCCGTCGCCGCGCACGTTGTTGAAGCGTGTCGAGAGAGAGCGGATGTTGTTCGCCAGTTGCCGGTTGCTGGTGCGCTCGAAGCCCGCGCCGGTGTTGAACCAGCGCGTGATGCGGCGCTGGGAAACGGGCAGCGGGATGTCGTGCAGGCGGCCGTAGAAGATGGCATTGCCGAAGCCCAGCGCCTGTCCGGTCTGACCCTCGTACCAGCCTTGCGCCTGCCAGCCTCCCAACAGGTTCCGGAGCAGGCCGCGCAAGCGGCGTCCCGGCAGTTCGTAGATGCCGCTGACGACGAAGCGGTGCGGGTGATCCTGGTCCGAGACGACTTTCTCCGGCCGGTCGTCGGTCGGATTCAGGTAGGACGTGGCTTCCATGAATTTCGACCAGGTGTAGCTCGCCTGGAATTGCGAGCCGCGCGAGAGCCGCTTCTGCACGCGCCATTGCATGGAATGGTAGTAGGAGAAACCGGCCGGCAGATTGGTGGTGATGCCGCTGAAATGCGGGTACGGTCTCAGCAACTGGTTGCGCGCGATGCGCTGGTTGCCCAGCGTCGTGCCCAGGAATTCCGGGATACCGAAAAAGGGGCTGATCACCTGGCCGCCCAGGAAATCGATCACCGCCTGGTCGCGCGCCTCGGACGCCGACAGGTACTGGCGCGGGACCGGATTCATCTGCCGGCTGACGTTCAGGTGCGTTCCCCGGTTGCCGACGTACGAGCCCTCGATCAGGGTGCGGCCACCCAGTTCGCGCTGGAGCGAAAACGTCCAGCGCTGCATGTAGTGGTTGAGGGGGAGTTCGTCGAAGTAGGTGGCCGTCTTGCCCAACTGCGTGCGCAGGCCGAGGCTCGCTCCGCTGGCGCGCTGGATGCCGTCCGGGAACGGATTGGAGAGCGTGGCGCGGTAGGTCAGGCCGCTATCGAGGCTGGCCACAAAGGGCGTGACCTGGTTGAAGCCGCCCTGGTTGACGTCCTGCCGGTCGATCCCCATCAGGCCATGGAAGATGCCGTATCCGGTGCGAATCACCATCTTCCGCGAAAGCTGGTAAGCCAGGCCCGCGCGGGGCGCGAAGTTGTTCCGGTCCGGCGTCCACAAGCCGCGCGGGAGGCCGCCGTCGCCGGCAAAGGTCACGCCGCCCAGGGTTTGAAACTGGTCCTCCGGCAGGGCGGGGATGGGGTTGCGCGCATTGTTGGCGCGCGCCGCCGCGGAAATCGGGCTGGACACGCGGAAATCGAAGCCGCGGACGGAGCGGTTGAACCGCTCCGTGGTCGGGCTTTCGTATTCGTAGCGCAGGCCGATGTTCACGGTCAGCCTCCGCGACGCTTTCCAGTCGTCCTGGAGAAAGGCTCCGGTAAAGGTGGACTGCTCGGCGCGCGAGGCGTTCACCGCCACTTGCCCGTCGCTGGGAAGACCGTACAGCAGCGCGGCCAGTCCCTGCCCGATGGGTGCTGCGGCCGAGTTCTGGTTCGGCCCTTTGGTCCAGGTGGGCTGGAAGGTGAAACTGGGGGCCACGTTGCCGAAGTTGTAGCCGTTTTCGCGCATCAGCCGGAACTCGCCGCCCCAGCGCAGGCTGTGATTGCCCACCAGGCGTGTCAGAGTCCCGAAGAAGGTCTGGTAGTTGGTGGAGGAGTAGCTGCCGCCGGTATCGCCCAGGGCGGCGTAGTTGGAGACGGTGATGTCCGGGAACGCAATCCCATTCGCGTTGCTTTTCTCGCCGATCTCCTGCACCAGGCTTCGGGGCAGACCCAGCGAGGTCAGGTCGAAACCCTGACTGTAGCGGCGCGTCATCGGGTTCTGATACGTGAAACCGTAGCGCAGATTGAGCAGGAACCGCGGGCTGAGGACGTACACGTCGTCCAGCACCAGGCCCCACACGCCGCGGTCGTTGAAGTTGCCCGCGGCGAGAGTGGGCAGGGTCTGAATGGTTTGCAGGTAATAGCTCTGGTTCAGCCGCAGGAACACCCGGTGATTCTGGCTGAAGCTGTGGTCCAGGCGGGTCAGGAAAGAGCGATAATCCTTGTCCTCGTCATAGACCCGAAAGAAGTTGTTGACCCCGTCCACAGTGCCCTGGGCATTGGGTTTCGGATAATAGCCGGCGATCTTCCGCCCCACGGGGCTGATCCGGTCCTGGGGAACCAGGTTTCCGGCCAGCGGCAGGCGGGTGAAGGTGCCCGGCCTGGACTCGGTGATGGTGTACGGGTCGTAGACCTGGTATCGGCTGCCCAGCGCCAGCAGGGCGGAGAAGTCCCCCTCCCGCTGCGGCAGAGTGGGCACCGTCTGCGTGGTGGTGGGCGTGCGCCGCACGTACATCCCCTCGTAGCCGAAAACGAAGAACGACCGGTTGCGGCCGTCGTAGAGCTTGGGAATGCGGACGGGCCCGCCGAGCGTGTCGCCCCAGCGCTGGTACATCCAGCCTTCGTTGCCGCCTTCGCGGATCTTCTCGGGCGTCACCGGGCCGGTGGCCGGATTGTACAGCCAGTTGTTGAGGAACCAGGGCGTGGCGCGGATGCGCGAGTCGAAGAAGTAGGTGCTTCCGTGCAGCGCGTTGGTCCCGGACTTGATGCTCACGTTGACGATGGCCCCGGTGCCGTGGCCCAGGCTGGCGTCGAAGGCCAGGGTCTGGATCTTGAACTCCTGCACCAGGTCCTGGGGCGGCGAATAGGCCGAACCAGTGCCGCTCATATTCGACGCCCCGTCCAGGGAGACTTCGCTCGACCCGGTGCGGGTGCCGTTGACGATGATGGTGCTGGAGGCGTGCCCCTGGTCGAAGGGGTTCCCCGGGCTGTGCCCGCCCGAAGAGTTCACCCCGGGCGACAGGCGCGCCAGGTAGAACGCGCTGCCCCCGGCCACCGGCAGTTCGGCGATCTGCTTGTCGTCCACGATCACTCCGATGGAGGGCGAGGAGGCTTCCAGCAGGGGCGCCTCGGCGGTGACCCGCACCGTCTCGCTGACACTGCCGATCTCCAGCGTCAAGTCCAGCGCCAGCCGGTCGTCGACGCTCACCTGAACATCTTCGCGGACCAGTTTCTTGAAGCCCTCCAAGTCCACCGCTACGCGGTACGTGCCCGGGTTCAGGAAGGGGATCTCGTAGTTGCCCTCGGCGTTGGTCACCGTGGCGCCGCCTGTGTTGGTGGCCACGTTTGCGGCCTGCACTTTGGCGCCCGCCACCACCGCGCCGGAAGAGTCCGTGACGCGCACCAGGATAGCGCCGGGGGATTCCTGCGCGCGCGCCGACGGCACACCGGTGACCAGCTTGGCCGGGAGCGGGATGGCCCGCAGTCTCACACCCTGCGATGGGATGCTC
>JACQZT010000213.1 GCA_016213755.1 Acidobacteriota bacterium | reverse complement strand
GCCCGCTTGGCGGTCCACAGCTCGTTCACCGGGACGCGGATGAACGGGGCGATGTTGGTGCCGTGCGTGGCCAGAATCATGTTCCGCGCCGATTCCAGCGTGATGGCGCTGTGCTCCATCTCGATCCACAGGAAATCGAAGCCCAGCCGGGCCCCCTGCAAGGCCACCTCCGCGCTGGGAATCGTGACCGTCAGCCCCACCACCGGTTTGCCCTCGCGCAGGGTCTTCTTAACCGGGTTCTCCCATTCGGTTTGAGCGCTCAGTGCAGCCGCGCCCAGCAAAATCGTCGCAACCAACCATCTGTTCATCGTGGCTCCATTCGGACCACCGCCACGTTGCGGTCGTCCACTTTTACTTCGACTGTGTTCGCTTTGACCGTCGCATCGCGCTCCTGCCACACATCGCGCGCGGAACGGAACGCGCCCACCCGGGGCGCCAGCGTAGCCGTGACCGCGCGCGCCGTGTGCGTAGGATTGACGACCCAAAGATACGTTCCCCCGGCGCCTGTGTGCAGGCGCGCCTGCACTGCCGGGTCGCTCGAAACCAACTGCTGCTCGATGCCCGCCCACTTCAGCAGACCCAGAAAGAACGTCTTGCTTTCCGGCGCATGGTGGCGGAAGTAACCCGCGCCGGGAAACGTCCCTATGAGCAGCGCCCGGCCCTTGCCGAAGCGATTCTCGACCGCCGCGACGGCGCCGTTGTCATAAGCCCCAGCCGCGGTCCCGCCCGCAGGTTTGTATTGCTGGAGGAAGTAGCGTCCGTGGATCCTCGCGCCGCGCGCCTGGAGGGTCAGGTTGTCGAGCAGATCGGGCGTGAACTCGACGTAGTCCTCGCGCGCGCCGAACAGGCGATCCAGGCCCAGATTGGGCTGCACCGTGCCCGCTTTGCCGCGGTCGCCGAAGTAGGCCGGCAGGCCCTCGCTAATTAACTGCCCGCCGTTCTCGACATAGCGGATCAACTTCTTCGCCGACTCCTCTTTGAGCATCAGCGGATAGGGAAGATACACGGCCGGGTATTCCTGAATGTGATCGATGTGCACAAAGTCGGCCTGCACGTTGGAGTCGAAGAACGCCTGGTACGCTCCCCGTGCGGACTCGGCGTACTGCGCCGTGCTGCCCTGCTGCACGTAGCAGAAGTTCTCCGACTCGGGCACGAAGACGATGCCGATGTCGCCCTTCACCGGCCGGGATTTCCAGATCTCCGGGTGCGCGTTGGCCCAGCGCGCCACCTTGCCGGCCATCTCCGAGCGCGGCGTGGGGGATCCGTCCATCGCGAAGGCGCCGAAGGCGCCGAACAGCGGGCCGTCCAGCAGCGGCCGCCAGCGCGGGTAGAGAATGCCGGTCGCCCCGCCGGCGCAGGAGATCAGGTTCCACAGCCGCACGTCTTTGTCGCCGGTGATGCGGCCGTCCTCGCGCGGGCGGTTGATCACCTGCGGCTGCATCCACAGCGGCCCGGCCTGCGCCTCGGCGTGCCAGAAGGGCTTGCCGCGCGCGCCGGCGCGCACCAGGTCCACCGCGTGGAACTGCTTCCACGGCTCACTGCCTTTGCGCGAGGCGACCCACGTGAAGCCCCAGGTCTCGACCTCGGCCGCCGAGCGCCACTCGTTGTTGGCCGCCGAGGGCAGCGCCTCGAGCGTCCCCGCCACGCCGTGCGCCACTACCTTGTTCCTGGCGTCCAGCCGGTGGAATAGGTCGGCGCGCCAGCGCAGCAGGCGGAAGGCGTTGTCGGCGCGGAATTCCAGCCAGTCCAGGCTCTCGGCGTATCCGCCCAGGCTGCGCGGCGGATGCACGAAGCTCCACTCCGGATAGCTGTGGCGGTGCCAGGCGCGCCCCAGCGCTTCCACGGCGCCGTAGCGCGCTTGCAGCCATTCGCGGAACTTGCGCTGTGTGGCTGGGCAGTAGCAGTACATCTTCTGCGCGCTGCCGCCGTTCAGGGAGTGCTCGTTCCACAGGTCGTAGCCCAGCGTGGCGGGATGGTTGCGATAGCGCTCCACTAGCGCGGCGAGGAACTTCTCGGCCCGCGCGCGCACGTCCTCGTTGTCCAGGCACAGGCCCGGAAAACCGCCCGTGGCACTGCTGCCCGAGATGCCGCTGTAGACCACGCTGTCGTCGCTCGAGTGGAAGCGGGCGTGCGGATACTGGTCGAACATCCACTCCGGCGCGGCGGTAATCATCTCGGCGATCACCACGCGGATGCCGTTTTGGGCGGCCAGGTCCATCATGTGGTCGTAGTCGCGCCAGTCGTACTTATCCGGCGCGACTTCGATGGCCGACCACATGAACCAGTGGCGGAAGGTGTTCATGCCGCTCGCGGCGGCGGTCTTGTGATCGCGCACCCAGTCCTGCTCGGGCGGGTTCGATTTGCGGAAGTACACCGCCCCGTAAGGGAAGACGGGCTCCGCCGCGGGAACCGGCGCGCAGGTGCAGAGCAGCAGCGCCAGCGCCGGCCAGGTTCTGCTACGCACGCAGTTCCGCCTTCTGGCTGCGCAGCAGGTTTTGCAGCGCCTTGACGTCCAGCTTCCGCGGGGGCACTCCCTGTTTGGCGGCCAGCGCCGCGGCACAGCCGGAAGCGTGGCCCACGGCCATGGCCGGCGCCATCGAGCGCGCCGACTGGAAGGGTCCTTGTTCGCAGGAGATGCAGCGGCCGGAGAGTACCAGGCCTTCGATCTTTTTGGGCACCAGCGAGCGGTAGGGAATGTCGAAGCCTTCGTGCTGGAAGAAGTAGCGTTTGCCGCGGTAGCTGGGCATGGGGTTGGAGCTGATGGCGATGACGTCGGGGAAACGCGTGCCGGCGATGGCGTCCTTCTCGGTCACCGTGTACTCGCCCTCCACTCGGCGGGTTTCGCGAACGCCGATGCAGGTGGCGCTCTCCAGGAGATAGAGCGATTCCAGGCCGGCCTTCTTCTTCATCTCCTGAACCTGGTCCCACAGCTTCAGGCGCGTCTCGACTTCGGCCCGGGTGAGGTTTTCAACGTCTGCGCCATCGCCGCCAAAACCGGGGCCCCAGCGGGTGACCCGGTCCCCGATGCGAATGCCGCCGTACGGACCTTTGATGGAGGACGGCACGCCGCCCAACCGGTACATGAGGCTCATCGGCATGCGGTCGCCTTGCGCGGCCGGACCCATAAAAGGCGCGCCCGCCAGCGCCGCGATGTCTCCGTCGCCCGTGCAATCGATCACGATGCCGGCGGCAATGGCCTGCCGGCCGGACTTGGATTCGACGATGACGCCGGTCACACGCGCGCCGTCCATCATGGGCGCGACCACCCAACTATGCAGCCGCATTTTGACGCCGTCTTTGCGCAGCAGGTTTAGCGAAGCGATTTTGGCGGCCTCCGGATCGAAGCCCACCGTGTAGGGGATGTCGCCCTTGCGGATGTCGTGCTGGACCGTGCGCTCGTAGTTGTCGATGTCGGCCACGCCACCCAGGCGCACCAACTCGGCGATGTACTCGCCCGGAATGCCTTTGACGGTTTGCAGCGCTTCGGGCGGCCGCTGGTTGCGGAAGCCGTTGTAGCAGGTCATCAGGCCGGCCACGCCGTTGCCGCCCAAGAAGGCGTAGCGCTCGATCAACAGCGTGTCGGCGCCGCTGCGCGCGGCCGCCGCCGCGGCGATCACGCCACTGGGTCCGCCGCCCGCCACCACCACCTGGTGCCGCGCCACGACGGGCGTCGCCAGGGTTTCGCGATAGGTCTTCGAGTTCTTCGTCTGCGCCGCCGATCCGGTTCCGGCCAGCGAGCCTGCCACGGCGGTCCGCACGAATCCACGGCGTCCCACTTGGTTCTTCATAGGGCTCCTTTCCTCCGCCCTACGATATCAAATGTTCAGTGGGAAATCGGGGACGAGTTGGCCAGCGTTTCGACGGTGACGTCGATCTTCGGCAGGTGGCCGAACTCGAAGGACTCTCGCACCAGCGCGTGGTCGAGATCGGCCAGGTGATCGCGCAGCGCCTGGCGGCGCAGGCGGGCCTCCAGCTCGGCGAGCTGGCGGTCGATCTCGTTGCGCCGGGCGCGGGCGTCGGCCATGTCCTCTTTGTACCGCTTGAGGAAGTAGGCGATAGTTTCGATGCGGATCTTGATCGAGCCGGCGGGCTTGTTCTCGTCGATGTCCTTGAAGCAGAAATACGGCGTGCCGGAGTGTTCGATGATCTCTTCGATCACG
>JACQZT010000220.1 GCA_016213755.1 Acidobacteriota bacterium | reverse complement strand
CGCGGCGGATCCGTCGAGGCTTCCACGCGGAAGGGACCTTCGCCGGCGTCGGCGGCTGGCAGGGTTACGGCGAGCGGCGCCAGCGTGGTTTGCGGGCGGTAGGGCAGGCTCAGCAGGCGGCGTTCGCTCGAGTAGACCTGGTAAGAGCGGATGGGGTCGGCTCCGGCGTAGGCGGTAGTCCACTGGATGGAGACCTGGTCGGCGTCGCGCACGGTCTTCGGCGCCGGCGGCTGGATGAGCGCGCGGCGGTCCTGGAAGTAATTGGTGTCCGCGCCGTGCCGGTCGGCCACCGCGCTTTCGATGCGGCGGCGCTCGGATTCGGTGGCCACGTCAGTCAGAGCCGCACTCAAGTTCGCCGGGATCTGGCCGGGCGTGCCGGTGCCGACGATCAACACGCCGACGCCCGGAACCGAGAGCGGATAGCGCACGAAGTCCTCCGAGGCGACGGCGCCGGGGCGGCCCACGGTGAGAATCAGGTCGGAAGCGTTGTTGGAGAACCGCGCCGCCTTGCCGTAGAACACGCCGTCGGCGAAGGCCTTCATGGCGATGACGCCCATACCCTTGGCGCCGGCCAGCGGGATGACGTTGTACTGGTGCGAGCAATACTTGCGGTCGTTGGCGTTCAGGGCCACCAGCAGCGTGTCCAGGGCGTTGCCGCCGTCCATTTGCAGCGCGCGCATCAGCACCGCCGAGCTCTGGTGCCCGGTGATTCCGATGTGGCGGATCCAGTGGCGCTGCTCGGGGTTGAGGCCCGTGTAGTTGGTGCCGTCGCGGAAATCGAGCAGGCCGGCCAGCGCGCCGATGCGGTCGCGCTTGCGCAGGTTGGGGCGGTCGTCCATTCCTTCGAAGATCTGGTCCACCTGCTGGTCGGAGGTCACGTTGTGGAACTGCATGGCGTCCAGGTACGCGCCCTCGGGAATCCAACCCCGTCCGTCGCCGAACATGCGGGTGAGGGATTGGCGCAGCTCGGTGATGGCGGTAGCCGCGGTGGGCCGGCTCCGCTCGAAGGCGTAGCGCTGGCCGGTCTTGGTGGCGATGTAAAGCCGCTCGCGCAACGCGGCGTTGTACTCCGGGTGCGATGGCGTGACCTTCAGCCGGTAGAAGGCGTAGCCGTAATTCTGCTGGCTGGAGCCGTACGCGTTGGCCGAATCCAGGTAGTTGATGCCCAGCTCCACCGCCCGGACGATGATCTCCTCGGGATCGATTCCCGGTCCGGTCCATTGCAGCGACGCCTGGCCGCCCAGGCCCAGCGGCGTCACCCAGCGGCCGGTGCGGCCCAGCAGGCGGTGATTGAGATTGTCGAGGAGTTCCGAACGCGCCTGCATCGCAGGCAGGGCTCCCAAGGCACGCATCACGTCCCGGCGGGAATACATATCCCGAGTATACGTCCTATTTTTCCTGGATCTGTGGGAAAGCGCTGATGCGCAAGCGCGCCGAACCCATGGGGATCAGCGTGATCTCCTCGATCGGCTCACTGGATTGGATGGGGCCGGGCTGCACCTCGCCCACCATGCCGTTGGTTTCCTGAGTCCAGGCCGGGATCCGCCGGCCCTTGGCGCGCAAAGCGATGGGCGCGGCATCCAAGGCGAACGGCTGCGCCGCCAACGGGCCCTTCTTCGGAAGCACCTCGAACGACGCCGCGGGATTCGCCGGGTCCACAATCAGCCCATAGTTCCACGGCGTGGCCGGGTGCACCTCGAACCCCGGCCACTGCTCGGTACCGCCCTTCTTCTCCCAGCGCTCGCCAATGCGCAGGGAATACGTCAGCGGGCCGCGGTTCACCGAGACCGTGTTGCGATTCCTGGCCCACACCGTGGCGGTGATCCGCATGGGCAGTTGCAGGCGGACCTTGTCGCCCTGGGCCCAGTCGCGCTCGAGAGTAGCCCAACCGCGCGGAGCTTTGCCCAGCGAAACCGGAGCGCCGTTGACGCTCAGCCGGGGTTGCTCGCACCAGGCCGGAATGCGCAGCGAAAGCGGAAAGCGCACCGTCTTGGGCGCCGAGATGGTGAAGTTCACGGTATCCTCGAACGGGTAGCCGGTTGTCTCCTGGATGCGGACCGGCGTTCCGTCGCCCGCTTTGGCCGACACTTCCGAGGCCACGTAGAACACCGCGGCCAAGCCGTTGCCCGCCGCGGCCATCCAGGAGTTTTCGGCGTAGTAAGGCCAGCCGAAGGCCACGTTGTGCTGGCAGCAGCGGTACTGGTGCGGGTTGTAAGAGAACATGTCGCCGCGGTTCTGGATCATGGGGGACTTGTTTTCGCGGTCGAGCTGGATCTGGTTGGGCGCGGTGAGGTAGTGCAGCGCCTTGAGGTCCGGGGTCATCGAGCAGGGCAGGGAATTGAAGGCGATTTCCTCGGCGCGGTCGGCCCACTTGGGATCGCCGGTGATACGGGCGAGCATTTCGTCGCTGTGCATCATTTCGACGAAGCCGCAGGTTTCGGTTCCCTGGCGCGGGCCGTCGTAGCCCGGGCGGGCGTTCTCGTCGGCGCCGTACATGCCGCCCGGGACCTGGCCGTACAGGCCGCGCACGGTGGCGTAGGCCCGCTCGGTGACGTCCAGATAGCGCGTGTCCTTGGTCTGCTGGTAATACTGCGCCGGTTCGCGGAAGCACTGGGCGATGTTGACCACGTGCCAGGTGGGCACGGCGCCTACCCAACTGGCGGTGCGCTCGTGCTTGGCGCGCGCCAGTTCGAGCAGCCAGCTCTCGCCGGTGCGGTTGTAAAGCCAGTAGAGCGAATCCAAGTCGTCGCCGGCGCGCATGTGCTGCCAACTGACCGGATGCAGGTGTTCGAGCGGCAGCCCCGTCTGCCAGCGGTAGTAGCGGCTCATGAAAGCGAGAATCCGTTTGTCTCCGGTGACTTCGTAGAGCGAGCGGATGGGGTACAGCATCACCATGTTGGGCCACAGGTCGGGGACTTTTCCGGCCAGCCTGCCCGGCCAGGCATCCGAGGCGGCGCCGGGCGCGCGGCCGCCTTCCAAGTTGCCGCGGCCGCCGAACCAGCCGTCCGGCCGCTGGCTGGCCAGCACGGCGTCGAGCCAGCGTTGCGCTTCCTTCAGGATGCGCGGGTCCCGGAGCTGGTAACCGAGGTTGTAGTAACCCTTGAGCCAGTAGGGCAGCTCTTCCCATCCGTTCGGGCCTTCTCCCTGGGGATGGCTCCAGGCGTTGTTTTCGAACTTGCAGAAGGCGCTGATTTCGGTCAGATGGCCGGTGAAGCCCCGGCTCATCAGATCGAGCTGATGCCGCAACCAGCCGCCGGCTTTCACGCTGCCCAGAGGCAGCTTCATCAGCGGGCTGGCGAGCAAAGGAGCGCGATTGCCGGTGTAGTAAGCGTTCGTGCCGCCGGAGAGCCTGCCGGCCACGCGAACCGGCTGTGGCTGGGCCGCCAGCAGGGCCACCAGGAGAAACGGGGAGATCCAGAGCCGCATGGCCCTATTGTGCAACAGTTACTTGGCGAAGGTGATGCGGAAGCCCATCGTGAACAGCGTGTCGTTGCGCTTGCGGCCCGGCACCGGGTTGCTCAGGTAACGGTCGCTGAGCGTGAGCTGCCAGGCCAGCCAGCGGCGGACGGCGGTGCTCAACGTGGTGTCGAAGTTCATGCGGTAACTGCCTGTGTCGGTGAGGTTGGGGTAGAGCACGAGTTTTTCGGTGAGGGTGGTGACCTGGGAGAATTTCCGGCCCCACTCCTGGCCGATGAGCGCCTCGCCCGAGGTCCGCTTGAGGCCGGTGGAGAAGAACTCGCGGTTCAGGCCGGCGCCACCCAGGACGTCGAAGGTGGTCGCGCCGGTCTTTACCGCGTGATAGCCAAAGCCGCCCGAGGGAGCGAAGCGCAGGTCCAGCTTCTGAAACTCGTCGAACTCCAGCTCCGTGGATCCGAAGGCGTACAGCTTGGGGGTCAGGTTCAGCCCGTAGGTGATGCCGCCGCGAATCGCGTTGGCCGTGATCAGACTCTTGCCCGTGGTGCTGTTGCTCGCGTACACGGATGTGAAACGGACGCCGATCTTGTCGCGGCTGGTGGTGCGATTGGCTTCTGCCGCCACCGCGACATTGCTGGTGGAGGCGTTACCGCGGGTCTGCGCGAAGCCCAGGTCTACCCGGCCGGCCCAAAGGTCCACCAGGCGCGGGTTGCGATACCTCTCGATTTGCAGCTCGAAAGCTTCCTGTTCGGCTTTGGAGCGAATGGAGGTTACCGTCTCGCGCGGCGCCGTTACGGGGCCGGCCTGCGCGCTCTGGATCCGCACGCTGTTGCCGGAGGCTTCGACCGTGCCGACAATGGTCTGGCGGTCTTTGATTCCGACGTATAGCGGATCCTTCGACGAGACGCCGGTGACCGCCTCCCAGGGGACGGTCACCTGGCCCGCGAGATCGCTTTTGAGAACCAGGTTCTTGCCGTCGAACCTGAGGATGCTGCCGGTCAGGCGGTCGCCGTTTTTCAGAGTAACCTGATCGGCCTGCACTGTGGCGACGGCGAGGATGAATAGAAGAGACACAACCGGTAGGCGGTTCATGGTTACATGCTTGGATGCGGCAGATCGGCGGCGTGATTCTGCTAGAAAATGAAACTCAGGCCGCCCCGCACGGCGCGCGGAGAGTGGATCAAGAACACCTCGCGACCGTCGGCAGTGCGCAGCGGAAGGTAGCCCTGGGCCAGCAGGTTGCGGAAATCGACGCTCGCTTCCAGGCGGCCGGGCATGCCGCCGAAGGCGGGGATCGGCTGCCGCAAGTAAACGTTCCAGCCCGTCTCGGGGCTAACTTGCCGGGTAAGGTAATGATGGCCTGGCGTAAGCGCCCGGTAGTCGGTCCAGAGATAACTGGTTACGAAGTTCGTGCCGGTCCAGCGGGCGGTTCCCGACCAGCGCGCGGTCAGCCACTGCCGGCGGCTGGTGCGGACCAGCGAGCGGAGTTCGGCCGGACTGTCGATCCTCATCCGCCGCTCGTCGGTGCGCAGCACGCCGCCGCTTCCGTAGGCCAGGCTGACGCTCATCGCCTCGCCCAAGGCCTGGGAGACCGACCCAGTGTAGCCGAGACTGCGATAGCGGCCGATGCTGAAGATGGAGCTGTTCGAGAACAGGTCCGGGAGCACATCGCCCGATCCGGCGAACAGGCCGCCGGGAGCGGCGATCAGCAGCCCGGCATGGGCCACCGATTCGCGGTAAGCGCCGGCCCGGAAGGTGCGGCTGCCCACCACCTTCATGTAGCCCAGTTCGAAGTTCTCGGTGCGCTGCACGCGCACGCGGCCGCCCTCGAGCGACACGCGCGGAAATGCGGACAGGCGGGTCAGGTCGCGCTGCAAGTCCGCGTCGGCCGAGCCGCCCGCGGGCGAGGCGGCGGGCGGCACACCCGAGCTGTAACCGGCCTCCACGCGGCCCGCCGCGCCCAGATCGTAGCTCAGGCGGGCGTGTGGGCTGAAGTAGTTCAGGCGGTCCAGGAAGGTCACTGATTCGAGCGTGAAGCCATATTCCAGGTCCAACCCCTCGGCCAGCACGGTCCGATCCTGGAGGCTCAAGGCCAGGGTGCGCAGCGGCGGCGCGCTCTGCCGCGAGTTCACCACCCCGGCGCCCGCGCGGGCCGGCAAAAAGACCTGCCGCATGGTGAGCTGCACCTCGGGCATCAGGCCGCCGGGTTCGCCGCGGCTGAAGCTGGTGGAAAAGCCCGCGCTGGGAGATCCCGACATGGCGGCGTAGCCGACGTTGCCGCTGACCTGCACCCGGTTGGCGCCGAAAACCGAAGTGGCCACCGCGAAAGCGGTGCCCAGATCCGGAGCGCGTCCGAAGTCGGCCCCCGTGCCGGCGTCGCCCGCCGACAAGCGCAGCATCCCGCGCGTGTCGGAGAACAGGTTGGCCGCGGCCGCGCGTTGCGCTCTCGGGTCGCTGTAGTCGACGAACGGGCGGAAGCGCAGGACCGGCCGCGTCGCCAGGGAACTGCGCAGGACCCATTTCCAATCGTCGGTCATGATCGAGCTCTGCCCCGGCGCGACGTACACCAATTCGATCGAACTCAGGATGCTGACCAGATTGATGGACAGGAAACTGCGCATCCCCGGCTGCACCAGAATGTTCTGTTTCAGGGCGGGAAGGAAACTGGAAAGCGAGACGCGGATCGAGTAGAGGTCCGGCGCCAGCGCATCGAAGCCGAACGCGCCGCGGTCGTTGGTCAGAGCCTTCTGCACCAGCCGGTCGTAGCGGTTGAACAACTGCACCGCCGCGCCCATCTGGGCGACGCCGGTGGCGTTGCCGACGAAACCGACGATGCTGCCGGTAAGCTGGGGCGGAGTGGCAGCCTTGGCCGGCGCTTGAGAGCACACCCAGCCCGCGATCATTGCCGCGGCGAAACCGGCTTTCCAATGCCGCATAACCCGCTCTTACGCGGTGCAGTTAGCGCACTGCCGCCTGCACCGATCCCTCAGTCACCGTAAAGGTGGACGTCTGGTTCAAGATCTGGTTGCTGTTCCGGTCCGTCACCTTCAACTTCAGAGTGTACGAACCCGGGTTCATGGTCTTCAGCGGCAGCACCTTCTCGACCGTCACCTGCTGCGCCGAAGCGCCGTCCATCGTGGCCACGTCCTCGCTGAATTCGAAGATCTTTTCGTTCGATCCGTTCTTGACGACCTCGTAGTCGATCGTTCCGTTGGGCTTCTGGGTCTTCTCGTCGGGCGTGAAGTTGTAAACCTGGAAGTAAATGCCCATTTTCTCGTCCCGGTTGAACGACTCGCTCAGCCGCGGGCGCACCTTCGAGGTGCCGATGACGAACTGGCCCGTGCCGATGTTCCGGGTGGGCACCTTCTCGATCAGGTCGGCCAGGATGATGCTGCTCGAGCCCAGCTTGTCTTCCGCGAAGCGGGGCACGTGCAGCGCCATCTCGTAGTTGTTCATGTTGCCGCCCACCACATCCTTGGCTACCACGTTGATCCGGTAGGTGCCCGGCGGCAGCGGTATGGATTTCTGGTAGATGGAAGCGCCCTTGGCGGCCTGCGCCAGCAGTTCCGCCGGACTTTCCACTGTCACCACGTCCTCGAACACGTTCACCACGCGGCGCGACATCGAGGTGATGCGGGCGTAGATGTTCACGATGGCCTTGGCCACTCCCTCCTTCTGCTGGAACTGCAAATCCTTCTTGTCGAATTGGAGGGTGATGTTGGTGAGGATGGTGGAGTTGGTCATGCGGATGAAGTCGGCGCGGGTCTTCATCGGCAGCAGGTTGAACTTGATAGTGGAGGTGACCGCGGCTTCCAGGTCCTTGAACTTCACCGCCGGCGCCTTCTGGAGTTTGGCGAACTGCTCTAGGCGCTCGAACTGGTTCATGCGCATCGGCAGCGGGCTGTCGCCGGTTCCCAGGCGCGTGCCGTCGGTGCGGTTGAAGCGGTCGGCCTTGTTGGCCAGGCCCATCTGCTCCATCAGCGTCAGGCCGGCGTTGGGCACCATCAGCAGGGCGTCCTTCTCGGACGGGTCCATGGTCATGCGGTACTCGCCGGTCATGGTGGGGTCGACGAACTCGATGATGATGTCGGTGCCGATACCCTCGATCCAGCGGTAGCGCCACTTCTCGAACGGGTAGGTGGAGGTGGTGCCGCCGCCTTCCTCGATGGGGCGCTCGTAGCTGCCGCCCGAGGGGTGCGATTCCACTTCGTCGGCCGGGCCGAAGGTAATATAGATGCGGCCGCGGTCGGTCTTCCAGCCCGGGATGCCCGAAGCGAACCGCTCGTTGGTATAGGCGATGCGGCGATAATGCTCTTCCTTGTACTCGTTCTCGGCCGAATCCGGGCTGGGGTCGCGCCGCAGCCAGAACTGCTCGATGAACTGCTCGCGCTCTTCGTCCGTGCTCAGCCGCTTCCAGGCCTGGCGCTCCTCGTCGGTGATGATGTAGGTGACGTCTTCATTGAGCCACTTGCGATACGGGCCTTCCAGCTCCTTGCGGAGCTTTTCTTCCCGCCTGCGCCGCTCCCGCTCGCTCATCGGCTTGGCCACGGTTTCCCGTTGGGCCGGTTCGGCGGCCTTCTTCTTTTCCGCCGCCAAACCGCTGTCGGCGGGCCAAAGAAGCAGGACCGGGCAAATCAAGAGTAGTGGTTTGACGGTCATGGCAATCACCGATACCAATGCGTGATAAAGGCTATCTCAATTTTAGGCTCCCCCGGAGGGGGCGTCAAGTTAACTTCCGGCTCCGCCATCTGTTGAAAACATTGGCTTCCAACCGCTAGACTGAAGGTGCCGCCCGGCCCCCGGAACGCTGGACGGGGCATTCATGACCTCCATTCCCAAGATTCTGCTGGTCTATCCGAACATCACCAAGGCCGAGCGCTACCGCGGAAAGCTGGGTCTGTTCGGCGGCAAGCAGATCCCGCTGGGACTGTACTACCGGGCTGCGTACCTGCGGAAAAACGGCGGCCCGGCCGGCGCCGTCGATGCCGAGGCCGGCCACGTGCCGCCCACCGAGATCGTGGATCTGCTGCGCCAGGGCGGCTACCAGGCCCTGGGGATTTCCACCACCACCGTCAGCTTTCACCGCGCGCTGGAACTGGCCCAAACCGTGAAGCAGGCCTGGCCGGATCTTCCAATCCTAGTCGGAGGTCCGCACGTTTCGAGCCAGCCGTTGCAGCCGCTTGAGTTTCCCGCCTTTGACTACGCCATCCGGAACGAGGGAGAGGAATCGCTGTTGGAGACCCTCCGGATGCTGGACCAGCGCTCGGATCCCGCGCTGGTGGCCGGCCTGATTCACCGCCGCGACGGGCGGGTGGTGGTGAACCCAGCCCGGCCCTACATCGACGATTTGGACTCGCTTCCGTTTCCGGCCTACGATCTCATCCCCGACCTGGGGGTCTACACGCCCCCCCCGTTCAACTACCGCCGGCGTCCGGTGGCTAACATCATCACCTCGCGCGGTTGCCCCAACGCCTGCACCTTCTGCGAGAACACCACCTTCGGCCGCAAGGTCCGCATGCGCTCGGCCGAGAGCATCGTGGACGAGATCGAATTGCTCATGACTCGCCACGGCGTGCGGGAGATCGCCTTCGTGGACGACACGTTCACGGTCCGGCCGGCGCGCATTTACGAGATCTTCGAGCTGGCCGGCCGGCGCGGCTTGCGCTTTCCCTGGACCTGCATGTCGCGCGTCAACACCGTCGACGAGGATCTGCTGCGGTTCATGAAAGCCAGCGGGTGCTGGTACATCTCCTTTGGCATCGAGAGCGGCGACGAGGCGATTCTCAAGGAAATCCGCAAGAACATCCGCCTGGAAGACGTCTCGCGCGTGGTGGACATCTGCCGCCGCATCGGCATCCGCACCAAAGGGTTCTTCATCGTCGGCCACCCCAAAGAGACGGAAGAGACCATCGACCGGACCATCGCGTTCGCGCGGGGCCTCAAACTGGATCACGTGGTGGTCACCGTGAATACGCCCATGCCGGGTTCCCACCAGTACGAGCACGCCCGGGAGTTCGGCTCTCTGGACGAGTCCTCCTGGGCCACCTTCAATTACTGGCATCCGGTGTTCGTGCCCGCGGGGATGTCGCGCGAGCAACTGCTGCGCAAGCACGGCGAGTTCATCCGGCGCTTCTACCTGCGGCCCGGTCTTCTGGCGCGCCAGGCGGGGACGCTGGCCGGCGACCGCAACACGTACCGGCAGTTGTGGGACCTGGGCCGCGACTTGGTGCGCGCTCACCGTTTGGCGAAAACAAACTCGCGCTGAATGGCGAAATTGCCCAGGAACAGCACGCCCTCGGCGAGCAGTTTCGCGGCCAGAACCGGCAGGCCCAGGCCCTCGGCCAGGGAGCGGATCAGGCCGTAGGAGACAAATCCCATCACCGCCACCAGCAGCAGGTATTTCGCCAGGGACGCCGCCAGCGACTCCTGGTAGCGGAACACGAACCGCCGGAGCAGGGTAAACACCACCGCGACCCCGGCCGCGCGGCCGCAGACCTGGCTCAGCGCTACGCTGCCGTATAATTCGTGCGTCACGACGAACGTCAGAGAATCCGCGACCGCGGCCAGAGCGCCCGAGGCGCAATAGCGCAGGAACACGAAGTACACGCGCATCGAATCCAGCAGCGGGTTGAAATGCGAGCCGCGGTTCCCGTCCTGGTACACGGTCCGGATCTCCACCTCGACCGGCACGCGCCACGGCCCCGGGCCGGAGCGCGCCATCAGCAGGCACTCGAGCTCGAAATCGAAGCCGTTCACCAGGATGCGCAGGCACTCGGCGCAGTAGGCGCGGGGCCAGCCGCGCAAGCCGGTCTGTGTATCCGCCAGGGCCATGCCGGTCACCGCCCGGAAGACGGCCCGCGTGACCGCGTTGCCGGCCTTGCTGCGCGCCGGAACCGGGCCGTCGAAGCGGCGCACGCCCAGCACCACCCGCTCCGGGTTGTCGCGCAGCGCGGCGGCCACGCGCAGGATGTCCCCGGCCGTGTGCTGGCCGTCGGCGTCCGCCGTGACCACCCCCAGCGCGCCGGGCCAGGCCACCAGCGCGTGGTTCAAACCGGTCTTCAGGGCCGCTCCCTTGCCCAGATTCACCGCGTGCCGGAGCACGGTGACGGCCCCGCTGGAGCGCACCGAGTCGAACACCGGGGCGTGCTCGGGGCCGCTGCCGTCGTCCACCACGATCACCTGCCGGAAGAGACCCTCGCGGTCTCCGGACAGAACTTCGTCCACCAGGCTCGCCAGGCCGCGGGCGGGCTGGTAGGCCGGAATCAGGAGGGTGAGGACGCCCGGGGTTTGCTCCATCGTGTTCTCCCGCGACTATGGTTGTGCCGGGCTGAGCGTTCCGGCCCTGGATCGAACCACGAAATGATCTCCCTTGTCTTCGACGCACCAGTACGCCCATGGCGCACCCGGGGTGAGCAGGCTTTGATCGCCCACGTAATAACGCCAGGCGTCGCTTCCGAAATGGGGAATCAGGCTCGGTTCCGCGGAGAGGAACTGGCCGGGCCGGAGTTCGCGCATGTACGACGGCATGCCTTGAAGAAAATGCAGATGGAAGTTCCGGCGGTAGTCGCTTTCCCGCACGTCCGGCGCCCAGCTCCGCCGGCGATCGCCGTCGCGGTGCAGCAGGACGAAAGCGGCGCCGGGGGACGCGCGGACGATTCTGGGCGAGAGGCCGGCCGGGCACGCGAGCCGGCTGGACGCCTGGGCAAACGATTTCGGGAGCAGCAGAAACGGCGCCGCGGTGGTCACCACCACCAGCGTCACGGCCAGCGCGCTGGGACCGATGGGCGAGGTTTCCGGCACGATCTCCTCAAAACGGGGGAGCGAGAAACGGCGGCGGGCGAAAGCGGCGAGTGCGCCGCATCCCACGGCCCCCAGCAGGCCGGAATACGGAACCGTGACCGCGAAAGCGCGCCGCTGATTCTCCGCCAAGGCCGGCACCGACCCCGCCAAGGCCAGCCAGTACAGCGCGAGAAAGCCGCCCAACTGCCAGGACTTGGTCTTCCAGCAGTAGACCGCGGCTAAGAACAGAAAGACGCTCGAGAGGGCCTCCGTCACTGGTCCCGATGGTCCTGCCCAGCCGGTGAACACCGATGCGCTCCCGACCGGGGCGCTTTGGTAGCGCAGGTACTTGCGGTACTCGACGCCCAGACCTTGCAGGAACAGGTCCGGGCGCGCCCGCATCGTCTCTCGCGCTCGTTCCAGCAAGATCCTGTCCTTCTCCTTTTCGGGCAGGCCGGCAAAACCGTGCTGGTTAAGATAATCGATGCTGGACCAGTATCCGGTGCCGCCCCTGGCGATCCCAAAGACGGCGCCCGCGTACCCGCCGCCGTGCAGGCTCCCGGCCGCCTTATAACCGTAATAGTGGAACAACAGCCAGCTTGGAATGAACCCGGCGGCGACGGCGACCACCGCCAGCAGCAGGGCCTTCAGGCGGGCGCGCGGCGCGCCGCCGAAGCGCAGCGGCGCGGCCAGAGCCAGCAGCGGCAGGGCCAGCAGGACGCCGCCCCGCGCGTTCTGCCCCACCGCCAGCAGCATCATCCCCACGGCGTAGACCAGCGGATTCCTTCGCGCCCAACCCGCCAGGGTCACTGCCAGCGCCAGCGCGCCGAGGGTGAGACCAAAGCTTTCGGTCATCGTCGTGGGCGCCCAGCCGTATGCAAACTCGTACATGGAGAGGAAGAGAAACAACCCGGCCAGCCTCCCGAAAATGGCGCCCGTCTGGCGGGCGGCGAGGAAACAGGCGAGGCCGAGAACCGCCGCCTGGATTAGCAGATCGGCCGCCAGAGAACCCCCGGAAAGCGTGTGGCGCAGCAGAAAATAGGCTATGTTCAGTGGGCGGCGGGTGCCGATCGGGTCGAGCCCTTCCCCCCGCTCCAGGTGGTTCACGCCGTTCCAGTAGTAGTACGAGTCGTGGACCGGAATCAGCCCGGCCCACATGAACCCGCCGTCTTCCAGCGAGTGCCCGGCCGCCCAGCTTTGTGCGACCGGAATGGTCAGCGCGACGATGGCCGCGGCCGCGCCGAGTCCGGCGATGGCCGCGCGGGCGGTGCGCCAGCCGCGCCGGGCGGCAAACCAGTCGGCCGCGAGGCCTGCCAGGCCGCCGCCCAGCACGAGAAGCAGCGAGTGCGTCTTGAGGAAACCGGAAAGGAAGGTGTGATAGGACTCCGCTTCGAACACGAATCGGAAGTAGATCCACACGGGCGCGACGAAAGCCGCCGCGGCGGCAGCCGCCAGTTTGAACATGCCCGGAGATAGGCGCATCTAGAATACTGTAGCGCGCCGGGCAGGCCGGCAGTCCTGCGGCGAAGCACCATTCCGCGCCATACTGTCACAGGAACGGCGATTGCGCATGAACAACACTCCGATTCTTGAGCGCTGCCTTCGGTGGACCCCCCTGGCCGCGTGCGGGGCCGCGCTGTTCTGGCTGGTCTGGAGCCTCCAGCGGCATCGGCTGCTGGAGCAACCCATCTGGAGCGGCGACGGGTTTCTCCGCATGTGCGAATTCGCCCTGGGTTACGCCATCGCCGCGGCCTTGGTCTGGGGGGTCTGGCGGCGGGCTCTGGCGCCGCTGATCTGCGGTGCGGCGGTTCTGCTCACTGCGGCTTCGGTGGGTCTGGAGCCGCTGGCTGCCGTGGCTTTGATGGCGGTTTCCGCCGTGGCGCTCGGAGATTGGATCTGCCGCCGGTGCGGTCTCCGCCCGGAGCCCGCTCTGGCGTTTCTCGCCGGTCTGTCGGCGATGGTCTTCTGTGTTGGCGTGTCGGCGCACTACGCGGTCAACTACCGTATGGTGTACCTGGCCGGACTGCTGCTGCCGCTGGTGGCGAACTGCCGCTGCCTCCCGGCGTACGGGCGGGAACTCGCGTCGTGGCTCCGCCCCCGGTGGGCGTCCTCGTTCGCCGGGTTTGCGTCCCTGGCGGCGACCGGTTTCCTGGTCCTGGCGCATTTGCTTGTGGTGCTGAAACCGGAGGTGAGCTTCGACGGTCTGGCCATGCACCTGCTCGTGCCGCAGTATGTCGCGCAGCACCACCAGTGGAGTTTCGATGCCACACGGTTCGCCTGGGCGCTGATGCCGATGGGCGCCGACTGGGTGTATGTGGTGGCGTATCTGCTCGGCGGCGAGTTCGCCGCGCGGCTGGCGAATTTCCTGCTCCTGCTGGTTATTCTGGCGATGCTCCACGGGCTGGTTCGGCGGTGGCTGCGCCCGCCGGCGGCCCTGCTGGTGGTATGCCTGTTCGCTTCCACGCCGTTGGCGCAGTTGGTGACGGGATCTCTGTTCGTGGAGAATCTCCAGGCGGCTCTGATCCTGGGCGCGCTGGTGTGCCTCGAACGCCTTCGGCGCGAGCGACGGCCAGGCTGGCTGATTCCGGCGGCCCTGTTCCTGGGGACCTCCCTGGCCGTCAAGTTCGGCTCGCTGGCGTTTGTGCTGCCGCTGGCGGCGCTGGCGGCCGGGCGCCGGCCGCGGCCGGTCCGCACGGTTCTGGCTGCCGCCTACGTTCTGCTTGTGACCGCGCTGCCGCCGTATGCCGGGGCCTGGCACGCCGTCGGGAATCCGCTCTTTCCGTTCCTGGGGGATAAGTTCCCATCTCAGAAACTGCCGGCCGTCCCGTTCACCAACCCCTTCTCCCCGAACTTCAACGCCTGGAATGCACTCGACCGGCTCACCTTCGCGTCGCACGAGTTTCTGGAATCGCACGACGGCGCGCTGGGGTTCCACTACCTGGTCTTCCTTCCAGCCGGCGTGCTGCTGCTGACTCGACGAGGCTGGCGCCGGGCGGGCGTGGCCGCGCTCACGGCCGCCGTCGCCTCGACCGTGATCCTGAAGGCGCAGCCCAACCTGCGATACCTGTACCCGGCGCTGCCTCTGTGGTCGCTGCTAATCGCGCACTTTCTGGCGGCCGCGCCGCGCCGCGGCAAAGTGGCTTCGGCGAGCGTGCTCGTGGGAGCGGCCGGGCTTCTGGCGCTGAACGTCTGTTTCCTTCCGGCCGCCGGCTGGTATCACCGGGGATTCTTCCTCTGGCCTCCCTGGGGCGGCCAGGCGGCGCGGGAATACGAGGAGTCGATGGCGCCGGGCCGGAGGCTGGTGGAGTATCTCAACCTGCGCCATCCCGGCGAGCCGGCCTGGTTTGTCGGCAACGCCCAGTACGCCCTGCTCGAAGGGCGCCCCTACACCGCCAACTGGCACCAGTACCTGTTTGCGTCCCAGGTCAAAGCCTGCCGCACGGCCGCGGATGTGCTCGAACTGGCGCGGCGGGAGGGACTGAAGCACTTCGTGGTACCCGGCGATTTCAAGACTTCGCCGGCCGTTCGTTTGGCGGTCCGGGCCTTTCTGAGCGACTCGACCGAAGCGGAGTGGCAGCACGGCGCTTTCGTCCTGCTGCGGCTCAAGCCGGAGGTCGCTTTGGGCGCGGACCTGCTCCGCTCCGGCGGAGCCGCTCAAGGATGGCCGGAGTGGCAGCGCAATGGGCGCGTTACCGTCGACCCGTCCACCGGCCAGGCCCGGGTCACGGTTTCCGATACGCTGGCGCGCTATCTGCCGGTGCGGGACGACATCACCTACAGCTACTCGGTCACCGCGTACTGCGAGAGCGATCGCGCCGTCCTGCGTCTTCAGATCAACTGGCACGACGCCGCGGGGCGCATGCTGGGAACCACCTTCGATCCGCGGCCCTGCGGCCCCGAGTGGACCGTATACTCGCGGCCCATGAGGCCCCCGCCGGGCAGCCGTGGCGGAGTGGTCATCCTGTCCGGCCACGGCGCGGATCCGGTTCTGGTCCGCTCGGCCTCGCTGGTTCCATAGTCCGGCGGGAGCGTTACCGTCCGATGTGGGCTCTCCAGCCGGACATGGGGGTCTGGTTCAGCCAGGCAAACGCCTTGAAGGTGGCTCCCTTGGCGCCCTGGAGGTACCATACCGCCAGGTTGCGGGTCTGGTCGTTCTGCCAGACCAGATCCGCTTTCCCGTCCGTGTCGAGATCCACCAGGGCGGCCACCGACCAATCCTCCATGGCGCCGGTGCTCAGCCACGCGAAGTCCAGGAAGGTGTCGCCTTTGGGTCCCTGGAGAAACCAGCAGGCGAGGATTCGGGTGGCGTCATGCTGCCAGATCATGTCGAACTTGCCGTTGGCGTCCATGTCCGCCAGGGCGGCGACGGACCACTCCTCCATGGCGCCGGTGCTCATCCAGGACGAGGACAGGAACTGGGTTCCGTCCGGTCCTCCCATGAACGCGACCAGGACCTGGTGATCGGAGTCGGCTTGCCAGGCCATGTCGGCGTGCCCGTTGGCGTCCATGTCCACCGCGGTTCTGACGGTCCATCCCGGCCTGTCCGGCCCCTGGGCGTCGACCGACGCCAGGATCGTTTCGCCGCGCGCGCCGCCCATCAGCCAGTAGCGCAGGCGGCGCGAACCGGTATTTTGCCAGATCATGTCCGGCTTGCCGTTTTTGTCCATGTCGGCGATACCGGCCAGTTTCCAGCCGGTCAT
>JACQZT010000216.1 GCA_016213755.1 Acidobacteriota bacterium | reverse complement strand
TCGACGGTTGGGGTGCTGGTGGCGGTCCGCTTTCTGTTCGGCGCGGCGGAAGCGGGCGCGTATCCCACCGCGGCGCGCGCGATCTACAGTTGGCTGCCGGTGCGCGAGCGCGGCCTGGCCCTGGGCCTGCTGAACACCGGATCGCGGCTGGGCGCGGCCGTGGGGCTGGCGCTCATGTCGGCCGGCGTCGCGGCGATTGGCTGGCGCGCTTGCTTCCTCGTTCTCGGCGTGCTCGGATTTGTGTGGGCCGGCTTCTGGTACGGCTGGTTCCGCGACGAGCCGCGCGACAAGCGCGGCGTCTCGCCGGAAGAGCTGGAGTGGATTGGCTCCGGCGGCAGCGCCCGGCCCGTGTCCCAGGGGGAATCCAACTGGCGAGAGCTGGTTTCCATCGACTCGGCTCTCCTGCTGGTGCAGTACTTCGCGTCGAACTTTACGTTCTTCATCTGCTTCAGTTGGCTGCTGCCGTATCTCCGCACTCGCTTCGGGCTGGGGCCGCACGAAGCGGGCGCCTGGGCCAGCATCCCCCTGTACTGCGGAGCTGTGGCCACCTGGACCAGCGGGCTGGCGGTGGATGCCATCTACCGGCGGGGCCACTGGACGCTCTCGCGCCGCCTGCCGGCCATGTGCGGATTCGGGCTGGCCGCCGTCATGCTGCTCATCGCCCCTCACGGCGCCGGCGCCGGCGCTGTCGTCGTCTGCTTCGCCGTCACCACTTTCGGCGTGGATTTCACCCTGAGCCCCAGTTGGTCCATCTCGTCGGACCTTGGCGGCCGCCGCACCGGAATGCTCTCGGCCGCCATGAACACCTTCGGCTCCATCGGTTCGTTCGCCAGTTCGCTCGCCTTCCCGGCCCTGCTGGGCGGGACCGGCAGCATCCAGGCCCACTTCACCCTCGCCGCGGCGCTGGATGTGGCTGCCATCCTCTGCTGGTGGCGCATTGGAAACCGGCTGCTGCCAGTGGGGCAGGCGTCCAGCCGGCCTCGCGGGCGTCAGTTGGTGCGGTAGTTGGTGAACTGCGTGTCGATGCCGAAGTCGTGGGCGCGGAGAAGTTGGATTACATCCTGAAGGGTGTCGCGGTCGCGGCCGCTGATGCGCACGAAGTCGCCCTGGATGGAGGCCTGCACCTTCTTCTTGGAATCCTTCACCAAGCGGACGATTTCGCGCGCCTTTTCGATGGGGATGCCCTGCTGGAGGGTGATTTCCTGGCGCACGGTGGAGCCGGCGGCGGGCGTGACGGGCCCGAAGGTGAGGGCTTTGAGCGGCACCTTGCGCTTGACCAGTTTCTGCTCCAGGATTTCGTTGACCGCCTTGAGCTTGAATTCGTCCTGGCTGGCCAGCAGCACCTTATTGTCCTTCTCGTTCAGCTCGATGGTGGACTTGGAGTTTTTCAGGTCGAAGCGGGTCTGGACTTCCTTGAGGGTCTGGTGGATGGCGTTCAACACCTCGGGCAGTTCCACCTTGGAAACGATGTCGAAGCTGTTATCGGGCATGGGACTGAAGTTTCTCGACGATGTGCTGGGTGATTTCTTCCACGATGGCCGGCATGGCGCGGTCCAGGGCCACGGTGACGGCAGCGCGCACCAGTTCGGGATCGATTTCGGGCGGTTTGGGTTCGGGGGCCGGGACGGCGCGCGTGAGGCCGGCCACTTCGGCCTGCGGCTTGATGGCGGCCAGCATGGCGGAGGCTTCGAAGGGCTTGCGAATGGCGCCGTCGCTGGAGACGGCGCGCGCGCGCTCCGGGTCGTAGGGCTCGAGCAAGCCGGCGGTCAGCAGGACCCGGATGTGGCGGTGGCGCGGCTGGCTCTTGATGTACTCGCAGATCTCGTAGCCGGACTTGCCCGGCAAGAGCACGTCGGCCACCACCACGTCGGGGTCGACGTCGCCCAGGCGAAGCAAGGCGGTATCTCCATCCGTAACGCTGACGACTTCGAAACCCTCGTCGCGGAGGATCCGTTCCCCCATGCGCTGCGCGTGCGGGCTGTCGTCGGCCAACAGAATCCGGCTCATTTTTTGTTGATCTTCTTGGACTGTTTCTCGATCTGCTTCTTCTGCTGAGGGGTCAACTGCCGGTTGGTCGGCAGCGGTTCGGGCTGCGCTTCGGCGGAGCCTTCCGTCTTGGGCGGGTTCATGCGCGCGTCGGGCTGGGTATCGAGGGCCGAGGAATCGGACACCGTCGATACGGTGACGTCGGCACCGATGCCGGTTTCCGTGCCCGCGGCCGGAACCGGAATGCTGGCCGGAATGGTGGGCCGCAGGCTGGTCATGGCGGGCTGGCCGGACTTGGCGGCGGCGCGGACGTCGGGGCTCTTGCGGAACATGCCCCAGACATGGCTCATCATGCTCGGCTTGGTGCGGTTCTCCAACTCGTACTTCATGCGCGCGTAGGCCACCGGGTCGGATTCGGGAACGGGCAGTTCCATGGTCACGAGCTGCTTTTTGGCCTGGCCGGCGAGCGCGGAAAGCGGATAGTCCTTGACGATGCGCGCGTAGGCCGCGCCGCTCTTGTCGCGGAAACGGGGGCCCATCTTCGAGTAGGCGTCGCCCAGGCGCCACAGCGCCTCGTCGCTCCCGCTGTAGAGCGGGTACTGATCGGTGAGGGCTTGCAGGCGGTTGGCGGCCGCCGGGTGGCTGCCCTTGGTGTGGTAGAACAAGCCGACCTTGAATTCCGAGTCGGCGATGACTTCCTGGATTTCGCGCAAAAGCTGCTGCGCCCGGGGGGCGAACTTCGAGTTGGGGAACTGGACCAGCAGTTGACGGCACTCGTCCTCGGCGCGCATGGCGTGCTTCTGGTCGCGGTCGGTCTTCTCCATCTGCTTGACGTGGATCATGCAGACCTTTTCCTGGGCCTCGGCGGATTCCTCCAGCGTGGGATAGAAGAGGATGAAATCCTTGTACTCGGCTTCGGCCTGCGCCAGGCCGTGCGAGCCGCCCTCGCGGAACCAACTGTCGGCCACGGCCAGCTTGGCCTTGGCCATGTATTCGCTGGTGTCGTAGGTGTTGATCAGCGTGTTGAGGGTGATGCGGGCCACCTCGAAGCGGCTGCGCTCGATGTCCTGCACGGCCTTGTCGTACAGCACCTTGTCGGGCTGTTGGGTGTCCTTGTTAATCGGATTCTCGTACTTCTTGTGACGGAAGCCGCAGGAAGTCAGCAGACCCGCCAGCAGGGCCAGCGCCAGGATGTTTCGCCAACGAAGCATAAATCTCACACCTAAAGAAAGAATTACACGCGGATCGCGCAGCTCTCCCGCGCGATCTGTTTCAACTGTTCCACCCGGGCCGCCGGATCGGGCGCGCGAAAGACGGTGACGCCCGCCACCAGCCACTCGCAACCGGCGCGCACGATGGCGGCGGTGTTGTCCGCCGTCACGCCGCCGTCGATCTCGATCGCGAATTCCAGGCCGTTCTCTCGCCGCATGATGTCGAGCGCGCGGATCTTGTCCAGCGCCCGCGGGATGAACTGCTGGCCGCCGAAACCGGGGTTGACGCTCATGACCAGCACGAAGTCGACCAGGTCGAGCACGTTTTCAAGAGTCGACACGGGCGTCGAGGGATTCAGAACCACACCCGGCCGGGCGCCCTCGGAGCGGATCATGCGCAGAGTCCGATCCAGGTGCGGGCAGGCCTCCTGATGCACGCTCACCAGGTCTGCGCCGGCCTCGATAAAGAGGGGAGCGAAGCGGTCCGCATCCGTGATCATCAGATGCACGTCGAGTGCCAGTTTAGTCGCCTTCCGCAAGGACTTCACCACCGGAGGTCCGACCGTCAGGTTAGGCACGAAATGACCGTCCATGACGTCCACGTGCAGCATGGAGATCACCGGCTCCACCCGGGCGATCTCGCCGGCCAGGCGCGCGAAATCGGCCGCTAGAATAGAGGGAATGATCTCAACCATTTGCAAGCTACTCCGATGGTATCACAGCGGCAAAAAAACCGTCTCCGGCGTCGCGTCCCGGAAGCCGCCGCCACAGGTCCCGCGGCAAGTTCCCGATGACTTCCCGAACCACGTCTTCGTTTTCCTCCGCTTCCAGCGAACAGGTGGAGTATACCAGCTTCCCGCCCGGCGCGAGGAGTTCCCGGGCGCTGGCCAGCAAACGCACCTGGGTCGCGTGCAAGCTCTCGAGCTTGGACGGCTGAAGCCGCCATTTGATTTCCGGATTTCGGGCCAGCGTGCCGGTGCCCGAGCAGGGCGCATCGACCAGGATGCGGTCGAAGCGGGCGTGAAAGGGGAGCGACAGTGTGCCGTCCAGGACCACTCGCGGGCAGTTCAAATCCGCCAGCGCGCGCAGGCGCTTCCAGTTCCGGTCGCAGGCGATGGCGCGGGCGCCGGCGGCGATCGCCTGGGCGGTCTTGTTGCCGGGCGCGGCGCACAGGTCCAGATAGGTATGGCCGGGCTGGATTTCCAGCAGCGGGACGACGGTCTGCGCGCCGATGTCCTGCCGGCTGCCGGTGACCGGATTGAGAGAGGTCTCGGGTTCTTCGAGCGCCGCGCGGGCGGCGGCGGCCGCGGCCTCCAGGCCGTACAGTCGCTCCCAGCGTTCGAGCAGCCAGGCGGGCATGGACCATTCGGTGGCGCGGTCGGGCCAGGCGATGGGGCCGGGTTCGGCTTTGCGCAGCACGGCGTTCACCAGGCCGGCGGCGGAGCGCTTGCGCGCGCGCTTGACCAGTTCGACGCTCTCGGCCACGGCGGCGTGACGCGGGATGCGGTCCAGGTGGCGCAACTGGTACAAGCCCAGGCGCAGCGCGAGGCGGACCTCGGGGTCGAGCGACGCGGGGCGGCGTCCCGAGAAGTGCGCGATCAGGAAGTCGATCTGGGCCCGGCGGCGCAGGACGCCGAAGACCAGTTGGTGGGCCAGGGCGGCGTCGCGGGCCTCGAGCGGCGCGGCCCGGGCCAGGAGCAGGTCCGAGGCGTAGCCGCCCTCCTCAACGGCCAGGAGAACCTCGAAGGCGCAGATGCGGGCCGGAGACATCGCCTCTTTATGATAAAGTCCACACCTCAGATCCTGCCAGGCAGAGGCGATGTGATCTCTATGTTGCGGTTAGGTCAGAGGCCCAGAAGGCTCACAGCCCCACGTCGGAGCCAGGAAGAAGCATCGTTGTGTTCTTCTTCGGGAAAGCGCGCTGCATCATTCTGTAGAAGGATTCCCAATCAGTACACGCTCGCATGAACCCGATTACAGCGTATAGATGCTGTGCTAGTACAGGGTGGCCCACATCCTCTGTGAGCCACTGATGGTGTCTGTGTTTCCGGTTTCCACGTTCATCCTTCGGGTTCCTTGCTTCGAGCTCGGTAAGAATATTTGGTGCCAGACGATCATAAACGAGGTCATTCGTATACTTCCCCACAACGCTCGGTCGATTCACCGACATCCCTTTCCATTCCCAACCCTTTAAACGAAATACCTCCATGTAGAATTCGTCTGGAAATCGTTTTGCCCAAGCGGCAAGTTCCTTGCGTAAGAAACGGTCGAGAATCGCTTCCAGGGCTCTTCGGTCGCGAACCTCTTGATATCCTGTCGCCTCATCGACTAGGCCAGCGATGCCGACCTGAGCAAGAGCGCGCGTGAGAATGTCACACGCAGGCACAATGTGACGAAAAGCGCGCGGCACGGCCAACTCCACAGGCGTTCTATCGCGCGACGCTCTTTGGATGCACGCATCCCGAAAATCAAGGTAGACTCGGCACACCATCGGCAGAAGTTGGGCTTCGTACCCAATCGCCTTCTTGCCGTCTTTCATCCGAAACTGGACGGGGATTGTTGCCAGTCTAAGCTCCTCTGAAATGTGTGGTTTAAGCACCTCAGCCTGAAGGAAAAACGGCAACTCGTCGACAGTCGTCAATCCGCCGGTTCCGGCCTTTGGCGTTCTCGAACGACCCATCGCCCTAAGAAACGTACCTTGCGATAGAAGTCGCTTCCCGTTGGGCAAGACGGCCGCAACAATGCGGGAGTCCCCGATAGAGAAAGACCCATCATGGGTAGCCTGGGGCAGTACCCCCTCCCATCGCGATAGGGCCGCCTTGCGCGCGATCATCGTTCGCTCTTC
>JACQZT010000212.1 GCA_016213755.1 Acidobacteriota bacterium | reverse complement strand
CCACAGCCGCCGCAAGGAGGCGGGCAGAGCCTCCGCGGCGACGCCGGTGAGTTGCGGGTTACCGCGAAACTGGGGCCAGTCCTGCCCTGCCAGCGCGAACACAAGGAAGGGCAGAGCCGCTACCGTCCGGCGGCTTCGAGCGAGGCGCATATCAGCTCCTGGTCGTTGCGGGTGAAGATGTGGCGGTTGGCGTAGGCCGGGTGAGTCCAGTTGACCGTGCCGGCCTCGCGGCGGACGCCGGGATTCGAGGTCGGCTCGATGAGCCTGGTGCGGCCGAGCTCATGGTAGCCGGCGGGGCTGAGTTGGGCCAGGATCAGCTCGCCGCGGTCGTTGTTGATGAAGTAGCGGTCCTGGTGGCGCACCAGGTGGGCGGCCGCCCAGCGGGCGCGCTCGCGGGTGACTTCCAGCGTTTCCCACACCTGTTTGCCGGTGCTGGCATTCAGGCAGCGCAGGTGCCCGTAGGCGCAGATTCCGTAGATGTGGCCGCCTTCGATGAAGGGCGTCGCGATCAGCGCGTGCAGGCCGTCGGGCTTGGTTTCGCTGCGGCTGGCGCCGCGCCACAACATGCGCGCCCGCGGCGCGGAGTCGTCCAGCGCGATCATCATCGAGCCGTCGAAGAAGTTGGAGATCAAAAGCCGCTGGCCAGACCAAGCCGGGGCGGACACCGACGAGCCCATCCGGCTTTCGAAGGGCACCTCCCAAAGACTCTTGCCCGTTTCCGGATCGAGCGAGGCGACTCCCCGCGGATGCCACTGGATGATTTGCCGCTTCCCGCCGGCCTGGATCAGGATGGGAGCGCTATAGCCGGGCTCGAAATCCGACGAAAGCGCCCGCCAGAGCACGGCCCCGGTCATCTTGTCGAAGGCCATGACCTTGGAGTCGCCCGCGCCGCCGGCCAGGCAGATGAGGCGCCGGCCGTCGACCAGCGGCGCGGCCGACATGCCCCAGACCGGAACCTCGGCGCCGAAGTCGCGCACGGAATCGTGCTGCCAAAGAAGCTTGCCGTCGGCCGCGCGCAGGCATTGCAGCATACCCATGGAGCCGAAGACGTAGACCTGGTCGCCATCCACGGTGGGTGTCGCGCGCGGGCCGATGGCATACGTGGTGGCCAGGCCGGCGTAGTTGACCTCCCATTCGCGCGACCACAACAGCTTGCCGGTCTTCTCGTCGAAGGCCAGGGCGCGTTCGACTCCCTTGGGCCGGGTGGCGGGCGCGAAATCCAGCACAAACACTTTGCCGCCGGCCACCGCCGGCCCGCTGAATCCGCTGCGCAGCGGGGCGCGCCATTTTACCTTCAGGCCATTGGCTGGGAAAGCGTCCAGGATGCCGGTCTCGTACCACACGCCGGCGCGGTCCCGGCCGCGGAACTGGGGCCAGTCCTCGGCCCACAGGGACGCCGACAGGAGGCAGAGGCCGGCCACTAGCCTGAAAACGGTCATACGTAGATTATGGCGCGATGCGGAAGCACGCCATCTCGGTGGCATTGCGCACAAACAGGCGGCCGCCGGCCAGGGCCGGCACGTTCCAGGTCTTGCCGTCGAGGGCCGAAAACCGCGCCAGTTCCTGGTGCCGTTCCGGCGTGGCCTTGACCAGCACGACCTCGCCGGTTTCCGTGGTCAGCACCAGGTGGCCGCCGGCCAGCAGAAGCTGGCCGTAGCCATACCGCCCGCCCTTCCACTTCTGCTCGCCGGTCTCCACGTCCAGGCAGACGAGGATACCTTCGTCGAGGCCGTATACATGGCCCGCGTAAAGCACCGGAGGGTTGAACCTGCTCTTCATGCGCGTGTTTTGCCAGACGGTGCGCGCGGTGAAGGTCGCGCCGGCGGGCTGCAATTCGACCACCGCCGAACCGTGGCCATAGCCGGCCGAGATGAAGAAACGGTTGGGACCCGTCACGATGGGCTGGGCGGCGTTCACGCCGTACTCGGTGACCCAGGGGTACTCCCACAGCAGCGCGCCGGCCTCGGGCGCCAGCCCCACGGCGCGACTGGCGGTGGCCGTGATGACTTGCCGCCGCCCGCCGAGAGTCACCAGCACGGGCGAAGTGTAGGCCTGCTTGTCGTCCAAGACCTTCCAAATGGCCGCGCCGGTCAGTTTGTGGTAGGCCACCACCGATGTCCCGCCGGTGCCGCCGGGTTGCACGATCACCTTCTCGTCAACGATGAGGGGCGAGGCCGACATACCCCAGGTGATGTTGGAGGCGCCGTTGTCGGCGAGGATGTTCTTGGACCAGACGAGCTTGCCGGTGGCCGCCTCCAGGCAGCGCAGTTCGCCTTCGGCGCCTTGCGCGTACAATCGTCCATCGTGCCAGGTGGGCGTGGCGCGCGGTCCGTCGCCGCCCATCGACTCCTGGAAGTTGGCGGCCCAGGAGTTGGTCCACAGCTCGCGGCCAGTGTCGATGTCATAGGCCGCGACCACTTCCCGGTTTCGCCGCTGCTCGATGGTGAAAGCCCGGCCCTCGGCGACGACGAAAGAGGCGTAGCCGCCCCCCGCCGGCTGCTTCCACAACCGCGCCAGACCGCGCTTGGGCCAGACCGTGAGGATGGGCGTCTCGTCGTAATGGCCGTCGCGATTCGGGCCGCAAAAGTCGGTCCAGTACGGCGGCGCGACCGGAGCGGATGGCGCCGTCGCGGGGGCGGCCTGGACCGTGGCGGGCGGCGGCGCCGCCCGGCTGGCTTCCAGTTTCTTGTAGCGCGCCTCGCGGGTGCCGAAAGAGAACATCGGCTTGGCGCCGGTTCCGTCCATCTCCACGCGCAGGCCGAAGAACAGGAACAGGTGGGCCACGGCGAAACCGAGAATAGGAATGGTCCCAAGGAGCTTCCAAATCGCTTTCATGCCGCGCCGCATCCACAGCAGCACCAGGCCGGCCGGCGGAAGCGCCACGGCCGACAGCAACAGGACAGCGAGCGATTGATGCCAGGGACGCGCTTGACTGGTCATGGTATCTAGAGTATCGCGAGCCGCGGCGCGGGTCACTTCACCGCGAACAGCGTCCCGTCGCTGCGCAGGTACAGCCGCCCGTTCGAGATGGCCGGCGAGGCCAGGAACCGCTCCCCGAGATCGTTCTCCGCCAGCACCTCCGGCTGGCGGCCGGCGCGCAGCACAAAGGTCGTCCCGGTTTCGCTCACCATGTAGATCTTTCCGTCTCCGGCGACCGGGGACGCGAAGAACACCCCGCCGAGCCGCCGCCGCCAGACCGGCGTGCCGGTCTTGGCCTCGGCGCAGGTTACCACGCCGATCTCGTTGGTCATGTAAAGCAGGCCCTCGTACAGAACGATGGATGGCACATAGGACGCTCCGCTTGAAGTGCGCCACAGGACGTGGCTTTCGCTTACATCGCCCTTCCCGCCCAGGCGGATGGCCAGGTAATCGCTGTTGCGGTAGCCGCGGCTCAAATAGATGACACCGTCCTCGAAAACGGCGGTTGGGATCGGCGTCTGTCGCTCGCCGCCCGCGTGCCAGAGCAGCTTGCCGGTGGCCGCCTCATAAGCGTCGATGCGTGCGCTCGAGTTGACGATCAACTCGTCGCCATTCGGCCCCTGGGCCACCAGCGGGGTGCTGTGCGAGGCGCGGCCCTGCCCGCGCTCGGCCAGCCAGCGCTGCTTGCCCGTGCGCCGGTCCAGCGCCAGCAGGTAGGAGCGAGGCCGGTGGTCGCACAGCAGAATCAGCGCGTCGCCATACAGCGCCGGCGAGCTGCCGTGCCCCCAGGAGTTGCGAAACGGAGAGATCTCGGCGCCCAGGTGCCGCGTCCACACCGCCCGCCCGTTCAGGTCGAGCGCCACAATCTGCCCGTTGCCAAACCACGCGTAGATGCGCTCGCCGTCGACCAACGGGGTCGGGGTAGCGAGGTTGTGTTTCTCGTGCAGGTCCGGAAACTCGCCCGTCGCCTTCACCCGGTGCTCCCACAGGCGGCGCCCGTCCGAGCGCTGGAACGCTTCCACCACCAGGAAGACCTCGCCGCCGGCGGAGCGCGCGCCGTGAATCGGGTGTTCCCGCTCGGCCAGAGTGCTGTCGTCGCGCGCCAGCAGCGGAAAGGAGCCTCGCGCTCCATGTGCCCGGCCGGTCTGCGAGGTGACGATCACCCGGTCGCCCCAAACCACCGGCGAGGAAACGCCGGCCCCGGCCAGCCGCGCCTTCCAGACCACGTTTTTCTCCGCACTCCATTGCACCGGCAAGCCGGTCTCCGAAGAGACGCCCTGGCTTTGCGGCCCCCGCCATTGCGGCCAGTTTTCCGCCGCCAGCACGGACGAGAGAAGAAGCAGGCCCGCTGCGGCGGAAAGAGCCATGCGCCAGAATCCGCTCATGCCATCACCTTTGGACTGGTCTGCCATCCCGACATTTTGTATCAGTTTATCGCCTCGCGCAACGCGTTTTCCGACAAACCAAGTCCAAGAGGCAAGCCCTGTGAGATCACAACCGGGTGCAGCCACTGGGGCGGGCGTGACGCCCGCCCGTCCTGGCCGTCCAGCAACTTCCTCAGGGCGTCCGTGGCGATCTCGTGGCTGGGGGCGAATCGCGGGCTCCGCATGTAGGAAAGCAGACTCCGGCGCAGCGCGGCCGCCTCGGGCCCGGCGGCGGCGTCGGCGAGGTTGTAGCCGCACACCAGCAGTCTCCCGCCCTCGCGCGTCCGAAGCTCGAAAAGGGAGCCCAGCTTGTGGTTGAAGTGGAAATCGCTCACGGGCTGGACGATCGGCAGGAACTCCTCCGGCAGCTTGTCGAGGATAAACGCGCGAGCGCCCTCCGAGAGCGAACGCCATTGCCAATCCAGGTGATTCCCGGTTGGGAAGCCGCTCAGGGCAGGGTGGCCGCTCCGGACCAAGGTGCCCAGCGTAGCCCGGTTCTGGTTCGGAAAGAACGACGCCGACCAGTACAGCGGCATCCAGGCGGCCGGCGTCGTGTTGCCTTTGCCGCCGAGACGGCTGGCGATCAACAACACCTTCTCACCGCGTGTGAGCGCCGCCAGAGCGGCCGACGGGAAAAACCCAGAGGTCCCAATCGTTCGCGAAGCCGGTCCCCTCAATCAGCAGTTCGAGTTTGAGTTGGTTGACCCGCGCGAATCGGGAAAGACCGAGCGACAGGCCGCCCAGCGGAGTGACCCGGCCGGCGGGGCGGGATTCGAGGGAAGACTCGAGCTCGAATGTGCTCACCAGAAGCTTGCCGGCTCCCACTCGCGCTTCGAAGACGGCGCCCAGCTTGTGATTGCGGGTCGGATCGTCGATCACCTGCACGATCGGCCGATACGCGGGCGGCGCGTCACTGAGAATCAAGGCCTGGGAGCGGCTCAGCAGGTCCCACCATTGCCAATCGGAGTGGGAGCGGGTTGGAAAATCGGCCAGCGCGGGATGCTTGGGGTCGCAGAGAATTCCCATCGTCTCCGGCCGTTTGGGAAACCACCGCAGACTCCAGAAGGAAGTCGTGAAGCTCACGGGCACGGCATTCGCCAGCGTTCCGGCCGGCGCCAACAGCAGCACTCTGCGGCCTTCCCGCAGAGCCGAGCGCGCCGTCTCGTCCCAAGCCCGGCTCGTGAGCATCTCGCCGGGGGGAGACGCGGGGAGCGTTGCGGGGTAGACCCAGAAATCCCAGTGGTTGGCAAAACCGCCCACCGACACCTCTATCGAGTACCGCGCGGGAGCTGCCAGCTTGCCGGGCGGCAGGCGCACTGTCCCCAGCGAGTGCAGCCCGCCGGCGGGAATCGTCGCGGCCGTCAGCTCGCCGGAGGCGGCCACCTGTCCCCGCTCGTTCCGGATGTTCCACGAAGCCGCGGCGTTCGGCAGGGGCTCGCTCCGTAGTGGGCCGCGGAGATCTCCGCGGCAAAACTCTCCGCCGTGGTCCAGGTCCGCCGGCTCATGCGCAGCAACGGGACCGTGGTGTCGCAGAAGCGGCGGTAAGCGGCGGGAGCGATAAGCCCGCGCGAGTCGTTCAGCGCGTCCAGGATCCCTATGAAGGCGGGGCCGAAGCCGAGCCAATCCGATAACGCCAGAACTCGTGAAATTCATCCGCGACCGGCTGGACCTGTCCAGAGCGGAAGGAACCAGCTTGGCGGCATGAGCCGCCCAAACTCATTTCTCGGTACTCTCAAGTGAGTGTACTGTCCCCGGTTTTATGCCTTGACGACGAAGACCTTCGTGTCGTAGAACACTGCGCTGCCGCCCACCACGTCGCTGAGCGGAGAGCGCATGTGCGGGTCCACGAACATGGCCGCGTTGGCGTGGATTCCGGCGCCGCGGCGCGCGTCTCCGGGGATTGTGACGCCGTCGATGGTCTGGTCCGAGGCGCCGTAGGCCCAGTGCCCCCAGCCAAGTTCGAAGGCAATCACGCCGTTGCGAATGCGGTCGGTGAGTCGCAGCCGGCCCAGCAGCGGTTTGCTCTGGCCGTTGCCCAGGTCCCACACCGATTCGGGGTTGGACGACGATAGCAGCCACACCTCTTCGTTGTCCCGCAACCCCATCCGCTGGGCGTCGTAGTTACTCATCTCGATGTAGTTCAGCGGCATCACGTCGGTCAGCCAGTAGTTCGAGATGGTGCGGCTCTTGCAGGCCAGCATGTGGCGGTTGGTGATCAAGGTGAAGGGTGCGTCCATGTGATTCAGCGGGTTTCCGACCGAGTCGGTGATGGGCACGTAGGTCGCCGAGCCGCTGAGATACGCTCCGGTCATCGAGTTGCGCGTGGTGGCCGGCTTCTCGTGATAGAGGTTGACGAGCTTGCCGTACTTGGCCTTGACCTGCTCGCCGGTCCAGGCCTCGCTGTAACTCCACCAGCGTCCGCCGCGGTTGAGAACGTAGATCACCTTCTTCCACCAGGTCGAGCCGGCGATCCGCGCCCAGAGATCGGGATCGAACATCGCCTTAGGCAGGTGCTTGCGGGCGGCCAGGAAAGCCTGGACCTCTTCGTCGCCGGCGTCGGGACACACGTCCGACGCTGAACTGGAATCGCCGTGGGCGATATTGGCGACCATGCGGAGATAGAAATCCTCCGGGCATGCCAGGTCGCCGGAAGCGCCGAAGCCGCCCGGCCCGAAGCCGGGCAGTTGCAGTTTCTCGGCGATAGCCAGGAAGACCGCCTCCATGGAAACGGGCATCGGCCGGCCGTAAACCGAGACGGTTTCGTTGGGCGAAGCAATGGCCGGCTGCCGGACAGGCGAAACGCGATGCACGATGGACGGGTGCGTGCGGTGGAACTCCCAGCGCTCCAGGTAGGAGAGGTCCGGGAAGATATAGTCGGCGTACTGGCTGGTTTCGCCAACCACGATGTCGCTGCAAACGAACAGCGGGATCTTGGCCGGGTCGCGCAGGGTCGGGATGAGGGAATGCCCGGCCGGGAGCGCGTACACGGGCGAACCCATGTACAGGAACAGGGCCTTGATCGGGTACGGATAGGCGTCGCCGGCCGACGGAATCACTTCCTGGTACACGTCGCTTGCCAGCGGATACCAGGGCCGCTTGGCGGGGTAGCCGGAGAAGATGGTGCTCTTCTCGTAGCTGGCGCCGCCGCGAATGATGTCGATGCCGAAGGGCGTGATTTTGGCCGGGTGATCGCCCAACTGGAACGGCCGGCCCGTGCCGCCGGTTTCGCCATACGACCCGCCGCCATACACCAGGCCGCCCTTCCAGTCGAGATTTCCGATCAGCGTGTTGAGCGCACCCATGGTGGCCAGCACGTTGTAGAAACCGTTGGTGTGCTGGGAGACGCCGCGATGGATCTCCACCACCGCGCGCTTGCCGTGGGAGGTGAACTCGGCGGCCAGAGCCGTGACGTCGTTCAGGCTCAAGCCCGCCAGGGAAGCCCATTCGGCGATGCTCTTCTTTTGCGCCTCCTCCAGCAGCAGTTGCAGGCCGGTCTTGACCCGAATGTTGCCGACCGTGGCGCTGACGAAGAGGTCGCCCTCGGCGGCCGCGGAGGCGTCGTCGGACTTGAAGGCCACCGGTTTGCCGTCGCGCAAGCAGACAAAGGTGTCGGCGTCCCCGCCCAGCCCCACTTCCGAGGCGCGCACAAAGGCTCCGGCGGAGCCGTCGGGCTGCACCTTCACGAGCCACGCGGCATTGCACCAGGTGGGCTCGCCGTCGGCCGTTGCCGCGGCCTTGTTGCAGTTTTCCAGGTAGCGCTTGTCGTAGCGGCCGTTGTCCAGGATCCAGCGGATCATGGCCAAGGCCAGCGCGGCGTCTTCGCCGGGCTTGATGGGCAGCCATTTCCAGGCCTTGGCCGCGATCTTGCTGTGGCGCGGGTCGACCACCGCCAGCTTCAGCTTGCCGCCGGCCAGCCCGCGCGTGATCTTGGGAACTTTCAGCGGCGGGCCGTAGTTGCCTTCCAGTACATTGGCGCCCCAGTAGACGATGAACTCCGCGTTCGCCGTATCCGCCATCCAGTAGGCCTTCGCCCCGCCGGTCCATTTCCCGCTGCTGGGCTGTTCGGACATGGCCTTGCCGGCGAAATAGATGGATCCCTGGCACACGGTCGTGTGACCATGGCCGTTTGTGGAGCCGAAACTATCCTTGACGAAGCGCAGGAAGAACTCCGAGCGGCCGGCTTTCAGGCGTCCCCAGTTGAAGACGAACTGGTTGTTCCTGGGACCGAAATCGGGGTGGTCGGGATCGATGAGCTTGTCCAGGTTGTCCTTGTACTTCTCCTTGAACTCGGCCACCGTCATCTTCTTGTCCTG
>JACQZT010000211.1 GCA_016213755.1 Acidobacteriota bacterium | reverse complement strand
TTGCCGGCCGCCGGATTCGCTATCGCTCATCTCCGCAAGACCATGATGCACCTTCTCTCGACCGGAGTCCACTCTATTGCATATCCCGCATTTGGGGGTATTGACGAGAATGCGACTGAGTTCCAACATATAAGTTAGCACGCACTGAAGGGAGCGGTCGCGCTGGCGGTCGAGTTATGCAAAGGGATTTCTCGGTCGCGGAAGCCACGTCCAGGCTCTTTGAAGAGGGCCCGCTGCCGATGTGGGTCTACGACCCGCGGACGCTTTCATTTCTGGCGGTCAACGACGCAGCCGTTGAATGCTACGGCTACTCGCGTGAAGAGTTCCTGGCGATGACGGTGGGGCAGCTCCATCTGCCGGCGGACCTGACCGCCCGCCTCGAAGCGTTGCTAAGGGCGCCTGTTTCCGCAAAGCAGAAGGCGGCGTGGCGGCACGTAAGAAAAGACGGATCGGTGATTCAAGTCGAGGTTGCCAGATCCAGTGTGCGTGTCGCGGACGAAAGCGCATGCCTGGCCGTCGCCAGCGATGTCAGCGAAGGAAAGAGATTCGAACTGCTTTGCCAGATGCTGCTGGACGCCATCCCCTCGTCGGTGCTGCTCCTGAACGATGACTTGCGCGTGGTTTTGGCCAACCGGAACTTCCTGGAGAAGTCCCGGCAGACCGCCGGCCAGACCACCGGCAAGCGGCTCACCGAGGTCTTCCCGGAGGTGATCATCGCGGAAATGGGGCTGGAACGGCAGCTCCGGGACGTCTTCCGAAACAACCGGGCGATGCACGGCCAGAGACTGACCTACCGCACTCCCGGCGTCCCGATTCGAGTCTACTATTACAGCGTAGTCCCGGTGATCTGGGGAGTCCGGGTCGATCACGTGGTGCTGCTGATGGACGATGTTACCGAGCAGATGCAGATGGGCGAAGAGATCCGGCAGATGGAACGCCAACTGGCCAGCGTCGTCGAAAGCGCCAGCGACATAGTCCTCTCCACCGACACTCGGGGCAACATCCTAACTTGGAACAAGGCGGCTCAAAGAGCTTCCGGCTACTCCTTCGAGGAGTTGAAGGGCCGCCCGTTTTTCGAATTCTGCGACGAGGCCGGCGTGCGAAGGTTTTTCTCCCAAGCGGCGCCGCGTGATAGTTCCGGCATGATCGAATGCAACCTGAAGACCAAGGACGGCAAGCACCGTTCCGTGTCCTGGGTTTTCTCGCAGATGACGAACGACGCCGGACGAACCTCGGGCTTCGTGATCGTCGGCCGGGACTTGACGGAACGGCGCAAGTTCGAGATGCAAATCCAGGAATCGCAGAAGCTGGCCTCCCTCGGCGTGATGGCCAGAGGCATCGCCCACGAAATCCGAACGCCGCTGACCGTCGCTTCCTCGGCGGCTCAGTTCCTTGCGGAAGGCGATCTCGCTCCGGAGTTTCAGCGCGAATGCGCCGAAAAGGTGAGCCGCGGCATCCGGAAGGCCAGTGCGATTATTGAGAACCTCTTGCGTTTTGCCCACCCGACGACGAACATGAACACGACTCCGGTGGACATCCTGCAAGTTGTGAAAGGGGCCCTGAGTGTTGTGGGGAACCAGGCTCGAGTGCAGAAAATCGAAGTTCGTGCGCACCTCCCGCCGGAACCCTGCCCGATCCTGGGCGTCGCCGGCCTCCTGGAACAGGTGTTTACGAATCTGTTTCTCAACGCCATGAACGCCATGCCCAACGGCGGGACCCTCGACGTCTCCGCCGAGCGTCAGACCGGCGATCTGCTGGTCCATATCACCGACACGGGAGACGGGATCTCCCCGGAAGACCTCGGCAAGATCTTCGATCCCTTCTACACCAAGGCTCCGCCTGGAATGGGCACCGGTCTCGGGCTTTCCATCTGCTACTCCATCGTCGATCAACACAAGGGATCGATCGGCGTGGACAGCGAGATCGGGAAGGGGTGCACCTTCACGGTGAGACTGCCGTCGTTGCTCCCGGTGGAAGGGGTAACGAGGTGAAACGCTGGGAACGGGTCGTCCTCGTCGTGGACGACGACCCCGACATCTGCTGGGTTCTCGAGCGCCTGGTGGAGAGCCTTAAGGCCAAGTGCATCCGGGCGCTGGACTGCCGGAGCGCTCTCCAGGCAGTCCGGCTCAGCCGCCTGGACCTGGTCCTGCTGGACGCCAAGTTGCCGGACATGGATGGTCTGGAGTTGGCCCGGCAGATCCGCCGCACCGCCCCCGGTGTTCCGATCATGCTGATCTCAGGTTACTTCTACAAGGACGATCCCGCCGTGCAAGCTGCCTTGGAGGAAGAACTGATTTGCGGCTTCGCCGAAAAACCGTTCTTGCACACGGCGGTCATTGGGGCCATGAAAGCCGCGCTTTGCTCCCCAGAGGCTGCACCCGGGGCCGCGGAGCCTTTGGCGGCGTGCTGAACGAGAAAAGTCTTTATGGAACCGGCGGCCATCGAAATCTCATGTGCGCACAGTCCCGACTGCGGCGATGCCTTCCTGTTCTACGGTCTGGCGACCAGGAAGATCCGTTCCCGGCTGGTCGCGATTCGTCACGTGCTCGAGGACATTGAGTCGCTGAACCGCAAAGCCACGGAAAGCACCTACGAACTCACGGCGATTTCCTGTCACGCCTATCCGTACGTGGCGGATCGATACGTGCTGATGGCCAGCGGCGCCAGGGTCAGCGACGGCTACGGGCCGCTGGTCATCGCGCGCCGCCCGTTCGCGCCCGAGGAGATCAAGGGCAAGCGCATCGCCGTGCCGGGCATGCTCAGCACGGAGTATCTGGTGTTAAAGCTCTTCGAGCCGGATTTCGAAGCGGTGGCGATTCCCTTCGCCCGCATTATGGATGCCGTCACCGAGCGCAGCGTCGACCTGGGTCTGGTCATCCACGAGGGCCAGTTGACTTACGGCAAGAACGGTTTCCACAGCGTGCTGGACCTCGGCCGGTGGTGGAGGAAGACCTGCGATCTCCCGCTCCCGCTGGGGGCAAACGCGCTCGCCCGGCGACTGTCGCCGGAAATACAGTCGGAGTGCTGCCGCCTGATGCGCGAGAGCGTCCAGTACTCGCTCCACCACCAGGAAGAGGCGCTGAACTACGCCCTGCAATTCGCCCGTGACATGGAACCCTCGCTCGCCGAAGAGTTTGTCCGGGTGTCCGTCAACCATTACACCGTCGCTTGCGGTGAACTGGTGCCTCGCGCGGCGCAAAAGCTGCTCGACATGGGCCACGAAGCGGGGCTGATTCGGAATCGGGTCGTGGTGGAGTTCATCCCCGGCGGGGAGAACTTGCAGCCCGTCCGGGCGGCAGACCCGCGCCGCCGGCCGCCGTGACCGTCACGGAATCCGGTACAGCCGGCCGCCGTTCTTCTCCCCGGCCAGGCGCAGGCCCCAGGCTCCCGGCTGCTGGCGGAAGTCGCCGGCGTAGTAGTCGGAGTCAAAGACCAGCAGGTAGTCGATGCCCAGGGCTTTCAGGTCGGCCGTGGCTTGCCGGCGCAAATCCTCCGGGAGGCTTACGCGCAGGCGTTCGGGCTGGCCGGTGAGCGTCTTCCAGCCGCCGCTTTCGTCGCGGCCTTCCAGCTTCAGCGCCAGGCGTTCGACGTCGCAGGCGCACTGCACCAGGGCCGCGTCGAGCAGCTCGGGGCGGCCGAAATCGGCTTGAATAGACCTGCCTGGAAAAACCTGCTGGCGCGCGCGCCAGGGGGTGACCAGCGAGTTGTCGAAAGCCATCTGCACGTCCCAGGGATTGGGATTGGCCCGCAGGCGCCAGGCGGGCTTGCGCTCCAGTTCGCGGGAGTTGCCGAAGAAACGCAGCTCGTTCACCGCCCAATCCTCGACGCCCGTGCCCGTCTGGACCAGGCGCAGAGCGTTGTAGGCCCCCGGCGGGAAGCGGAACCACATCTGCCCGGTGGGCTGATAGTGGTTTGCCAGGGGGCTCCACAGGATCTGCTGCATGGTGTTGCCGCGCGCCGACTGGTAGCCGGTCAGGATCTCGCGGCTGGAATAAGCTTCCATCACGTTGCTGATGGTGAAGACTTTGGCGTAAGGCGGCACGAGTGAGTCGATCATGCGCACCACCTCGTAGCCCCCGTTGCGAAAGTTGATGTAATCGGCTTCCCGCTCCAGGCGCAGCGCCGCGCGAATCGGAACCCGCTCGATGCGCCAGGCGTACGGACCGGCATACCAGCGCGTGTGGGCCGGCCAGGACAGCACCGCGTGCGCCGCCACCAGTACCGCCGCCAGCCGGCCCGACCGGCCCAGGGCCAGTGCCAGCGCCAGCGCCACGAACGGCAGGCAGGGAATCAGGAAACGCGTGCCGATGTTGCCCGCGTAGGGCAGGGCAAACACCAGCCCCGCCACCAGCAGGCTCCGCCCGCGCCGGTGGCGCAGGGCCAGCAGGGCCACCGGCGCCAGCAGGAACACGGGACCCAGGAAACCCTGCAATGCCTCTCCGCGCACGGCGGCCTCCACCGGAATGCTCCACAAGCTGGGGAGCCCGTAAGTGCGGAAGTGAGCGCGGTAGTAGTCCTCAAACTCGACGAAGACGTATGGATTCGGAAACCAGCGGTTCAAGAACGGTGCCACCGGGTTGGAAACCGTGATCCAGTTCTTGGCCAGCCAGGGCAGAATCGAAACCGACGCGAAGGCGGAAACCACCAGCACGGCGCGCCACAGCCGCCGCCGGTCGCGCCACAGGCGGGCCGTGATCACCAGCAGCGTAAAAGGCACGGCCACGAAGGCCGTGTACTTGATGGCGAAGGCGAAACCGGCCACCAGACCCGTCGGCGCCAGAATCGAGTCCTGGTCCTGTTCCCGCCAGATTTCGAGCAGGTAGAACAGAATGAAGATGTCCAGGGCCGCCGCCACGTCGTTGTAGGCCGAGGTGCCGTCAGCGCCCACCACCGGGCTCAGGTAGACCAGCAGCGCCGCGGCCATGGCCGGGGCGGGGAAGCCGAAGCGCCGCCCGTAGGCCGCCATCGACCAGACCAGCGCGGTGAGGCAGGCAAAATGAACCAGGGCTGCGGCCGAGTGCCGTCCGAAGGGGAAGGCAAACAGGAACAGCATCTCCAGCCCTTGCGACAGGTAGGCGTAGATATTGGCCGGGACTGTGGCGAAACCCCGTTCGCGGACATAGCGGAACACTAGGCCGAGGTGATAGGAGGAACCGTCCGGGCTGACTTCCGGTGCCAGGGCGGATATAAAGTAAATGATTGTAAATACTGTATAAACAGTTGTAAAAAGAACAAGTTGTGCCTTGTCTATAGGCTCCGCCGAGGGTTTCTCGCCGGGCCCGCGCGACTTCCAGAGTGCCAGCCCAAGAAGCACGCCGCCGAGGGCCAGAAAGCTCTCCCAGCGGGCCAGCCGGCAGACCGCCAGCGCAAACACCGAGAGGCTCAGCAGAGCCGAGCCAGTGGTGAATGAAAACAGCCAATACTCAGATCGATAGGAGCGAAAGTTAAAGTATTTTAGGAAGAGGCTGCCGGCCGCCGCCGAAACCGCGACGGTGAACGCCGCGGCGAGCACGATGGCGAACGGTTCCAGGGTCATTGGATGAAGCCGGCCCGGGTCAGTGTGAAGCCCAGTTTGACGCCGTCGGTGGGGGACACCCACAGCTTGTCGGCCTGCGCGGCGATGAAGTTCTCGCCATTGGCGCGCAGCAGCGACGGCCGCACGGGCTGCTCAAACCGGTAGTCGCCGGGTTTGGGGCAGGGCAGCTTGCCTGCCGGCTGGCCGTTGACGAAGAAAGAAATGGTCACCGGCCCGGTGCGCTCGAAGGTGGCGACGGCCAGGCCGATCTCCCACACCAGCTTCAATCCGCGAACGGATTTCAGGTGCATCTTGAGCTCCGGGCGAACATAGGTCCAGCGCCACTGTCCGCCTTCCAGCGCGGGGCTGATGTCGCGCACAAACGACGATTCGGCGTTGGGATCGTTCATCGAGACGAGAAAGCCGATCGCCGCCTGTTCCGCCTCCGGGAGCGCGTTGCGCTGCATGGGCGGTGGATAGCTCTCCGGCGCCCGGGCGCAGCCGGCCATCCACATTAGAAGGATTCCACTACAGATCCGCGGAAGTCGCACCAGAAGCCGAGTATAACCGACTGCGCCGGCCGAATGCGAGCAGGGTGGTGGTTTTCAGCCACCGGCCCCAAACGCGGCACATCCCAAATGTGTCTATTTATCAGCAAGTTACGATTTGGCCCCGGAAATGCCCTTGGAATTCCGGCAGTCGAAGGAGGCAACCCAATGAAACCGGCGATCATGAAGGCGATGGTGGTGATGGGGGCCCTGGCGGCATCCATGGCTGGGGCCGAGGACGAGGGGTCGGGCCGCGGCGTGGCCCGGATCAGCGTCATCCATGGAGACGTCTCGGTGCGCCGCGGCGACGCGGGCGAATGGATCGCGGCGGCCATCAATGCGCCTCTGGTGGTGCAGGACGGCCTGTACACGGGTCCGCTGTCGCGGGCCGAGTTGCAGTTCGACTTTGCCAACATGATCCGCCTGGACGAGAGCAGCGAAGTGCGGCTGTCGGAGCTCGAGTACCAGCGCTACCAGATCCAGGTGGCGCGCGGCACGGCGACGTTCCGGGTCTTGCGCGACAGCCGGGCGGACGTCGAGATCAGCACGCCCAACGTTTCGGTGCGGCCGGCGAAGAAGGGAAGCTACCGCATCACGGTGCGCCCGGACGGGTCGTCCGAAATCACGGTGCGCTCCGGCGAGGCCGAGGTCTTTACCCCGCGCGGTTCCGAGCGCCTGACCTCGGGGCGAACCATGCTGGCACGCGGGACGGCCTCCGATCCCGAGTACCAGATTGCCGGCGCGGTGAGAAGCAACGACTTCGACCGCTGGAACGAGCGGCGCGATCGCGACCTGGAGCGAACCCGCTCCTATCAATATGTCAGCAGCGACATTTACGGCGCCGAGGACCTGGACGGGCACGGCGACTGGATCTATGCACCGCCCTATGGCTGGGTGTGGAGACCGTACAGCTCCGGCGGCTGGGCGCCCTATCGGCATGGGCGCTGGGCGTGGGTGGACTGGTACGGATGGAGCTGGGTCAGCTACGACCCGTGGGGCTGGGCTCCGTACCACTACGGCCGCTGGTTTAATCATGGAAACCGCTGGTGCTGGTGGCCGGGGGCCATGCATTCCCGGCACCACTGGAGCCCGGGCTTGGTGGCATTCTTCGGCTGGGGCGGTCACCACGGCGGCATTGGCGTCGGAATCGGTTTCGGCAACATGGGCTGGGTTCCGCTGGCTCCCTATGAGCCGTACTACCCCTGGTACGGAAGCCGCTATTACGCCGGCTACCGCAACCGGAGTTACGTGGACAACAGCGTGCATGTGGTCAACAACATCAATATCACCAACATTTACCGGAATTCGCGGGTGACCAACGGCGTCACGGCGGTGAGTGCCGGAGACTTCACGCGGGGACGCGGGGGCAACACGATCCACGTGTCCGAGAACGATCTGCGGGGCGCCGGGCTGGTGCGCGGCCAGGTGCCGCTGGCCCCGGAGCGCGAGAGCCTGCGGCTGGCCGACCGCGAGGTGCGGGGCGCGGCGATTCCGCGGGAAACCGGGAACACACGCTTCTACAGCCGCCGGGAGCCGGCCAAGGTGGATCGCGTGGGCTTCGACGAGCAGAGGCGCGGAATCGAACAGGTGAGCCGGCGGACCTTTGGCGAGGGGCGGACGGCCGAAGGCGCTCCGGCGGGTGGCCGTGTGGCGAACGCCGAAAGCCGCCGGGAAGCGTCCCCGGCGCGATCCGAGGGCGACACCAACGCCACTCGCAGCTGGCGCAGAGTGAGTGAACCGGAGCGCGGGGAGGCGGGTGTGCGCGGCGCAGAACCTCGCAGCCGGGAGGAGAACGGCTGGCGGCGGTTCGGCGGAGGCACGCCCGAGCGCGGCACCGACACCCGGCGCGCCGAGACCGCGCCGCGAACTGAGACGCCCGCGCGCGGCGGGCGCGAGTCCAGCGACGGCTGGCGGAGATTCGAAGGCCCCAGCCGGAACACCGAGAGCGCGCCGCGCACCGAGGCGCCGGCCCGCGGCCGGAGCGAGATGCCCAGCTACGAGGGGCGGCGCAGCGGAAGCCCGCCATCCAGGGTGGAAAGCGCGCCGCGCAGCGAGCCGCGCGAATCGCGGCGCAGCGAGCCGCAATCGATCCGCATCAGCCCGCCCATCGTGCGGGAGCGCTCGGCGCCGCCTCCGACCTACCAGGATCGGGGCAGCATGGGGCGCGGCTCCGAATCGCGGCCCCAGATGAGCGCTCCGCAACGCTCCGCGCCCGAGATGAGCGCCCCTCGCGGAAGTGGCGGCGGCGGCCGGATCGAAGGCGGCGGTGGAGCCCGCGGCGAAAGCCGCTCCCCGGGGCGGAGCAGGTAAGCGCCGGCATCCCTATTGGGATCGGAATCGGATTTCTTCCCTCGCGCCCGGCGGTTGGGGGCACCCCCGCCGGGCCTTTTTTTGGGCGCGCACATTAGTTGACATAATATGCGTTATCGGACTCGGTCGCCGCCGTACCCGGCAGACGCCCCTCGCGCTACAATCGCCTCAGGAGGCATTTGCCACATGCCCACCAAACAGCAGCTTCACGACGCCATCGAGCGCCTTCCCGAATCCGAGATCGCCGCCGCATTGCGCTACCTCGAGTTCCTGTCCGCCGATCCGGCCCTGCGCGCCTTGGTCGGCGACGACGAGATCCGCCCCGAACTCGGCCTATGACGCCCATCTGGGAACCCTCCGCCGTCCGCGACCTCCAGCGCCTCGATCCTCCCATCGCCCGCCAGATCCGCGACGCCGTCGACCGTTTCGCCGCCACCGGATCCGGAGACCTCACCCCTCTCCACGGCCCCTATGCCGGCCTTCTCCGTTTACGCGTAAGAGGCTGGCGAGTCTTCCTCCAGCGCGGTCCGCGCCACACTTGGCACGTTCCATGCCCGGCAACAACGGCAGCGACGCCTCGGCCCGCCTGGACCGCATCGAAGCCATCATCGAAGTGCCGGCCACTCGCCAGGCGGACATCGAAGACGAATTCAGCCGCCTTTTGCGCGCCCAGGTGGTCATTGTCGGCAGCGTTCGGAAGCTCGCCGACTCTCAGCGCCACGCCGATGAGCGCATGAACGCCCTCATCGCGGTGGCTGGCGGCCTG
>JACQZT010000215.1 GCA_016213755.1 Acidobacteriota bacterium | reverse complement strand
GGGCGTCTTGCCCTGGGCCAGAATCACCTCCGGCATGCCGTGCCGCAGCGCCCGGTGGTGATCCACCTTGGCGAACCCCAGGTCCTCGAACGGCATGTGCCGCATCTGGTCCAGCGCCGTCCCCACTTCGACCGCGCCCGAGCGCACCTGCTCCAGCAGCCCGCGCAACTGTTCCTGATTCATCTCTCGCCCCTAGAACTCCAGAACGTCTCCGACTTTCAACCCGTACTTGGCCGCCATCCCGCCGCCGATCTCCAGCACGTACCGGGAGCGGTAGCTGCCTCCGTAGTGCGGGCACCGGCTGGCCTCGGTCTTGCACGGCGGCGTATCGGCCGAAATCTCGACGATGCGGCGGTTGCGGTCCATCCAGAGGATATCCAGCGGGATCAAGGTCTGGTACATCCAGTAACTGTAAGTGCCGTCCCGCTCGTGGAAGAACAGCATGCCCCGGTCCGGCGCCAGCGACTGGCGAAACATCATCCCGCGCGCCAGGTCGGTGGTGAGCACCATGCGCTCGGCCTTGATTTGCTTCCCGCTCGGAAGAGTCACGACCGCGGAGTTGAGATCGTCGATCGAGGCCGGCTTGTCGCGCGAGCAGCCCGCCGCGAGCGCCAGGGAGAGCAAACCGAGAATGCGAAAACGCGCCATGAAATAGAATGGTACCGTATCCCGATGCCTCGAAAATTCTGGCGCAAAGTTCTCCTCACGCTCGAGATGATCAAGTTCGAGCATTCGGTCTTCGCCTTGCCGTTCGCCCTCACCGGCGCCTTGCTGGCTTTGCGGGAGGAAGGCTTTCCGACCCCGCGCCTGGGCCTGCGCCTGTTCTGGATCGTCCTCGCCATGGTGGCCGCGCGCTCGGCGGCCATGGCCTTCAATCGCGTGCTGGACGCCGACATCGACGCCCGCAACCCGCGCACCCGCGCCCGCCATCTTCCGTCCGGCCTGCTGTCGAAGAGCTTCGCATGGGGCTTCATCGCCGTCTCCTCCACCGTCTTCATGTACGCCGCCTCGTCCCTCAACCGGCTCTGCTTTCTCCTTTCGCCGGTCGTCCTGGCGGTGATCTTCTTCTATTCCTTCACCAAGCGCTTCACGTCGCTCTCGCACCTGGTGCTGGGCCTGGCGCTGGGCATCGCCCCCGCCGCCGCCTGGATCGCCGTCGAAGGCTCCCTCGATCCGCGCATCCTGTGGCTCACCGCCGCGGTCACGTTGTGGACCGCCGGCTTCGACATCATCTACTCCTGCCAGGACTACGAGTTCGACGTCGAAACCGGCCTCTTCAGCCTGCCCCGGCGCTGCGGCATTCGCGGCGCGCTGTGGATCGCGCGCGCGTTTCACGTCCTCATGATCCTGTGCCTGGCTCTGCTGGTCCTCGGTTTCCGCCTCGGCGCCCTCAGCCTGGCCGGGGTGGCCGTCGTGACCGCGCTGCTGGTCTGGGAGCACCGCCTGGTGAAGCACGACGACCTGTCCCGCGTCGACGCCGCCTTCTTCACCGTGAACGGCTGCGTCAGCGTGCTATTCTTTCTTTTTTGGGCCGCCGACATCCTCTTCCTGTCGCGCGGCGGGGCTTAACCATGGATGCTGTCATCGGCGACCGGCGACTTCTGCCGGTTCTCGACCGGGTTCGCTCGGGCGAGCGTCTGAGCTTTGACGACGGTCTCGCGCTGTACCGTTCCAGCGACATTTTGGCCGTTGGTTACATGGCCAACCTGGTGCGCGAACGGCTGCACGGCAACGTCACCTTTTTCAACGTCAACCGCCACATCAACCCCACCGACGTCTGCGTGGCCAGTTGCCGCCTGTGCGCCTTCGGCAAGAAAGCCCGCGATCCCAGGGCCTACACCATGTCGCTCGAACAGGTCTGGGAGACCGCCGGCCGCGGCTGGAGCGAAGCCGTCACCGAATTCCACATCGTGGGCGGCCTGCACCCCGAGCTGACCCTCGACTGGTACTGCCAGGCCTTCCAGGGACTCAAACAGCGCTTCCCCAAAGTCCACCTGAAAGCCCTCACCATGGTCGAGATCGCCTTCCTGGCCCGGCGCACGAAAATCTCCGTTCGCGAAACCCTCGAACGGCTCATCCAGGCGGGCGTCGATTCCCTGCCCGGCGGCGGCGCCGAGATCTTCTCCGAACCCGTCCGGCGCATTCTCTGCGATCACAAGATCGACGGCAACGAATGGCTCGAGGTGGCCCGCCAGGCGCATCGGCTCGGGCTGAAATCCAACTGCACCATGCTCTACGGCCACCTCGAGAGCGACGAGGACCGCGTCGATCACCTGGTCCGCCTGCGCGAGTTGCAGGACCAGACCGGGGGCCTGGTCACCTTCATCCCGCTGGCCTTTCACCCCGACAACACGCCGCTGGCCCACATCCCCTCCACCACCGGTTTCACCGACATCCGCAACATCGCCGTGGCCCGCCTGATGCTTGACAACATCCCCCACATCAAGGCCTACTGGGTGATGCTGACCCCCCGCATCGCCCAGATCGCGCAGCGCTTCGGCGCCGACGACATCGACGGCACGGTGGTCGAGGAGCGCATCTACCACGACGCCGGCGCTACCACCAGCCAAGCCCTCCGGCGCGGCGAACTGCTGCGCCTGATCCGCGAAGCCGGCCGCGACCCGGTCGAGCGCGACACCCTTTATCGCCCCGTCCAGCGCACCGAAACCACCTTCACGGTGCTGGTCTGAGACCGTGACCTTCACCGCCACTTCCGCCGACGCCGGCCAGCGCCTGGATCTCTGCCTGCTCGGCCGGTTCCCCGAACAAAGCCGTTCGCGGTTGCAGGAGTGGATCAAGGCCGGCCGCGTGCGCGTCAACGGGGCCGCCTCCAAAGCCTCTTACACGCTGCGCGGGACCGAGGTTGTGGAGGTCGAGCCGGCCGCGCCGCCTCCCCTGCGCGCCTCGGCCGAAGATCTGCCCCTCGAGATCCTCTACCAGGACGACGACGTCGTGGCCATCAACAAGCCCGCCGGAATGGCCGTTCATCCGGGCGCGGGGCGGCCATCGGGGACCCTGGTGAACGCCCTGCTGCATCACTTCGCCGGCCTTTCCGCCGTGAGCGGCGACGAGCGCCCTGGCATCGTGCACCGCCTGGACAAGGAAACCAGCGGCGTGCTCCTGGTGGCCCGCCACGACGCCGCCCACCGCCACCTGGCCCGGCAGTTCGCCGGCCGCGAAGTCGAAAAGGTCTACCTCGCGCTGGTCCAGGGCCAGATCCGGCCCGGCGCCGGACGCATCCAGCGCCCCATCGCGCGCGACCCGGTCCGGCGCGTGCGCATGACCGCCCGGCTGGACACCGGGCGCGCCGCCGTCACCGACTACCGCGTGCTGCGCCGCTTCCAAGAGTTTACATTCCTCGAAGTGCGCATCGGAACCGGCCGCACGCACCAGATCCGCGTGCATCTCGCTTTCCTGGGTCACCCGGTGGCCGGCGACCGCCTGTATGGCGCCCGCGCCGCCGATTATGGGCGCTTTTTCCTCCACGCCCACCGCATCGCATTTAAGCAACCCTCCACCGGCCGGCGGATCGCCGTTGAGGCGCCGCTTCCGGCAGAGCTTGAGCGCTGGCTCGCCGCGCTTCTATAATCAAATCAGTAAGGCCGTCATGAAGATCATCGTCGCTACGCTACTTCTGCTTTGTCTTGCCGGCCCGCAGGCGGCCCAAAAGCCGCCGGTTGTCCCGGAAGCCGGCGAGCAGGCGCGCATCGTCCTGGACGTCACCCGCGTCAACATCCTGTTTACCGTCACCGACCGCAAGGGACGCTTCATCACCGACCTGGTCAAGGACGACTTCCAGGTCACCGAGAGCAAGAAGCAGCAGAACATCCTCGAGTTCACGGCCGAGTCCGATCTGCCCCTGCGCCTGGGCGTCCTGATCGACACCTCCAACAGCGTCCGCGATCGATTTAAATTCCAGCAGGCAGCGGCCATCGAGTTCATCCATAGCCTGCTTCGGCCGCGCGCCGACAAGGCCATTGTCGTCAGCTTTGACACTACCGCCGAACTGGTAATGGACCTCTCCGACGACTCCGAGAAACTCGCCAAGGCCGTGCGCGAGCTGCACCCCGGCGGCGGCACCTCGCTCTACGATGCGATCTTCTTCGCCTGCCGTGACAAACTCATGCAGGACCAGCCGCGCCACAAGTTCCGCCGCGCCATGGTCATCCTCAGCGACGGCGAAGACAATCAGAGCCGCTACACGCGCGACCAGGCGCTCGAGATGGCGCAGAAAGCCGATGTCGTCATCTACACCATCTCGACCAACATCAGCCGCATTCCCACCGACGGCGACAAGGTGTTGAAGTACTTCGCGGCCGAGACCGGCGGGCTGGCGCTGTTCCCCTTCAAGGTGGAGGACCTGGCGCAGTCGTTCGAAAACATCTCCAACGAATTGCGCCACCAGTACAACTTGCTGTACCGGCCCGAACCGCTCCGCGCCGACGGCCTCTTCCATCCCGTCGACGTGAGAGTGAAGGGCCGCAAAGAGCTGGTGGTGCGCGCCCGCAGCGGCTACTACGCGCCTAGAATGTAGCTATCGCACCCGGAGCGAAGTAATCGACCGGTCGAAATTCGCTCCATTACGCACTACCCGGCTCAGATCGGGTTCATCGCGCAGGATCCGCTCGCTCGCGCCGCGGTAGCCCTCGTCCTGGTACACTTCCACCGACCGCGCGCGCCCGAAGAACCGCACCGAGCGGAAGCGGTCGTTCCACTGCGGCCCCACGTTGGCTACGTCGTCTCCCGCCCGGGCGCAGTAGGACTCTCCCCGGAAATCCCGGTCCCGGTAGAAGCACACGCTGTCGCCCTCCTGCCGCGTGTCGCGCGTCGCGCGCTCGGGAATGCGCTCCTGCCTCTGGCTTCCGTAGCTGGTCCAGTTCTGCCGCCAGCTCAGGCGGAAGTGGTGCTCTTCGCCGCCGCCTTTCGGGTCCCGGATGCGCACCCAGGCGCGGTAGTTGTTGCGCCGCTCCGGCGCCTCGATCAGATCCACCTGCCCGCGGCCGTCGATGCCCTTGAACTGGAAGTCCGCCAGCGCCGCCCCGCGCGGCAGCGGCTGAGTGCACTCGGTGCCCGCATCGCGCGCCCGCTGCCCGCGCACGGTTTCAAAGGTTACCAGGTCGCCCTCCAGGAAGATGTTCACCTCGTCGTCCACCCACACCTTGATGGCGCAACGCCCTTCCGAGGCCCGCTCGTCCCAGCCCCGCGCCTGTCGCGCGCGAAACTGATCCGCCCCCGGCGCGGCCTGGCCGGCCAACAGCGCGGCCGCGGCCGCCCACAGAATCGATTTGGAAAGTGCTCTCTCCATCCTGGAAATACTGTAGCAATTGACGAAGACCGATGGCGCGGCCCTGGAGTTTCTGCATTCCGCGCCGCCCGGAGGGCAGTTCGTGCTCGAAAGGCGAACTGACATGTGGAAACAGAATGCGAACAAAGCTCCGGGGAAGCAGTCAGAAGCTGGGACGGGACTTCCGGTTCTGCGGCCCAAGGTGGCCGGAATCGATCTGGGAAGCAGGTCGATGCACGTGGCCGGACATCCCCTGGCCGGCGGCACTCCGGAAATGACCGAGTTCCGCACTACGACGGAACAGATCTTGCAGTGCGTGAACCGGCTCCGGGAACGGGAGGTGACGTCGGTGGCGATGGAATCCACGGCGCAATACTGGAAGCCGGTGTGGATTGCGCTGGAAGGGAAGTTCGAGTTGCAGTTGGCGCAGGCGCGGTCGAACAAGGCGCCGCGCGGACGCAAGTCGGACTTTGCCGATGCGCGGCGACTGGTGAAGCGGTGGCGGGCCGAGGATCTGACGCTGAGCTACGTGCCGGACGCCGAGCAGCGGCGGTGGCGGGCGATGACGCGCTTCCGGAGGCAGGCGGCCCGCCAGCGGATTCAGTTGCAGAATCAGATCGAGTCGCTGCTGGAGGAAGGACAGATCAAGCTGAGCTGTGTGGTGAGCGACCTGCTGGGGGCGAGCGGGCTGCGGATCTTGGGGGCGCTGGCCGACGGGGAGACGGACACCAAGAAGCTGGCCGAGATGCGCGACTCGCGGGTGCGGGCCAGCGAGGAACAGGTGCGGGCGGCGCTGAGCGGCCAACTCCACCCGGTCCACCGCCGGTTGCTGAAGCTGTCGCTGGAACGGGTGGAGCAGATCGACCAGCAGCTCGCAGAGCTGGAACTGGATCTGGGCCAGGCCATGCAGGCGCACCAGGAAGCGATCGCGCGGCTGGCGGCGTTGCCGGGTTTGGGGGTGGACTCGGCCCAGCAGGTGATCGCGCAAATCGGTCCGGAGGCCGCGGCGTTCCCAACCTCCGAGCAACTGGCGTCGTGGGTGGGAGTGTGCCCGGGGCGGCAGGAGAGCGCAGGGGTATCGGTGCGCAACCGCAGTCCGAAAGGCAACCGTCCGATGCGGAAGCTGATCAACCAACTGGCCTGGGCGGCGGTGAAAACGGAGGGGAGTTACTTCCAGCTTCTGTTTCGGCGGTGGGTGCCCCGGATGGGGGGCGAAGAAAGCGATCTGGGCGGTGGCGCACCGCCTGCCGCGGCCGATCTGGAAGGTGCTCCACCAAGGAGTGCGCTACGAAGAACGCGGTCCGCTGGGATTGAACAAGGCCGCCATCCAACGGCGCAAGCGGCGGCTCTTGCGAGACCTGCGCGCGCTCGGTTACAGAGTGATCCTCGAACCGATCCAAGCGCAGGGCTGTACCGTTTGATTTTCGAGGGTGTCCCCGAAACTCGTTTTAGGGGATCCTGTGGCCATGGCCACTACGAAGAAGACGGCCGCCCGGGGGCGCCGGAGCCGGGCGGAGGTGCAGCAGGAGTTCGGTGAGATCCGGAAGGAGACGGCGGCCCAGCGCGAGAGCGCCGACGCCAGGAGCGCGGAATTGGCGGCCCAGAGGCAGGCGGAGGTGCGCCAGGCGGTGGAGGGTATTTCGGTGGAAGGCGTGGTGCAAAGGGTCAGCGGGTTGGGCCTGGAGATCACCCGGGCGCTGGCGGAGGTTTCCGAGAAACTGGTGCGCGAAGTCGATCTGCTGGCGTCGCTGCGCGAGGCGGCGGAGCAGGAGCGCCAGGAACTCGGGCGGCTGCACAAGATCGACCTGGCGGCCACGGCGCTGAGCCAGT
>JACQZT010000214.1 GCA_016213755.1 Acidobacteriota bacterium | reverse complement strand
CTCCACGTCGACTTTGCAGCGCCGCCTGCGTCTGGGCTACGGCCGCGCCGCGCGCATCCTGGACCGGATGCAGAGGGAAGGCATCATCGGCCCGCCCGACGGCTCGCGCCCGCGCGACGTCCTGCGCCACCCCGACTGGCTCAGCGAGGTCGAAGACCCGGTGCGGTAGGCTGTATGGATATGAGGCGCACCGTCGAAATCGGCGCTGAGCTGTATCGGCGAGTCAAGCGTCACGCCGCCATCCGGGGGACGACTCTGCGCAATGTGGTCGAATCCGCCCTTGCGCAGTATCTTTCCAGATGCCCCCGGCGACCGCCGTGCCGACTGCGCTGGCGGACCGAAAGCGGCCGCCTCCTGCCCGGCGTCCGGCTGGATAACCGCGACGCCCTGTTCAATCTCATGGACAGCCGCTGGTAGTTCCCATCGGCGCCGGCCCTGAGAATCGCAACCCCGTATTGGGATGCAGGCAAGAATCGTCCGAATCAAAAGCTGGATCGGCGTTTCGGTTTGCCCGGCTCGGCGCATGCGAAACTCGACGCGTCGTCGGTGCTGCCCGACCCCTTGTACTGCGCCAGTTTCGGATAGGCGCAGAGCGGGCGCGTGCGCACGACCGGGTTGGCGGCGCTCTTGTTCTTCGTGGCGACGATCTCTTCCGGCGCGATGCCCTGCTCGACCCAGCGCTCCAGCGCGGCGGCGATGTTGCCGCGCGCGTCGCCCTGCGCGACACCGCCCTGTCCGAAGGAATTCGGCCCCGCGCCTCCGCCGCAGTGCTGCATGCCCGGCACCAGGAAGAGGCGCACGAATTCGGCCGTTTTCTTCGCGCCCATCTTCTTCGTGACGCTCCGGTAGTAGTCGATGACCGCCTGCGCGGGGATCGCCGCGTCGCACCAGCCGTGGTAGAGGATCAGCTTCCCGCCGCGTGCCTTGAACCGCCGCAGGTCGGGGTCGGTGGCATTCAGGATGCCCGCGGTCCTGATCGCCGCGGTCTTGAAATCGGCATCCATCTTGAACTTCTTGTAGTCCCACGCCGGATCGCCGAAGACCATGTTCTTGTAGAAGCCCGTGCCGAAGGCGAACATCTGGCTCTTCTCCGGCTGCGCTCCCGTGATCCAAGGCCCCCAGCCGCCCGGCTCCGCTTCGCCGCTCATGGCGTAGCCCGGGTACAGCAACTTACCCTTCGAGTCGCGCAGGCCGTCGTAGAGCTTCCTCAACGCCTTTAGCTGCGGCTCGGTCAGGCATGCGTCATTCTCGGCGCCCTTGCACAGCAGCACCGCCGGATCGAAGCGGCACGCGGGCGGGTTCTCGATGACGCCGTCCTCAACAGCATCGAGTTTGTCGCAGGCTGCCAGCGCGGCGGCTTGAATCGCCGGCAGCTTCGCCGGCCGGATGTAGGCCGCGGGGTCGCCCGCGGTGGCCTGCATGTTCGAGACCGCCAGCCCCAACAGATGAGTCCAATGGTTGGCCGGCGCGCCGGAGATGATGCCGTCGTAGTCCTCGGGGTAGCGCTGCGCCTCCATCAGCGCCTGGCGCCCGCCGTTGGAACAGGAGTTGAAATACGAGCGCTTGGGCTTGGAACCGTAAAACGCCTCCGTGATGGCCTTGCCCTTGACGGCCGTCTCGTGGATGGCACGGTGCCCGAAGTCGGCCACCTTTTCGGGATGCCCGAGCGCCCAGGTCGCGTCCGTGCCGCCGCCTCGATGGCCCGTGTCCGTGGACGCGGCCGCGTATCCATGGCGGACCGCTTCCGCCAGCCCGCCATAGCCGATCAAGCCGGCAAATCCGCCGTTCCCGACTCCCTGGAACTTGGAGTTCCACTCCTTCGCCGGCATCCACGCTTCAAAGCGGATGTCCGAATCTTGCGACGGACGGATAACGCCCGCTACACGGCAGAACGCCGGCAGGCCTTTCAATCCCTGCCCGCCGGGCGGTTGGAAAGCGCCCGCCGTCACCTCTTCGGCAACGGTGATGGTCGTCGCGGGCAGGCTGAGCTTCGCCAGTCCCGCGCAATCTCCGGCCAGCGCCGGCGCAACGAACGCAAACACTGCCCACAGTGTCCGGTGCTTCATTGGTATCCCTCCTCCCAACCCCATCGGCCTGGTGTCAGGCGGACGGCGGCTGGTACGGCTCGTTGTTCGCAATAATCGCCCGATCGCCGATTTCATTCACGATGTTCACGCCTCTGGGGCCGTTGTTCTCAGTGATAATGGCGTGCTTCAGGCCCTTCTTCAAAAGGATACTCGGCTCTTTCCCGCGCGAGCGGAGCGTGCAGCCCCGCACCTGGAGTTTTCCTCCGTCGGCCTCCACCACGGAGATCTGATCGGGCGGTCCGGCGGGGAACCGGCCGGAGATCTCCAGGTAGCAATCCGAAAGCGAGAGATAGCCCTGGCCGTGCATCGCCACGCATTGGCGCGACGGTCCCCAGAAGGCGCAGTTGACCAATCGTACCGAGCCGGTGCAGGTCGGTTCGATTACCACCTCGATGCGCTCGCCGGGAATGCACACAAACTCGCCGTTGGTGATCAGCAGTCCCATGTTCTGGATCTCTTCGACCGACACGCAGCGTTGCGCGGCATCCGCGCCGATGCCCGAGAACTGTCCGTTGCACGCCCCGGCGGCGGTTCTGATAAAACGGTACCCGGTCTTCACGGGAAACACGAAGGTGTTGGTGACGTACTCCCAGTCCGTTCGGCCGAAGATGAACGCCTCCAGGTTCTTCCACATGTATTCGTAAACGGCGTTGCGGTTGCCGTTCACCGCCTTGGCCATCCAGAAGTCGCAGTGCCATTGCACGTTCTCGATGCGGCCGATGTCCACCGTCCGGTCCACCAGAATACCCCGCCGCAGGGCGCAGCCCACCACACTGCGGATCCGGTGGCGCTGATTGGTCTCGGGTCCGACACGGATTCCGTTGTAGGTGTTGACCAGCGTCAGGTTCTCCACAGTGCCGTCCCAGCCTTGCAAGTGAAACGTCCAAGGGTAGGGGTGGATGTCCGTGGCCATCTGTTCCGGGTAGAACACGGTGAGGCCCCGCACCATGCACCCGTTGCCCATCTCGAAAAGCGCCGGAGCGTCCTCTTTATCCCGGCCGCCGGTCGCCAGAACCACGGTCCCGAGCAGCGGTTCGCGCCCCATGGGAGCATCGTAAACGCCTTCCAGGCTCACGCCGGGCGGAATCCGGAGGCTGCCCGCCACCAGGTATTTCGCCGGGGGCAGAACGACGGTCCCGCCCTTGACGCCGGCTGCGTCCAGGGCCTTTTGGATGGCCGCGGTGTCGTCCGTGCTCCCATCCGCTCGGATGCCAAAGGCCGTCAAGTCCAGCGCATCGCGCGCCACCGCGGACCCGGCGAAGGCAGCCGGCGCAAACCCGGCCGCCATGACTCCGAAACAGGATCTTCTCTTCATGTGACCTCCCATCCGGGACATCCACTCTAGTCTCCCGGCGAGCCCCCCGCCACCGCCTGGCTCACGATGGCTTGCGCTTCCTCTTGAATGCGGCGCAAGTGCTCCACGCCGCGGAAGCTCTCGGCGTAGATCTTGTAGATGCTCTCGGTTCCCGAGGGCCGGGCCGCGAACCAGCCGTCCTCGGACATCACCTTCAGCCCGCCCAGAGGGGCGCCGTTCCCCGGAGCGTGGGTGAGGATGCCGGTGATCTTCGAGCCGGCCAACGAAGAGCACTCAATTTGCCGCGGCGACAGCTTGGCCAGCCTGGACTTCTGCTCCGGCGTGGCCGACGCGTCGATTCGCTCGTAGACCGGCTCGCCGAACTCGCGCGTCAGTTCGCGATAGACCTCGCCCGGATCGCGCCCCATGCGGGCCGTGATTTCGGCCGCCAGCAGGGCTGCAATAATGCCGTCCTTGTCCGTGGTCCACACACTGCCGTCCAGGCGCAGGAACGACGCCCCCGCGCTTTCTTCGCCGCCGAAGCCGAGCGAGCCGTCCAGCAGGCCGTCCACGAACCACTTGAAGCCCACCGGCGTCTCGTGCAGCCGGCGGCCCAGTTTCGCCGCCACGCTGTCGATCGTCTGGCTGCTGACCAGGGTCTTGCCCACCGCCGCCTCGGCGCGCCAATGGGGCCGGTTCTGGAACAGGTAGAAGATGGCCGCCGAGAGGAAGTGGTTGGGCGCAAGCAGTCCCGCGCCGCGGGTTACGATGCCGTGCCGGTCGTGATCCGTGTCGCAAGCGAAGGCGACTTCAAAGCGGTCCTTCAAACCGATCAGGCTGCGCATGGCATAGGGCGAAGAGGGGTCCATGCGGATCTTGCCGTCCCAGTCGACGGTCATGAATCCGAAGGTGGGATCGACATGGGGGTTGACCACCGCGAGGTTCAGACCGTAGCGCTCGGCGATCGGCGCCCAGTAGTGGACCCCGGCGCCGCCCAGCGGGTCCACGCCCAGTTTGAGGTTCGCGCCGCGAATGGCCGCGAGGTCGATCACCTGGGCCAGGTCCCGCGTGTAGGCGTCCAGGTAGTTATGACGGTGCGTGGTGGACGCGCGCAGCGCCTTTTCGTACGGCATCCGCTTCATACCGTCGAGTCCGTTGGCGAGCAATTCGTTCGCGCGGGCTTCGATCCAGCCCGTGATGCCGGCTTCCGCCGGCCCGCCGTTGGGCGGGTTGTACTTGAAGCCGCCGTCCTGGGGCGGATTGTGCGAGGGCGTGATCACCACTCCGTCGGCCAGTCCCGTCGCGCGCCCGCGGTTGTAGGTGAGGATGGCGTGGGAGAGCGCGGGCGTGGGCGTGTACTCGTCCCCTTCCGCGATCATGACCTCGACGCCGTTGGCCGCCAGCACCTCCAAGGCCGTGGCCAGCGCCGGCGTCGAAAGCGCGTGGGTGTCCATGCCCAGATACAGCGGGCCATCGATGTTCTCCTGCGCCCGGTACAGGCAGATGGCCTGGCTGATGGCCAGGATGTGCCGTTCGTTGAAAGACGACTGGAAAGCGGAACCCCGGTGCCCCGACGTGCCGAACGACACTCGCTGCGCGGGCACGGAAGGATCGGGCTGCTGGGTGTAGTAAGCCGTGATGAGTCTGGGGATGTTCACCAGCGCCGCCGGATCGGCCGGCTTTCCCGCTGCAGGACTGAGGCTCATGGTTCTTCCCTTATACAACGCGGCGTATGCTCGGATTGTCGCACGAGATTGGGCCCGGCGGCCGCGAGGCGCTGGCACTATCGCGTTCCCTGAGGTATTCTCCAGGTTTATATGAACCTGCCGCCTGTCGTCCCTTATGCCGCCGAAGACAGCAAGACGCCGCCTCCTTCCCGCCTGGTTTCGCTGGATGCCTTCCGCGGCTTCACTATGTTCTGGCTGATGGGCGGCAAGGCCTTTTTCCTGGCGCTGGCGGCGCTGGGCGTGCCCTTTCTCCGTTACCAGTTGACTCACTCGGATTGGGAAGGGCTGCGCTACTACGACCTGATCTGGCCTTCCTTCATGCTCATGGTCGGCGTGTCGATCCCCTTCTCCTTTGCGCGCCGCCTGGCCACCCAGACGCGCGGCCGACTGATGCGCCAGGTCTGGCGGCGCGCCATCGTGCTGTTCCTGCTCGGCTCGCTGCGCGAATCGATGTCGGCCAACGCGCCGATGTGGATCGAGCTGAGCAGCGCGCTGCAACCGATCGCGCTGGCGTATGTCGTGGCATCCTATCTCGCCGGCCGCGCCGTGCGCCTTCAGATTGGCGTGGCCGCCGGGATCCTCGTGGTTTATGCGCTGATCCTCCCGGCCGGCTCCTACCAGATGAACCAGAACTTCGTCACCGCCGTGGACAAACTCGTCGTCGGGCGGGCGCATCCGGAGGGCTGGGGCACGGTACTGAGCGCCATCCCGGCCATCTCGACCACCATCCTCGGCCTGCTGTTTGGGCAGGTTCTGTTGAGCGCGCGATCGCACCGCGAGAAGATGAGGATCTTCGGCCTGACCGGCCTCGGCTGTCTGGCGGCGGGGCGGGCGCTCAGCCCCGTTGTGCCCGTGATCATGAAACTCTGGACGACTTCCTACGGGCTGATGTCGGCCGGCTGGGCGTGCCTCCTGTTTCTGTCTTTCTACTGGATCGTGGACGTGCGGCAGTACCGCAAATGGGCCTATCCGCTGGTGGTCATCGGAACCAACGCGATTGCCGCTTATCTGGGTCCCTCCATTGTGTCCACGCGCCGTATCGCGGAGATTTTCAGCAAGCCGGTGGCGCAACAGATGGGCGTATGGGGCCCGCTTCTGTCCGCCGCCGTGCTGCTGCTGGTGAACTGGTCGATCCTGAACTGGATGCACAAGAGAAAGGTTTTCCTGAAGGTCTGACATGCGCGTCTTCATTCTGCTTCTCCTGTCATCGATTGCCTGGAGCGCTTCGGGCGGCTTGCCGTACCGTTTTCTGCTCGTAATCGCGGACCAGTGGAAAGACGACTCCAGCCACCTGATCCAGCAGCCCAACGACTTTCAGTTCCTGGCGGCTTTGCTGAAATCCTGGGGCCTGCCGTTCGACATTCTGCGGCTGGACCAGCAGCGCCTGGACCGCTACCATCTGCTCGGCCGCGACGGCCGGCCGCTGTACGGGACCATTCTCTGGAACACCGGCGCGGCCGGCGTGAAAGACCAGGACCTGGAGGTTCTGGAAGAACTGGCGCGGCAGGGCACGAGCGTGGTGCTGGTCGCCGACGCCGTCGCCACTCCTCGGCTCGCCGCGCTGGCCGGGGTGCGCTATGTGAGCCGGTACCAGTCGGCCGATCCGTTCCAGTTCTCGCGCGACCACTTCGTCGTGCGCGGGCTGCGGGGACGAGAGGCGGAGTTGACGGCCGGCGGCGGCTATTCGTTCGCCGGCAGCAAGGTGGCGGCCGAGAGTGCCACCGTAGTCGGCGCGCGCGGCGGCCAGCCGTTCCTCACGGTCCGCGAAGCCCCCTCCGGCGGACGAGTGGCATGGCTGGGAATCGAGCGCTCGGCGAGCCAGTTCCAGAGGCAGATCACGCGGGATCTGCTGAAGCGCTGCCTGGTGTGGGCGCAGGGCTATGCGCTGTACGCCGAATACGACCGGTCGGTGGTTCTGTTCCTGGACGACATGGGGGCGTCGGACAAGACTATCCTTTCCTACTGGCATTACCGCACGCTGAGCGAGCAGGAGATCCGCTGCGGTCTGATCGAGCCGCTGAAGCGCCACCGGGCGGTTCTGGACATCAACGCCGTGACCGGATACGTCGACCGCAAGACCCGCCGCGTTCTCAACCCCTGGGTCCAGAGCGTGGTGGACGGCATCGACGGCAAAACCGTTCACGACTTCGCCTCCACCAAGCGCGGCCTCGACGCGGGCGTGGCGGAAGGGGTCTTCGAGATCCAGAGCCACGGCTGGACGCACATGCTGCCGGATCTCGACTCGCCGCCCGGGCCCTGGTGGGACGCGCCTATGGACGGCGTGGGCAGCCTGGACTGGTACAACGAGTTCGCCGACCGGTTGCGCGACCGCGAAATTCCCGCGGCCACCCAGCGCGAGCACCTGCGGCGTTCCCTCCAGCATCTGCGCGAGGACTTCGCCGTCACACCCGTGGTCGTGCGGCCGGGCGGCGGCGCATATTCGCGGTCCTACGCCAACGACACCGCGCGCGTCGCCGCCGGCCTGGGATTCGGCCTGGCCACCTGGAACTGGGCGGTTTTTCTTTCCCCCGGCCTGGTGCTCTCGCTCGAATCGGTTTCCACCCGCACTTCCTGGGGCTACGACCGGAAACTCACCGCCGCCGAGGTTCCCTGGAGCGTCGATGGGCCTCACTGGATCGGTTTCCACGACCGTGACGTGGCCCTGGACATCGGCTCTGTCGAACGGCTGCTGACCGGCCTGGGGGAAGGCGTCCGCTACATGAGCGGCGCCGAGTACACGGCCTATCTTCACGCCCAGGTCACCGGCGACCTGAACGGTCTGAGTGTCCACTGCGACCCGCACTACTGCCGCGGCTTCGCCGCCCGGGAATCCGCCTGGACCCTGCACCTCTCCGATGAAACGCGGCGCGCCCTGGGCGGCCAGGAACCGGAAAAGCGCGTGGTCCTGGTTCCCAAGGGTGTCGGCGCGCATCCGGTCCGCTAACCTCCCAACCGCACTCGGCGGAAACGGGACAGGCAGCCGTCCCATCTCGGGACTAACCTGTTGTGGGTCAGCTAACGTAACTCGGGCAGGATAATTCGCTCGTCAAGCAAGCCCACGATCTCTTCGGTTGACCATATGTGATCCGGAATCCCCGCCTTCCGGTTTTGGCAATCGGAGCAGGCGGCGTCCGTCCCACCCAGAGACTTCGTTTCAGTGTTCCTGGCAACGCCGGTCATGCGAACGGTAGACCAGATGCTGTTTCCTTCCACGAGTCAGCGGATCACGAGAGCGTGTCGTTCTACCTTAAGTAATTGCGCAGCGGGAGCACACCGGAATGCCCCCGCCCGACAACGGGAACTGTTTGTCCTTTAGAATCACTAGGATATCCGCTATTGAAACGGGCGTGTCAATTTCCCGACTTGATTTCTATGCGCTCTGCATCTAAACTACTAGTGACAAACTTGTTGCCTTTGGGTTGCGTGCCCAAAGGAAAATAAAGGGGGGCCGCGAGCTCCCCTTTTCTGTTACATATGAACACTGGCAGCGCGTGCATCTTCATCGATGGCGAGAACCTTCGCCACTCCCTTGTTGACCTCTTCGACCGAGAATTCATTCCGGCTGACTACCTCCCCAAGAACGCTGATTGGTCAGGGTTCTTCGGCGCCCTGGTCGCGCAGGCGAAGGCGACCAGCCACCTTCGCAGTTATTGGTACACCGTTGACAACATCGATTGTTTTCCCTGGGGCCTGAAGCGACTGAGTTCCGATCCGGTGAAGCTGGTGCGGGTATTGACGAGGGACAAGAAGTGCGCTTCTGACTTGACGGCGATTCCAGATTCGGCGAGGAAAGATGTCTGGGTGCAGCAGAAACTTCAGGAACTGCTGCGGCGCGAGCACAACATGAGGAGCCGCTTTGATGGCTGGAAGGTCTTCCAGGATGGGATCATGAATCGCTATGACGCAGTTGAGT
>JACQZT010000207.1 GCA_016213755.1 Acidobacteriota bacterium | reverse complement strand
TGACCGAGTCCTGGCACATCGCCCGCATGGCGCACCTGCGCAACAAGCTCTGCTGCCCGCACGATTGGCACGGCGGGCTCACCATCATGGCCAACGCGGCCCTGGTGGCGGGCATCCCCAATCGCCTGGTGCTCGAGCACAACGTGACCTTCAGCCACCTGCGCGAGGGCGTGTTCCGGCAGCCTCTGACCGCCCGGCGCGGCTACATGGACCTGCCCGACAAGCCCGGCTTCGGCGTGGATCTCATCCCCGATATAGAGAAGAAGTTCCCGTACCTTCCGGGCCGCTTCGACAAGCCCAACCCCGACCTGCCGAACCCGGCGTAGAACCCGGAGTTTCTTGGCATAATGGCTGTTCGCCAGGGAGGTTCATATGTCCAGAGCGTGGGTGATTTCACTGCTGGCCGTGTGCGCGCCGGCCGTCTTTGGTCAGGAGACGCGCGGCATGATATACGGCCGGGTGCTGGACCCGTCCTCGGCGCCCGTCGCCGGAGCGTCGGTGGTGGTGGAGAACGCGGATACCAACACTGCCACGCGTCTCACTACCAACCAGACCGGCTACTACGAGGCCAACCTGCTGCTGCCGGGGGACTATCGCGTGAGCGCGGAATTCACCGGCTTCAAGCGCATCGTGCGCGGCGGCATCACGCTGCCCCTTTCGACGCGCCTGGAAATCAACCTGACACTGGAACTCGGCGCCCTCGCCGAGACGGTTTCGGTCACCGCGCAGGCGCCGCTGCTCGACACCGCCACGGCCTCCAGCGGCCGCGTGGTGGACAACCGCAGCGTCATGGACCTGCCCGTCATCGCCAACAACACCATGGTGCTGGTCAAGCTGACTGCCGGCGTCCAGACCAGCGGCGTGAACGATTATCTCGGGCCGCACTCCAACTCCGGCGCCTCGGACTACTCCATCGGCGGTAACGTGGGCGGCAACGAGTGGTCCATCGACGGGGTGCCGAACAACGGCGCCGGCCGCAAGAGCGCATATCTTCCGGTGGCGGACACGGTGCAGGAGATGAAGGTGGAGACTTCGAGCTTCGACGCCTCCATCGGCCACACCTCCGGCGTGAACGTCACCATGATGACCAAGGCCGGAACCAACCAGTTCCACGGCACGCTCACCGAGCAGCACTGGCAGCAGCGCTGGCACGGCGCTCCGTTCTTTACGAAGCAGCTTTACTACAACAACATCGCCGCCGCCCAGGCGGCCGGCAACACCGCGCTGGCCAACGATCTCAGCTCGCAGGACAAGCAGATGTCCGGACGGTCGAACAACTACGCCGGCTCGGTTGGCGGACCCGTACGGCTGCCCAAGCTTTTCAACGGCAAAGACCGGCTCTTTTTCTTCTTCAGCTACCAGGGCAACAAGGACAGCGTGGCGGACCTGCCCAGCCGCTATAACAATACGATTCCCACGCTCGACGACCGCAAGGGCGATTTCTCCCGCTTCCTGGGCGTCAACGCCGGCCTGTACCAGATTTACGATCCGCTCAGCGTCCGCCCCGACCCGGCCCGCGCTACGCACTACGTCCGCGACCCGATTCCCGGCAACCTCCTGCCCCAGTCGCGCATGGTCAACCCGGCCTACAACTGGTACCTCAAGGTGCTGCCCGCGCCCAACAACGACAACGATCCGAAGCGCGAGCCGCTCAACAACTACCTCTCCGTCGACGCGCCGCTGGTGCGCGACTACAAGGCCTACAGCAATCGAGCGGACTTCAACCTCTCCGACCGGCACCGCTTCTTCGCCCGCTGGAGTTACAACGACTGGATCAACGAAGCCGCCGACTGGACCTATCACACCATGAAGGGGCTGCAATCCCTGCGCCAGAGCCGCACCAACCTCGGCGGCACCGCCGACTGGGTTTACACCCTCAGCTCGAGCACCGTGCTCGACGTCGCCGTGGCGGCCAACAACTATCGGGAAGGGTCCCGGCCGGATGTGGCCATGAGCTTCAAGCCCTCCGACGTCGGCCTGCCCGCCTATATGGATCAGAGGGCCGGCGCCCAGACCATTCTGCCGGTGATGAATTTCTCGGGTTACCGCAGCGTCAGTGTCACTTACCCCAGCTTCACTCACTTCCGCACGCTGACGGGCAAGGCGGATATCTCGCACATCCGCGGGGACCACACGCTGCGCGCCGGCTTCGACACTCGCGGCCAGTTTCGTACCGGCGGTGGCGGCGGCAACACTTCGGGGACATTCAACTTCACGAATACCTATACCCGCCGGAACGACGATACTTTCACCCCCGCCGGAAACCTGGCGCACAGTTGGGCGGCCTTCTCCATGGGCCTGCCCGACAGCATGAGCGTGGCCACCACCGACAGCTACGCCACCTTCAACCCTTATTACGGCTGGTATGCGCAGGATAACTGGCGGCTCACGCAGAAGCTGACGCTCAACCTGGGCCTGCGCCTGGAGTACGAGCTCGGCCCCACCGAGCGCTTCAACCGGATCCTGACCTACTTCGACCCCAACGCCAAGCTGCCCATCACCGACCTGGCGCAGGCGGCTTACACCGCCCGGCCGGTGCCCGAACAAGGCGCGGCGGGATTCCTGGTGAAAGGGGGTTCGGTGTATGCCGGCTCGGCCGCCTCCGGCCGCCGCATGTGGCAGAACGAGTTCCTGTGGCTGCCCCGCCTGGCCGCCGCCTACCAGCTCGATTCCAAGACCGTCATCCGCGGCGGCTACGGCCTGTTCTACGACACTCTGAACGTGCTCAACGACGGCCCCGACCAGACCGGCTACAGCCGCACTACCTCCACCACCCTGACCACGGACTTCGGCGTCAACTGGCTGGCCGGCGACCCGCGACGGGGCGTCTCGCCGCTGACAGACCCGTTCCCCGTGCGCGCCAACGGCACCCGCTTCGACGAGCCGACCCGCGACGGGCTGGGACTGATGGCCCGCGCCGGACGCGGCTGGACCTTCGATCCCTACGGCATGAAACACGCCCGGCAGCAGCGCTGGCGCATCGGCGTTCAGCGGCAGATCGGGCAGAACATGCTGCTCGACGTGGCTTATGCCGGCTCGTTTTCCGACCGCGTGCCCATTCAGCAGACTCTCTCGCCGCTGGCCGGGCAGTACTGGGCCAAAGGCCTGGTGCGCGACAACAACGTCGCCAACAACCTCAACTCGAACGTGAGCAACCCGTTCCTGCTTTCGAACTTCGCTTCCCTGAGGACTTCGGATCCGCTGCTCTACCAGGACCTGTCGACGCTGGGATTCTTCACCAGTTCCACGATCCGCAAGAACCAGTTGCTGCGCGCCTTTCCCCAGATGAACGGAGTCTCGACCAGTTCCGCGCCGCTAAGCGCGGTCCGCTCGCACGCCCTGGAAATCCAGTTCCAGCGGCGCTTCGCCCAAGGCTTCAATCTGAGCGCGAGTTACACCAAACTGAAAGTTCGCACCTCCGACTTCTTCATGAACGAATTCGACTCGAGCCCCACCTGGCGCCAGTCCAACGACGGCCGCCCGCACCGCTTCATCGCCACCGGCATCTATGAGTTCCCCTTCGGCAAAGGCCGCCACTTCCTCAAGAGCGGCGTCTTCAGCTACCTCGTGGGAGGCTTCCAGGCCGCGGCCAGTTTTGAGTATCAGCCCGGGCCGCTGCTCGACTGGGGCAATGTCTTCTTCTATGGCAACCTGACGGACATCAATACCGGCATTCGCACGCTCGACCGCTGGTTCAACACCGGCAACTTCGAGCGGGTATCGTCCCGCGGCCCGGCGGCGTTTCACGAGCGCGTCTTCCCCACTCGCATCGAAGGTCTGCGCGCCGATATGACCAACCAGTGGAACGTCAACTTACAGCGGGAGTTCAGGTTTGCCGAACGGGCACGGTTCCAGATCCGGGTCGACGCGCTGAACCTTCAGAACCGGACCCAGTTCGCCGGGCCGAACACGAACCCCGCTTCGACCGACTTCGGGCGCGTGACCTCCCAAACCAATACCCGCAACCGGTTCCTCCAGTTGCAGGGACGAATCAGTTTCTAAGCTGGAAACTCGATTGAGCGGGAGGGCCGCCAGACGCTATGCTCATGTAGGAGCATCGGATGAGAGACTGGGAGCAACGGGTCCGCGAACACTGCCGGCTCACGCGGCGTTACTTTTTTCATTTGGGGAGCGCGGCGGCGGCAGCCTGGACCGCATCGCCGCTCGCGGCCGCGGATGCCGGGGCCGATCCGCAACTGCGGAAGGCGATCGCCGAACTCGAGTACCTGACGCCGGTCGATCGCGCCCACCTCTTGGACAAAGGCAAGGCGGGCGTCGCCAAACTTTCGCCGGAGAAGCTGCGCGAAATCGGGCTCCTTCCGGAAACCTGGTCTCTCGATGTGGTCCCGGACCCGGCGAGCGACAGCAGTGTCGAGCAGCCCCTTTCGCGGGCGCTGGGAAACGCTCTGGACTGGAATGGCCTGATGAGATTGGCGGACAAGCACGCGGTCCGCTTTCTGCACGTCTGTGTCTGCACGAATGGCGCCGATCCTTTTCACATGACTGTGTGGGAGGGAGTCCCCCTCCGCGAAGCCATCTGGCTGACCAGGCCCAAAGCCAATATCCGCCGGGTCTATTATCAGAGCTATCATGCCGGGAACCTGCCTCCTTTCCAAAGCTCGTTGCCGTTCGGTCAGGTTCTGGAAACCCCGCCCGGGCAGACGCCCGTCGTCCTGGCCTACAAGATGAACGGCCAGTTGATCCCGGCTGCCCACGGCGGTCCTGTGCGGGTGGTCGTGCCGGGAACATACGGCAGCAAGTCCATCAAGTGGGTCCAGCGTGTCGTTCTGACCAACGACTACAAGGCCAACGATTCCGACGCGGAGTTGAACAACGATACGGAGAGCCCGATGAAGACGCGGGCCAGGTTCATTAATGCCCCGAAGGAAATCCCGCCGGAGAAGCCGGCTGCTTTGACCGGCATGGCGCAGGTCGGCGTATCTGGGCTCGCCAAAGTTCAGTACTGCGTGCATTCTCAGAAAGATCCCTGGCCGGCGGACGAGGCATCCTGGGCCGGGGCCAACTGGAAGGACGCGGCCATCCTGCCGCCGCCCGCGAGCTGGGGTGCGGGGCTGCCCGGAGGGAAGTTGCCCGCCAACACAAGCCAGATCGATCCGAAAACGGGCCGGCCCCTCCAATGGCCGCTCCGCTACACGATTGTCCACTGGGCGGCGTCACTGGCCGGCCTGCCTCCCGGCAGCTACGACTTGTGCTGCCGCACCATCGACCTCAACGGCATCGCTCAGCCCATGCCGCGCCCGTTGCTGCGCACCGGCGTGACCGCCATCCACCGCGTCACGCTGGTTGTGAAAGCGTAAGTTGCAGCGCCTATTTTCCGCTGCCCTCCGACCAGGGCGGTACGATCCCATTCACACGCGCATAGGCCACCAATTGCCCCATGTGCTCGTTGGCGTGAATGACGATTCGAAGGTACATGCCATCCACGGTGGCATCTCTGCCAGCCACTTTGACCTTACGCTTGGCATCCGCGGACGGCAAGCCCGCATGAGCGCTTTTGACTGCATCCAGCGAGCGCTTCAACCAGTCGATCGCTTCCACTTTCGCGGTGACGGTCTTTTCCAGGTCGGCGGCCTTGGGGTCGAAGGGCAGCTTGGGGCCAGTCACGCTCAGCAAATAGAAGTTCGCTAATGCAATGTGCATGACGACCTCGCTGGTGGATCGCACACCCGGCGCCGGTCGCCACGCGAACTTTTCGGCGGGAATAGCTTCGGCCAGCGCGATCAGCCGCCTGGAAACATGGCCCCACTCTCCGTCATAGCCTTGCCAAAGCCCCTCCAACGGATCTGGCTGGGCGCGCAAAGCCGCTCCCCCGACAACGGCAGCCAGCAGAAGCGCTTTCATGGTTTTCAATTCATCCTCCCTGGAAAGAAGTGCTCGTCTCTTGGAGGTTATCAACAATGGCGCCTGTGCGGACGAAGCGAGAAAACGGCCGCGATGATAGACTGCTCTTCGATTGAACCTCGCGAAACTACGCCGGCTCTCGCAAATCCTGTTCCTCGCCCTCTTTCTGTTTCTGCTCTACAAAACCGAGTTTCGCGGCTCCTTTCAAACCCGCCAGGGCGACCTGCGCCTGCCCTACCCGGTCGGCATCTTCCTGGAGGCCGACCCGCTCGCGGCGCTCTCCAACGTCTTCGCCAGCGGCGCCCTCTACCGCGGCCTGCTCTGGAGCCTGGTCATCCTCATCCCGACCTTTGTCCTGGGCCGTTTCTTCTGCGGCTGGATCTGCCCCCTCGGCACGCTCAATCACTGGTTCGGCAGCTTCAAATCCGAGAAGAGGCGCGGCCTGCGCCTGCTCGAATCCAACCGCTACAAACGCTGGCAGGCGCTCAAGTATTACCTCCTGATTGCGCTCCTCGCCGCGGTGCTGTTCGGTTCCGGCCTCGCCGGCCTGCTCGACCCCATCGCGCTCACCGTGCGCTCGCTCGGCCTGTCGGTCCTGCCCGCCCTCAACTACGCGCTCGGCTTCCGGCTCGCCTTCAAGCAGCCCCACTTCGGACAGGGCTTCCTCCTGGGCCTCATCTTCCTCGCCGTGCTGCTCGCCAATCTGCGCGTCACCCGTTTCTTTTGCCGCGCCGTGTGCCCGCTCGGCGCCTTGCTCGGGGCCATCTCGCGCTGGTCGATCCTGGGACTGGAGAAGCGCCCCAGCCGCTGCGAAGACTGCAACCGCTGCCTGCTCCACTGCCAGGGCGGCGACGACCCCATCCCCGGCGCGCCGTGGCGCAAAGCCGAGTGCCACCTGTGCTTGAACTGCATCGCGGACTGCCCGGATAGCGGCCTCGCCTTCCGCTTTTTCCCGGACGCGGGAACCACCCGATTTGCTCCCGACCTGCGCCGGCGCGCCGCGCTAGCGAGCCTGGCCGGCGGTGCCGCCCTGACGCCCATTTTCCGCACCGCCGCGGCCGATTTCGCCCGCCGCGTCCGGCCCCCCGGCGCGCTCGACGAAAAGGCCTTCCTGGCCCGCTGCATCCGCTGCGGCGAGTGCATGAAGGTGTGCCCAAACAACGCCCTGCAAGCCAGCTTCGCCGAAGCCGGCCTCGAGGGCCTGTGGACTCCGGTGCTCGTCGCCCGCATCGGCTACTGCGAGCCAAGCTGCGTGCTCTGCGGCCAGGTCTGTCCCACCGGCGCCATCTGGGAATTCACCGGCAAGGATAAAGGCTGGATCGGCGCCGCCGCTCAACCCATCCGCATCGGCACGGCCTTCTACGACCACGGCCGCTGCCTTCCCTGGTCCATGGCCGCCGAGTGCATCGTGTGCGAGGAATGGTGCCCCACCACGCCCAAAGCCATCTACCTGCGTCCGGCCGAGGCCTTCAACCGCGAAGGCAAACCCGTGCAGATCCGCCAGCCCTATGTGGATCCGGCGAAGTGCGTCGGCTGCGGCGCCTGCGAATACGCCTGCCCGGTCAAAGACCGCCCCGCGGTGTATGTCACCAGCATCGGCGAGAGCCGTTCGAAGTCCAACCAGATTCTGCTCCGCCGCGCCGCGCCCAAGACCGCTTCGCCTTTCCCCGAAAGCGGCGAGGTCCCCGGCTGGAAACGGTTGGGCGAAACCCGCACCTTTCCGGCCGGCCGGCTCTGGGAATACATCAACGGCGACGCCGACCGCTACCTCCAAGCCGGCGTGCAGCGCGCCCTGACCACTGGTTACCGCTTCCAGGACCGCATCGACGCCGTGGCCGACATCTACGTCTTCGCACAACCCGCCGGCGCCCGCCGGATTATGGAGTCGGAATCCGCCGAAGGCAGCCGCCCCATTGAAATCGGCAACGCCGCGCGCCTCTACGGCGCGAGCCTGACCTTTTGCCAAGGGAACCACTTCGTGCGCCTGATCGCCTACCAGGAAGCACCCGAAAACCCGAACGCCCTGCGCGATCTCGCCCTGGCGATCAACCGAAGACTGACCCTGCTCGACTGACTCCTGGTCGTGGTACATTGTGATCCGTCATGGATTCCCTATCGTCCAAGGCCGGCTGCCGGGTGTGCGCCTGTGTTCTGTTCTTTTGCGCCGCGGCCGCCGCCCAGGAGTCGCGGGGCGCCATCGGAGGGCGCGTCGTGGACGCGCACGAGGCCGGTATTCCCCGCGCGCGGGTGACCATCACCAACCTGGAAACCGGTGTCGTCACCACGCTCGACACCAACGACCGCGGCGCGTACGTCGCCCCCCTTCTGCTCCCCGGCAACTACCGCGTCGCCGCGCGGCAGCCCGGATTCAAGCGCGCCAGCCGCGACAACCTCACGCTCAGCGTCAACGACAATCTCCAGATCGATCTCCGCCTCGACGTCGGCGATGTCGCCGAGACCATCACCGTCACCGAGTCGGCGCCTCTGCTCGAAAGCGCCGACGCCTCGATGGGCATGCTGCTGGGTAACAAGGAACTCACCGAACTGCCTCTGGCCCACGGCAACCCCTACCAGCTCATCGCCCTGGCGCCGGGCACCACCTTCGAGGGCGATCCCCTGCTCAACCGCCCTTACGAACCCACTCACATCGTCGACTACAGCATGGGCGGCAGTGTCAGCGGCACCACCGACATCACTCTCGACGGCGTCTCCAACACCTCCAAGGGCAGCAACGGCAAGGTGGCCGCCGGCTACGTGCCGCCGGTGGATGCCGTGGGCGAAGTGCGCATCGAGACCAGTTCCTTCGACGCCCGCACCGGCCAGAGTTCGGGCGGCGTGGTGAATATCAGCCTGCGCTCCGGCACCAACAAGCTGCGCGGCTCGGCCGCCTTTACCAAGATGAAGCCCGGCTGGATGGCCAACAGCTTCTTCGGCAACCGCGCCGGCCAGCCGCGCGGCGACTTCGACTACAACCGCTGGAGCGCCTCGCTGAGCGGCCCCCTGGTGCTGCCCAAGCTCTACCACGGCCGCAACCGGACTTTCTTTATGTGGGCCTACGAGGCGCTGACCGACCAGCGCCCGCGCGGCGGCACAACCTGGACCGTGCCGACCGCAACCGAGCGGAAGGGCGATTTCTCGGAACTGCTCGCCATCGGCCCCAATTACCAGATCTACGACCCCGCGACGCGGCGCCGCGAAACCGGCAGCAGCACGCGCTACCGCCAGGACCCCTTTGCGGACAACCTCATCCCCGCCCACCGTTTCAATCCGGTGGCCCTGAAAGTCCTCGAGTACTTCCCCCTGCCGCTGACCGAAGGCACCACCACCGCCGACCACCGCAATAACTACCCGCAGCCGAACAGCCCGGAAGTCGCCTCCTACTGGACCCACACCGTCCGCGTGGATCACTACATCGGCCCCCGCGACCGTATCTTCGTCCGCGGCAACGGGTACACGCGCGACACCCACCGCAACGACTATTTCAAAACCCGCGCCACCGGACTGCACGAGCAGTACCACCCCATCGCCGGCTCGTTCGACGACGTTCACACCTTCACTCCCACGCTGGTCTTGAACCTGCGCTACGGCTACACGCGCTTCACACGCCAGACCGACCCGCTGCGCGGCCGGAACTTCGACCTCACCACGCTGGGCTTCCCCCAAGCCCTAAACGACGCCATCAGCCCCGATCTGCGCGAGTTCCCGGTGTTTAACATTAACGGCTACTTCACCAGCCTCAACACCGGCGAAGCGCGTTTCATGGACACCCACTCGCTGGTCGCCGCTCTCACCCGCTTGCGCGGCAACCATACCCTGGACGCCGGGTTCGAGTACCGCGCCTACCGCCAGAACAAGTACAACGGCAACACCATGCGCAGCGGCAACTACATCTTCGATCCCACCTGGACCCGCGGCCCGCTGGACAATTCCACCACCGCACCCATCGGCCAGGGTTTCGCCTCGTTCCTGCTGGGCTTGCCCAACGCCAGCAGCCTCCTCAATCGCAACGGCGACTTTGCCGAGCAATCCACCGTCTGGTGCGGCTACGCGCAGGATAACTGGCGCATGCGCCGGAACCTGACCCTGACCATTGGCGTGCGCTACGAACTGGAAGGGCCGCTCACCGAACGCTTCAACCGCACCATCCGGGATTTCGATGCCAGTGCGTCGCTGCCCATCGAGGCGCGGACCCGGGAGCAGTACGCGGCCGCGTGGGAGGCCAACCCCACCGTGGATCTGCCTCCCAGCGAGTTCAAGGTGCGGGGCGGGTTGCTGTTCGCCGGCGTCGGCGGCCAGCCGCGAGAGCTGTGGGTGCGGGACGCCAACAACCTGGCGCCGCGCGTCGGCCTGGCCTGGAGCCTCGCCAAACGAACCGTGTTCCGCTCCGGCTACGGCATCTACTTCGGCGGGCTCGGACTCCGGCGGACCGACGTGCTCCAGAACGGCTTCGAGCGCCGCACCAATGTCATTCCCACCCGGGACAGCGGCCTGAGCTTCTACTCGACGCTCTCCAATCCGTTCCCCGACGGCATCCTGGAGCCGGTTGGCGCGGGGCTCGGCGCCATGACCGACGTCGGCAACTCGGTCGAGTTCTTCAACCCGGCTCCCATGTCGTCCTACAATCAGCGCTGGCAGGCCAGCCTCCAACGGCAATTCGGCGGCGCCAGCGTGCTCGAAGCGGCCTACGTCGGCAACCGCTCCACCAAGATGGAAATCGATCGCGACCTCAACGTGGTGGGCAACAGCCTGCTGTCGCGCAGCCCGTTCTTCGATCCGGAGCGGGTCAACTACCTCACCGCCAACATCCCCAATCCTTTCCGCGGCGTGGCCGGCGTGAACGGGACCATGGGCAGCAACAACAACATCAGCCGCGAAAACCTGCTCAAGCCCTTCCCGCAGTTCGGCGCGGTGAACACCACCACCTACCAGGGTTTCTCCTGGTATCACTCCCTGCAAGTGCGCGCCACCCGCCGCTTTTCCAGCAGCCTGGGCCTGAACGGCTCCTACACCTGGGCCAAGAACATGCTCGCCGGCGGTTTCCTGAACCCCGCCGATCCGACGCCTTACCGCTCGCTGTCGAGCGCGGACCGCAAGCACCGCGTCACCGTCGCGACCATGTACCAGTTGCCCTTCGGCCGCCGCGCGCGCTGGCTGCGCAAGGCGCCCCGCCCCGCGCAAGCCTTCGTCGCCGGGTGGCAGTTGTCCGCCATCTGCATCTATCAATCGGGCGCGCCGCTCACCTGGGGCGACGCGGTCTTCTTCGGCGACCCGGACGGCATTCACCGCGGCCCGCACACGGTCGAGCAGTGGTTCAACGCCGGCGCCGGCTTCACCCGCAACACGGCTACCCGCCCGGCGGCCTACCACTACCGCACCTGGCCGTTCCGCTTCAGCAACCTGCGCGGCTCGGCCATGAACAACGTCGATCTTTCTGTCAACAAGCGCTGGAAGATCGGCGAGCGCGGCGCCGAAATCCAGTTCCGCGGCGAAGCCCTCAACGCCTTCAACCACCCCCAGTTTGCCAACCCCAACACCGACCAGTTCAGCACCGCCTTCGGCCAGATCACCGCCACCACCAATTACCCGCGGCAGATTCAGGTTATGCTGCGGGCCACCTTCTGATCTCGCAAACCTCCGGACCCGCGCTGGTAGTATACTGGTGCGCTCGAACACTTCTTGCGAGGAACTATCATGCTGCCCGACTACATCGCCAAAGCAACGCCCAATCCCGCCTCGCGGCGCGCTCCCTGGTACACCAGCACGGCGCCCGCCTACGCGGGCACCTTCCTGTGGATTGTGTTCTACATGGAGATCGCCAAGGGAACCGTCGATCGCATGGGGATCGGCCTCAGTCTGCTTGCGCTCGCCGCGGCAGCCGTCATTAGCTACGCGCTCTTCTACCGCGCCCCGGCCATGATGGGCATGCAAACCGGTTACCCCCTGTACGTGGTCGGCAGTTCGACCTTTGGCACCAAGGGCGGCTACCTCATGCCGGGCCTGCTGATGGGCCTCCTGCAAGTGGGGTGGTATTCGGTCAACGTCTTTGTCGCCACGACGTTCCTCATGAAAGGTCTGAGATTGCCCGACGGCCCGGGTACCCTGCCCTTCGCCATCGCCGCCATCGTTTGGGGCTACACGGCGGCTCTGGTGGGAGTGCTGGGAATCCGCTACGTGGCCCGCGTCTCCCTGTATCTGAATCTCATTCCGCTGTTCGTGATTCTCTTTGTCTTCTACAAGACCGCTCCGGGCATTGCGCAGTACACACCCTCCAGTCTGGCGCCGTACATCGCCTTCACCCTGCTGATCCAGATGGTGGTCGGATTCTTCTCGACGGCGGGCGCCGCGGGAACCGACTTCGGCATGAATAACCGCGATGCGCGCGATGTGCGCTGGGGCGGCATGGTCGGCGTGGCGCTAGCCAGTTTCTTCGCCGGCGCCCTGCCGCTGCTCTCGGTGGCCGGAGCGCACGTGGTCTACGGAATCCAGGGCTACACCTACGACGCGGCCATCGCCGGCGTCGGCGGCTTCCTGGCCACGGCCATGTTCCTGCTGTTCGCCGTCGCCTCCATTCCGCCCGCCTGCTTCTGCTCCTTCATCGCCGGCAACAGCTTCGCCACCATGATCCCCAGCGTGTCCCGCATGGTCTCGACCATGGCCGGCGTGACTCTCGCGATGGTGCTCGCCATCACCGGCGTCGCCGCCAACCTGGTGGGCTTGTTCACCATTATCGGCGCCTCGTTCGGTCCCATCTGCGGGGCCATGACGGCGGACTACCTGCTCGCCGGAAGGCGCTGGGCCGGGCCGCGCGAAGGCATCAGCATACCGGGTTACTTGGCCTGGGCCGTCGGCTTCCTGGTGGGCATCATGCCCTTCCTGCCCATCCCGGAAGAATGGAAACCGTTCGTCCAGCCGGCGGTCGTCTACAGCTATGTCGCGGCTTTCCTGGTGTATGTCGCAGCCGCCAAAGCGGGCCTGGAGCCGAAGACGGTCCCAATGGCTCCCCAGGGATAGGCGGGCACTTACTGCCCGGCGGTCACTACGGCGCGAATACCGAAGTTGCCGCCCGGGCCGGCCAGCTCCACTTTTTGGAATGCCGCGCCGTTCTTGCTCACGTAGCTCCGTCCCGCCGGCTTGGTTGTGTCCAGCGCGGCCGGCTTCAGATCGCCGTCGACGTTGAGGTAGAAACCGGCGATGAAGTCGCCGGACTCGATGCTCTGTTGCGACACGTCGAACTCCACCCAGGCGCCGGTCCTCGGGACTCGCGCCTGGATGGTCCGGATCCGCGCGGCCCCGATGTCCTCTGTGCCGGCCGGATGCGTCCCCGCCACCAACTGGATGTCGGTGTTCGGCGAAATGTCGCCGTCCGCGGGAAAGTAGATCCGGATCTTCTTGAGCGTGGCCGGATAGCGCGACGGCGTCAGCCGGTTGACCCAGAAGGCGTCCCCGCTCCAACCCGCAAAACCCACCATCCGTTCGAAGCTCCCGTCATCGGTTTGCAGTTCTTCGTCCCGCGGACCCGCCGCCACGCCCGTGCCCGTCAGCGCAACCGGCAGCGCCGGCTGGTTGGCCGCGTTACTGGCGATGGTGAGGATCGCCGATTGCGCACCGAACGTCACCGGCGTAAAGCGGATCGTGAGGTTGGCCGTTGCCGCCAGTCCGGTGGTGAAGGGAATGGATTGGCCAACCACCGTGAACTGCGCGTTGCTGAAGGAGACCCCGCTCACCGTCAGCGCCGAGGATCCGCCGGCGCCGCTCACGGTCAGCGCCAGATCTTTGGTCTGGCCGACCCCGACGGAGCCAAAATCCAGCCGCTCGGGTGTGACGGTGATGCGTGCGCTGGCCGGAGGCGGGGTCGGAGTTGGAGTTGGAGTCGGAGTTGGAGTCGGACTTGGAGTCGGGTTCGGAGTGGGCATGGGTGTGGGCGCCGGCGGCGCGGGCCCGCCCTCGAACTGCGCGGCTTTATAAACCTGCGTCGCCGACGCCGGCTCCAGCGAAAGCGTGCCCGCCGGCCCGCGGGCATGGAAGAAGCGCACCTGGAAAGCTCCGTCCGCGCCGTTCCGCCCGATCTTAAGTCCCGAGAAGCGCAACAGGGCGGACGTTTTTCCGGCCGGAAGATCGCCCGAAGCCGAAACCGCGTCGATCTCCTTGCCGGCGCTGTCGAACAGCTTCCCATCCCACTGGTAAGCGCCGCCCGCGGTCAGCGTCAAACCCACTCGCGCTTCCAGGGAGTCGAAGCGGCCGTTGCCATCCGTATCCACGCCCCGGTCGGAGTTTTCGCCGCTGGGCGCGATGCGGTCGGCGCGCGGCGCCGCGCCGGAGGTGAAGGCCGCGGTCTCGCCGAGATCGACCTGCCGATCGGTCATCTGGGCCACCGAGGTGTCCGGATCGACGCAGGAGAGAGACGCCTGGACGACCTTGAAAGGACCATTTCCGCCCAAGGCGCCGAGCTGCGCGGCGGCCACGCGAACCGAGACCCGGCCCGCGCCCCGCGCGAGATCCGCGGCATCGATGGCGGCGATGGTCGCGCCGCCGCTCGAGGCCAGCCGCGCATCCACCTCGAAGCGCCCCGCCTCGGCGGCGATCACATCGAAGCCCAGTTCCAGCGCATCCACGGCGCCGTCGCCATTGGCGTCGACTCCGCGCGAGGAGAACGCGGGCCCCAGCGTTCCGCAGGCCTTCCCGGCCCGCAGTTGCCCGGCCACCGTGCGTACGAAGGCGGCGCCGTCCCGCGTTCCGGTGATCTTCGCTGTGACGGCATAAACGCCCGGCGCGGGCGCTTTGAACGAGGCTGCCCAGGCGCCGTCGCCGGCTTTGGCATCGTTGTCCCGGCCGTCGTCGTGAAACGTGAGGGCCACCGGCGGCTGGCCGGCGGCGCGAATGGACCCCTCGATCGCAATCCCGCTGCCCGGCCCCCATCCGCCCCGCCCGTCGGCGACGATCAGCGCCAGACTCGAGGGCCGGCCCGCGGGCGGATCGTTGGTCAGGCCCTCCAGCCCCGCCGCCAGATCGCTGTCGAATTCGGCTTGCAGGATCACCGCCCGCGGGCCGCTGAACGGCGCGGTCTCGCGCGCCTGCACGCGCCACGTCCCCGCCGCCGGTTTCGCGATCGAGAACTCATGACCGCGGCCGGGACGGTCTTCGCGCGCGAAAACGAAATCCGGAGTCCGCGCGACGCCGCCCGGCTCCAGCAGGATCACCTCGATGGTCTTGGATCCGGCCATCACCGAAATCTCGAGGCCGTCCATGACCTCCACCGGAAACGCAATCTCTCCGGACGGATTGTCCGGTGTCAGGATCAAGCTGCTGCTGTGCATCGCCAGCAGTCGCAGGTCCGACTGCGTCTCGGGCGGAGCGGCTTGGCCCGCAAGGAGCCCGGCCGCCGCTGCCGCGACAATGGAGGCCAGCATCCTCGGTGTGGCGATCCTCATTTGCCCCCCTCCTCTATCACTGGAAAACGCCGCTGAATGCGGTCCCGGATCACTTGCAGCACCACGGGGCTCTTGAGTTGCGTGTGATTGAAGGGGAAGGCGCGGCGGCTGGCGCCGGTCTTTGGGTCGGCGTAAAGGATGGGCTCGAAGCCGCAGCGAGCGCAGTGGACGCTCTCGACCGTCGAAACCAGGTCGTTGGGCTCTGGCGTCTGGACCACCTCGCCCGAGACAGTGAAGGTCCACATGGGCCAGATGCCGTTCTGTAAGGCCAGGATTCGCCGGATGCGACCCAGCGCCTGGCAGGTGCGCTGGCCGAACACCGACCGGATCGCGGTCTGCGGCGCCGGGCTGGGCGCGTCGATCACCCCCGCGGCTTCCGCCGCGCCGACAACTCCGGCCCCGTTGGCATCCGCATCGCCGGCAATCGAGTAGTACGGCACTTCCGCGCGCTTGGGCGTGTTTTCGTTGAACTTCCCCATCGGGTCGATGCGCTGGATCTCCAGCGCCGGATCCACCGGCGCCAAGGCGAGGTTCTCGCCCAGGTGGTTCGCGTTGCGGTCATCGAACAAGGCGGAGTCCAGCAACGGGCCGGCGTTGTCGTCCAGGTAGGCGGAGTGCCTTCTGATCGCCACGGCAAGATCCGACAGGATGGTTCCCTGGCTGGGCGTGCCCAGCGAGCAGAGACTCAGGATCTTGAACGGCTGTCCGTGCCGGTACCAGCGGTTGAGGTAGTACCGCGTGTCGCTGGCGCCCTTGCTGTGCGCAATCAGGTGGAAGTTCTGTACGCCCCATTGCTGCGCCTGCTTCTGAAGAAACCTGGTCAGCATGGCGGCGCTGGTGGCGAACGCCCCGTTGGCCTCCATGTTCAGCCGGTGCTCGAAAGCGATGCCCCGCTCCGGGAGCCATTCCACCGGACTCGTGTAGTTGACGGCCTTGTATTCCCAGGTGTTCGATTGCGCGTTGGTGCCGTGCACCAGGATCAGCGGGGCGGCGGCGCGAATAGTGATATCGGCCCAGTCCACCGCCGTGCACCAGACGTTGCCGCTGTTGGACTGGTCCACGTCGATGCGGACCCAGTTCTTGGCGGGCGTGGGCGGCGCACCGTCCTCCCCCATTTCGGGAAAGCGGATTCTTTCGATCGGCGCCTCGAACTCGGTCACGCTCCAGGCGCCGCTCACTCCCTCCAGCGTTCCGAGGAAAGAATCATTCAGATAGACGGAGTCCACTTCGCGCTTGGTCTCCTCACTGGAAACGAAGCGGGAGTCGGCGTCAAAGGCCGCGATGCGCAGCTTGGCCTTGGGCGAGACGACACGATTCTCGATCAGTTTCTCCCGGTCGCTGAGCATGCCAACGCCGTTGGTCGGCGCGACAAAGCGGGTCACGTCGATGTCGAATTCGATCGGGCCGGCGGAGCGGAACGTGCAGGCGCCGTCCAGTTTGCCGCCGGTGCCGGCCACGAAGTGAACGTCGGTGGCGGTTTCCGGTCGCTGGGCGGCCTGGCCCGGCTTCTGGTCCTTCGGATCGCCGGGACCCGCCCAGACCCGCTCCGAGGGTTGATAGAAGGTGTTGATGGAGAGGGTGAGGGACAGGGCTCCGGCCGACACGGAAATCTCGACGGTGTCGCTCCAGACCTCTTTCCCTTGCTTGTCCTTCTGGTTCGCCATCACGATAGTCTGGCAGCCCTCAATCTTTCCGGAAACATTCGGAAGGTTGCCTTGAAACGACTTCCTGCACGTTCCGGGATCTTGCTCATAGGCATAGACTTGCCAGGAGCCTCCCCAGGCGGATGATGTGCCGGTGTTTTTGAGAGTCAGCGTTCCTTCCGAAGAGAACGAGACCGGCGCCGGAGAACTGAAGCGGTAGACCTCGGATTCCAGCGAGGGCAAGGCGGCGGGGTAGTCGAGGTCGATTTTGGTCTTAAATGTTCCCTCGGCGCAGGTGACACTCAGATCGAGGGTGGTCTTGCTTTTGGTCAGATCGCCCGTCACCGCCGGCACGCCGCAACCTCGCCCCACATACCCGTTCGCCGGCGGCATCTCGTGGTACAGGAACTGCCCCGGCGCCGGCTGCGCCAGCGTACGAAGGGGCGCCCACAGAATAGCCAGCAGCGCCACCCCTGTCGGCCCCCGGCAGACGGACATCCGCTTTCGTTCGTTCATCACTTGCCGCTTTCCTCCACGACGGGGAAGCGCTTCTGAATGTGATCCCAGATTGCCTGCATCACCACCGGGCTCTTGAGCTGGGTGTGATTGAAGGGGAAATAGCGCCGGCTGACGCCGCTGTTCGGATCGACGCAGGGGATGGGCTCGAAGCCGCAGCGCGCGCAGTGCACGCTCTCGACCGTGGAGACCAGGTCGTTGGGCTCCGGCCTCTGCACCACCACGCCGGCGACCCCGGTCGAGGTCCAGGGCCAGACGCCGGCAGGGTAGGTCCGGATCTGTCGAATGCGTCCCAGCGCCTGGTAGGTGCGCTGGCCGAACACCGACCGGATCTCGGTCTGCGGCAGCGCCGCGGGCGCGTCAATGACTCCCCCGGCTTCCGCCGGACTGATGACTCCGTCTCCATTGGCATCCGCATCGCCGGCAATCGAGTAGTACGCCACTTCGGGGTGCTTGGGCGTGTTGTCGTTGAACGCCGCCATTGAGCCGACGCGCTGGATCTCCCGGGCCGGATCCACCGGCACCAGGGCGAGATTCTCGCCCAGCATGTTTGCGTTTCGGGCGTCGACCAGGGCGGAAACGAGCGCCGGATCGGTGTCCCGGTCCACAGTGAACCAGTCGGTGCCCACGGCCACGGCAAGATCCGAGAGGATGGTTCCCTGGCTGGGAGTTCCCAGCGAGTAGAGGCTCAAGATTTTAAACGGCTGTCCGTGCCGGTACCAGCGGTTGAGGTAGTACCGCGCGTCGCTGGCACCCTTGCTGTGCGCGATGACGTGGAGGTTCTCGACGCCCCGTTGCCGGGCTTGCTTTTCCAGGAACCGCGCCAGGATGGCGGCGTTGGTGGCGAACGCTCCATTGGCCTCCATGTTGAGCCGGTGCTCGAACGCGATGCCCCGTTCGGTGAGCCACTCCACTGGGCTGGTGTGGCTGACGGCTCTGTATTCCCACGTATTCGATTGCGCGTTGGTGCCGTGCACCAGGATTAGAGGAGCGGCGGCGCGTATGGTGATGCCGGCCCAATCCACCGCGGTGCACCAGACGTTGCCGCTGTTGGCCTGGTCCACCTCGATGCGGACTTTGTTCTTGGCGGCGGCGGGCGGCGCGCCGTTCTCGCCCATCTCGGGAAAGCGGATCTTCTCGATGGGCACCTCGAATTCGGTCACGCTCCAGGCGCCGCTCACCCCTTCCAGCGTGCCGACCAGCGAGTCGTTCAGGTACACGCCGTCCACTTCGCGCTTGGTTTCCTCGGTCGGAACGAAGCGGGAATCGACGTCGAAGGCCGCGATGCGCAGTTTGGCTTTGGCCGATACAACTCGGTTTTCGATCAGTTTCTCCCGGTCGCTGAGCATCCCGGCGCCGTTGGTCGGCGCGACAAAGCGGGTGACGTCGATGTCGAACTCGATCGGGCCGGCGGAGCGGAACGTGCAGGCGCCGTCCAACTTGCCGCCCGTGTCGGCGGCGAAATAGACGTCGGTGGGCTTCTCCGGGCGCTGAGCGGCTTTGCCCGGCCTCAGATCCTTCGAATCGCCCACTGCGGGTTCCCGCTGCGAAGGCTGGTAGTAGGAATAAATCGTGATGGTGAGGCTGACCGATCCCGCCCGGACGATGATGCGGGCGTACTGTCTCCACACGTCTCTGCCCTGCCTGTCCTTGGCGTCTCCCAGCATGATCAGCGGGCATGCGTCCATCCTTCCCGAGACTGCTGGAAGGCTTCCCTGAAAGGGTTTTTCGCACAGCCCGACCGGCTGTTGCAGGGCGTTGATCTCCCACACGCCGCTCCACTGGGACGCCGAGCCGGGGTCGTTGAGCGTCAGCGTACCTTCGGAAGAGAGCGTGACCGGCACAGGAGTGGCAAAGTACCATCCGGTGGGAGGCAGGGAAGGCAACACGGAGGGGTAGTCGAGGCTGATTTTCGATTTGTATACCCCGCCTTTGCAGGTGACGGTAACCTCGAATGTGGTCTTGCTGCTGTTCCCATCGCCGGCAACACTGGTGATGTCGCAGTCCATCCCGGCATATACGTTTTTGGGCACGTCGTGATAGAGGAACTGACCCGGCGCCGGCTGCGCCGAAGCCCGAAGGGGCGCCCACAGGAGGACCATCAACAACACTCCTGCCGCTCGTCCGGAAACCGCGCTTCCCATGCGTCCCCTCAGTGACTTCAGGCAGTATATACCGGTCTACAAGCCAGATCAAGCAATCTGTTCGGAATAGTGGGCTTTGATATCAGCCCAGCTTGTACGGTGCGCGGTACTGATAGAACAGGTACTTGTTGGCCGCCGCGTTATTGGTGAACTTCTCGGTCTTGCCGTCCCACTCCAGGTAGCTCTTGGTCTTGTGGGCGATGTTGCCGATCAGGGTGTTGGACGTGGAGATGTGGCCGATGAGGATGTCGCAGTTGCACTTCTTGCGGCTCTTGATGCAATCCAGGAAGTTGCGCGCGTGAAAAGCCGTGTCGGCGCTGCCCTTGCCCGATTTGAGTTCCGCCAGCGCGGGCTTTTTCGAGGGACCGTAGGAACGTTCCGTGACGCGATCCAGCGGCGTGCGCGCGCCGAAGGCCTTTTCGGTCACGCGTTCGGAGACCACTTCCCAGCGGTTTCCGTACAGGTACAGGGTGCCCTTGGTCCCGCGGATTTCCATTTCGGCTCCGGTGGCGCAGCCGTTGGCGCCATTGGCATCGTAGCAGCAGAAGATCATCATGAGGTCGCCGAAATCCCACATCACCTCCAGCGTGTCTGGGATCTCGCGATTGTCCTTGATGTCGCCGTAACGGCCGCCCATGGCCACCACGGCTTTGGGCGATTCCTTGCCCAGCGCCCAGCGCAGCATGTCCATGTAGTGCACGCCGAAATTGGTGAGCTGGCCGCCCGAGTAGTTGTAGAACCAGCGGAAATTGTAGAAGGTGCGATTCCGGTTGTAAGGAACCTTGGGCGCGGGCCCCAGCCACTGGTCCCATTCCCACTCGCTGGGCGGCGGCCCGTCGGGGACTGCGCCCAGGCCGTTGGGCCATTCGTTCTGGATGTGAAAACTCTTGGCCAGCGAGATCTTGCCCAGGGCGCCCGAGCGGACGTAATCCACCGCTTCCATGAGGAACTTGCCCGAGCGGCGGTGAATGCCGACCTGCGTGACGCGTTTGGTCTTCTCGGCTACTTCCACCATGCGCCGGCCTTCGAAGACCGTCAGCGAGAGCGGTTTCTCGACGTAGACGTCCTTGCCGGCGTTACAGGCGTCGGTGAACATCAGCGCGTGCCAGTGGTCGGGCGTGGCGATGGCCACGGCGTCCACGTTCTTGTCCTCGAGCAGTTTCTTGTATTCCTTGTAGCGGGTGGGCGTGCCGCGGGACTTCTTCGATGCGAAGTCCAGGTAGTCGTCGCGCAGGTCGCAGACGGCCACAGTCTGTGAGTCGCCGTGTTCGAGGAAGGCGTCGTGCACTTGGTCGCCGCGGTTGCCCAGGCCGATAAAGCCCATGCGCACTCGGTCGTTGGCGCCGAGAATGCGCGAGTAGCTGGCCGCGCTCGCCAGCGAAGCCGCGCGCGCGAAGTCACGTCGGGATATGGAGTCCATAGGTACTCTTATATCCCAAATCGGGGGCCTATTTCTTGGCGCCGGCCAGCGCCTTCTTGATGACCGCCTCGCGCTCGCCCTTAGACCAGGCCTCCTGGATCTCGGGTTCCGGCATTCCGGCCAGGCGTCCCAGCAGGATGATGCCCTGCAAAGCGTGCGGCATGTGCCTCCAGCGCGCCATCTCCACCAGCGAATGCAGGCCGACTTCGCGGATGTGGTCCAGGATGCGCGGGTCGCGCTTGTCGGTCATGGCCACCAGCGCGTAGGCCGCCTTGTTGCGGTCCGACCAGGCGATCGAATTCAGCATCTCGATGAACCAGGTGGGGCTGAACTGGATGCCGTATTCCGGCTCGCGCGCCGCCAGCACGGCGATGGCCCCCAGCGAGCGCATGGCGTTGTTGCGCACGCCGTCGTCGGGATCGCGCATGGCCCATTGCAGGTCGTCCACCACCAGGCGCTTCTTTTCGGCGTAGCCGATGAGGTAGGCGGCCATGGCCCGTTGTTCGGCGTCGGCCGAGTTGCGCAGCACCTCGCGCAGAATCTTGAGGTTTTTCTCAACCAAGCCGGTGAACTCCAACTGGAAGGCGCGCGCGTCGGGATCGGCCATCAGCGAGTGTCCGCGGCTCAGATCCTCCGCGGTGTCGCCGCGCGTAACGGCCTTCTCCAGGGCGGTGAAGAAGCCGCGAAACGCCACCACGACGTCCACCGGCAGCTCCGCTTCGCCTTCCGGTTCGGGGTGATACTCGAAGCGAGGCGCGCCCTTTTCCTCCACGCCGATGTACAGCACCGCCTTCTTATCCTCGCAACAGACCGCTTCCAGGCGCGCCCGGATAACTCCGGGCACCTCTTCCAAGTGGTCTTCGACTTCGCCCTTGGAGGGGGGCAGAAGATCGCCTTCCTTGAAACCGAGGTGGGTGCGGATTTTCTCCGCGGAAACCTTGCGCAGACCGTAGAAGTCGATAATGCCGATGCGCGGCACTTGCGCCGGGGCCAGCGCCGCCACAGCCAGGAGTAGAATCGGGAGCCGCAAGTCTCTTGGACGCACGCGGCTGCCCTTTGGCTACGCCTGTTTTTCAGCCAGGTCGCCGATCACCGGCAGCTTGACTCGATGGTTCTGGTAGGTCTGCCACAGCATGTACAGCCACAGCCCGAATCCGCCCAGACCGATGAGCGGGCTCAAGACCAGCGAGAGGGACCAGGGCAGAATCAACCCCGCCACGATCCAGATCAAAATAAACGCCACGTGCAGGAAGATGGACTGGAAGGCGTGAAAGCGAATGGTCTTGTTCTGGTTGTACGGCGCCAGCACCAGGAACAGGATGCCGGTAATGAAACCCAGCGCATAGCACAAGGCTCCGGCCACGTTGTCGGCCATGCCGCTCGCGGCCGGCCCACCCGCCGGGGGAACGGCGCCTGAAACCGAAGTTCCGCATTTGGCGCAAAATGCGCCTTCCACCGAGGTTCCACAGCTAGGGCAAAACGCCATTGTCTCCTCCAAGATATGGGACTCAAACGAAGCTTTCCCAACTGTAGCCCCGCGCCGGCTTGGATGCAAGCCGTTTCTTGACGTCAGGATTCACAAGTGCAAGAAAAATCGGGGAAGGCGGTCTGGAGCACGCGGCGGGTCAGTTCCCGGTCCGGTTCTCGTCCGTAGGCCTGGCTGCGGCCGGAAAGGCGGATACACTTCCGGGTGGCATTCCATTCCAGCCATCCGCCTCCCCGCGCGCGCAGCCGGTAGCGCAGAGCAAGGTCGCGGTGAAAGCCGGCGGAATCGTCGAAAACGATCATGAGATGTTCGGCTTCCGACGGGTGAACGCCGACCACGAACTTGCCCTGCGTCTTCTTGCCGGAAGCGCACGCAAACACCAGGCTGACGTCTCGCCCTTTGTCGAATGCCTTCCATGTTTTGCGAATTCGCATGTCTGGCGGCAATCCTGAAAATTTTGTGCAAGATACTGATTATATTATAGATGCTTAAGAGTTTCCAGCCCCCGAGATTTCGTTTTCCCGGTTGCGTGTGCGATACTGACAACAGACCTTTAAATCACTTGGTTCTATTTTGAAGCGGCCATGACCCAGTTGGGCGAGGCGATAGCCCGGTATCACCGAATTCTCGAAGGCGAGGCGTACAAGGACCTTAGCTGGGCCGAAACACTGCAGGAAGAGATGCGCGCGCGCAACCTCACCTCCGGTGGCAAGCCCATCTCGCCGGTCCTGCGGCCGCACTTTGTCATGCAGCGCCAGTATGCGGCGCTGGTCAAAGCGGCCGAGACGCTCTTTTCCGCCATCGACCGCATCAAACAGTTGGCGCTTTCCACTCCCGCCCTGCTGGGGCGTTTGGAACTGCTCCCGGCCGAAAAGATGCTGGCGGGGGTCGATCCTGGATACCCGTTCCTGGCGGTCACCTCGCGGTTGTCGACCCACATGGACAACGGGAACCTCCGTTTCGTCGACTACAACGCCGACACGCCCACCGGCGTGGCCTATGCCGAAGCGCTGAACGATCTGTTTTACGAGTGCCCCCCGGTCAGGGAATTCCGCAAGCGCTATAACCTGTCTAAGTCCGGCGGACTCAAGCACTTGCTCCAGTCTCTTCTCAAGGCCTACAAGGAGTCCGGCAGGCGGCAGTCCCCCAAGATCGCCATTGTCGAATTTCGCCAGCCGTTCCAGACCGTGGATTCCGACGAACTGATGCTGGTGCGCGAGTTTTTCCGCAAAGCCGGCTATCCGACCGAGATCGCCTCGCCGGATCAACTGGAATACCGCAACGGCGTGCTGCGGCGCGGGGACCTCGCCATCGACCTGGTCTACCGGCGCGTGAAGGTGCAGGAATTCCTGGTCCGCTTCGACCTGAACCATCCGCTGGTGCGCGCCTACCGCGAAGGCGCCATCTGCATGGTCAACAGCTTCCGCTCCGAACTGGCGCACAAGAAAGCGATCTTCGATCTGCTGACCGACGAGACGGTCACCTCCGGTTTCCCCGCCGCCGAACGCAAGGCGATTCGCGACCACATCCCGTGGACCCGCCTGGTGGCGCAGGGCAAGGCGACGCGCAACGGCGAGCAGGTGGACCTGACAGAGTTCATTCTGAAGAACCGTGAAACGCTGGTGCTGAAACCCAACGACGAGTCGCCGGACCAGCATTCCTTCTGCGGCTGGGAAGTCGATGGCGCCGCCTGGGAGCGCGCCCTGAAGATCGCCCTGCGCTCGCCCTACGTGGTGCAGGAACGGGTGGCTTCGCCGGTGGCTTCGTTCCCGGTCTACCAGTGGGGCGAGTTGCAGATGCGCGACCTGAGCGTGGATCTGCACCCGCACGCCTTCCTGGGCCGCGTGCAAGGTTGTTCCAGTTGGGTCTGCGCGGCCGACACCAGCGGTTTTTCCACGCTTTCGGGCCTGGCGCCCACCTTCATCATCGAAAACCGGTAGGGGCGGGGTCTCCCCGCCCAGTCAACGGCTTTCGATCTCCACCACTGCGGACCGCGCACTTTCGTTGCCCGCCTGGTCTACCGCACTGACCGCGTATCCGTACTTCGCGCCCGGCTGCACACCGCGATCCGAGAAGCTGGGCGCCTCCACCCGGTCGGCAATCCTTTCATACGCTCCGCCGTTCAGTGCCCGATAAACGCGGTATCCCGCGAAGTCGGGCTCGGTGCTGCGTTCCCAGCCCAGTTCCACCGAGCCCGCGCCCGCTACGGCGGTCAGGTCGCGAGGGACGGCTGGCGGAAAGGTGTCGCGGGGCACAATGGCAACCGTCTCCGATGGCTCGCTTTCGGCTTCCGCGGGGCCAGCCTTCGTCACCGTCTGCACCGAGTATTCGTAACTGGCGCCGTACTCGGCCGCCGTGTCGATCCATTCCAGTGCCGCGATCCGCGCCGCGAGCACGGACTGTTCCTGGGCGCCCGCGCGGCGCCAAATCCGGAACTCCTGGCCGGCCCGCTCGGGCGCGGTCCAGCGCAGGCGCACGCCTTCGGGCACGGCTTCGGCGGCCAGCGCCGCGGGCCGGGCCAGGGGCTCGAGCACCGTCAGCGTGGCCAGGTTGCTCCACCCGGAAAACCGCCCGTTCACGTTCGCGGTGCGCACGCCGATGACCGTTTCGCGGCCCACCCACTCGGCGGCCGGCGTTTCCACGCGCACCGGGCCGGGCTTCTCGGCGGTCGCGGCGATCCGGCGCGCGGCGGCGGCCCAGCCGTCCAGGTTGAAAACGGGCCCCGGCGACAGGCCCGCGCGCAAGTCGATCTCGCCAACGCGTCCGATGAGGAAACCTTCGGTGGTGCGGCCGGGCGCGGTGAACTCGACCACGATCCGCGAACCGCGCTGCCAAGCCTTCAGGTCCGCCACCGCCACTGGCGTTTTGAGCGCGGGCGGCATTGGGTCGCCGACGTAGCCGCACCCGGCCAGCAGCGGGACGAAGGCAAGCGGCGCGAAACGGGTCATCGCATCACAGGATGTAGCGGCTGAGGTCCTGGTCCTTGACGATGTCGGAGAGGTTCTTCTGCACGTAGCCGCGGTCGATCCGGACGTTCTTCTTCTTCAGGTCGGGGCCTTCGAAGCTGATCTGCTCCAGGACCTTTTCCATGATGGTGTGCAGCCGGCGCGCGCCGATGTTCTCGGCCTGCTCGTTGACCCGCGCGGCCATGCGCGCCACTTCCTCGACGGCGTCGTCGGTGAAGTGCAGCTTGATGCCTTCGGTCTCCATCAGCGCCGTGTACTGCTTGACCAGGGCGTTCTTGGGCTCGCGCAGGATGCGGATGAAATCCCCTTCGGTGAGCGGCTTCAGCTCCACGCGGATGGGAAAGCGGCCCTGCAACTCGGGAATCAGGTCGGAGGGCTTGGAGACGTGGAACGCGCCGGCGGCGATGAACAGGATGTGGTCGGTGCGGACAAAGCCGTAGCGGGTGTTGACCGTGGTGCCTTCGACGATGGGCAGGATATCGCGCTGCACGCCCTCGCGGCTGACATCGGGGCCGTGGCCCGACTCGCGGCCGGCGATCTTGTCGATCTCGTCCAGGAAGATGATGCCGTTGCGCTCGACGCGTTCGATGGCCACGCGGGTCACCTGGTCCATGTCGACCAGCTTGCCCTCTTCCTCCTGCACCAGGTAGTCCTGGGCCTCGCTGACGCGCATGTTGCGCTTGCGCGACTTCTGGCCGAACAGGCCCGGCAGCATGTCGCGCACGCTGACGTCCATCTCTTCGACGCCCATGTTGGTGGCGATCTCGAAGGTGGGCCCGCGCTCCTTGACGTCGATTTCGACCATGCGGTCGTCGAGCTTGCCGGCGCGCAGGCGCTCGCGGAGTTTTTCGCGCGTGCGCTCGACGCTTTCGGTGGATTCGGGCTGGGCCGGCATCAGCAGCTCGAGCAGGCGCTCTTCGGCGTTACGCTCGGCGCGCTCGGACACCTCGTCCAGACGCTCCTCGCGCACCATGTCGATGGCGATTTCCACCAGGTCGCGGATCATCGAATCGACGTCGCGGCCGACGTAGCCGACTTCGGTGAACTTGCTCGCTTCCACCTTCAGGAAGGGCGAATTGGCCAGCCGCGCCAGCCGCCGCGCCAGTTCGGTCTTGCCGACGCCGGTGGGGCCCATCATGAGGATGTTCTTGGGCATCACCTCCTCGGCCATTTCCGGTTCTAGTTTTTGGCGGCGGATGCGGTTGCGCAGCGCGATGGCTACGGCCCGCTTGGCGTCGCCCTGGCCGATGACGTACTTGTCCAGTTCGCGGACAATTTCGCGCGGCGTCAGCTCGTCCAGCAGCGGCGCTTCGTCCGTCGACTGGGTGGGAAGGTAAATGACCATCCGTTACCCCAGTTCCTCGTAGCTCGTGTTCTGGTTGGTGTATATGCAGATCTGGCCGGCGATGCGCATCGCCTTTTCGGCGATGGCGCGCGCGTCCAGATCCGTGTTCTCGTACAAAGCCGTGGCGGCGGCCTTGGCGAAGGGGCCGCCCGAGCCAATGGCGGCCACCTGCTCGTCCGGCTCCACCACGTCGCCGTTGCCGCTGACCAGGTAGGTGGAGGTCGCGTCGGCCACCAGCAGCAGGGCGTCCAGGTGCCGCAGGACGCGGTCCGTGCGCCACTCCTTGGCCAGTTCCACCACCGCGCGCGGCAGGTTGCCGCTGTGCTGCTCCAGTTTCGACTCGAAGCGCGCGAACAGCGCGAAGGCGTCGGCCGTCGAGCCGGCGAACCCGGCCACGATCTTGTCCTTGTACAGGCGCCGCAGCTTGCGCGCGGAGGCTTTCAATACCTCGTGGCCCAGCGTCACCTGCCCGTCGCCGGCCATCACAACTTTGCCGTTGCGACGCACCGCGAGAATGGTCGTCGACCGTATCTTGTTATTCATCTAACCTGAACTCCATTCTAACGCGGGGACAGACGGAACGTTCCCCGTGAATTGTTGAAAAAGCCGGCAGATCGGGCGGACCGATTTCGCCGATCAGGGGCTGGCGGCCGGAATCGGGGTGACCTGCTCTTCGCCAACTCGACCGCGTAGTCAAGGCACGCCAGGATGTCTTCCCGGGACAGAGACGGGGACTCGGCGAGCAGGTCCTCGACGCTGTCGCCATTCGCGAGCATGCGGACCACCTGGTGGACGGGAATTCGCGTGCCTTTCACATTAGACGTCACCGGTTCAAAACCCGGGTAGATCAGGCGGTCCCCTTTTTGAGGTGCTGGCGCCAGAGGGCGGCGAAACGGGTGAAGGCCAGGAACTTGCGGCGGCCCACCAGGCAGGAGACCATGCCGGCGGCAAACCAGACGAAGTAGGCGCCCGTGGTCCAGACGTGGATCCGGGTGGCCAGGTGGCCGAAAAAGCCCGGGCCGGGGGGAACCGGCGAGAGGGCGAACTGGATGCCCCACAGACCAAACAGCGCCGCCGCCTCCCACCAGGCCAGTTCCATGTTGAGGAGGAACAGCATCCCCACCAGCGACTGGCCCAGGGTCATGAGCACTTCCAGGCTTTGCTGTTCGTCGAAGACGATCACCGACGGCGTGCCGCGGCTGATGGAGTAGACCAGCGGCAGCATGGCCGCCAGCAGGGTCCACTGGTTGATGTTGCTGGAAACCATGTTCATCAGCGCCATGGAAGCCTTGTTCACGGTGCGAGCCCAATAGAACGCCGAAACCTTCTCCGGGAATTCGCTCACGAACGGCGCCACCCACTGCACGAAGACGAAGCTGGGCACGCCCAGCATCGCGGAAATCGCCAGCAGGCTCCCCAGGAAGGGCTCGGCCATGAAGTAGATCAGCAGCCCTCCTGTCAAAAACAGCGCCCCGATGAGGAAGATTCGCACCGGCTTGCGCGACTTGACGATGGTGCGGGGAATCAGCTCCAGATCCTCGATTCCCTCTTCCTCCTCGGGCGGCATCTTGGCCAGCACCAGCAGATAAGCGGCGTAAATCGCCACCAGCACGCCGGCGTCGATCAGGCCCAGCGAACCCTTCCACCAAATGAAGGCGAAATAGGCCAGCGGAACGGCCAAGCCGACCACCTCGACCGAGTGCCCATCGCTGAGAACGATCTTTCTCAGCCTTCTTCCGGTCCGGGCGCGGTAGAACATCGCCGCGGTGAAGTAGATCATGGGCCAAGCCAGTCCGGTGAGCAGGCGCAGCGCACCGGTCAGGTTGGCCATCAGCAGCGGCACCTGCTGCTTCCAGGCCAGCACGGCTTCCACGGCAAACTCGGGCAGCGTCTGCAGCCAGGCCAGAATGGCCAGCGCAAACCCCTGCGCGATGAAAAACTGTGCCGACTCGGCGGCCCAGGCAATTACCATCGCCGCCAGCAGGATGGCGGGCGCCGCCCACAAGGCCGCCTCGGGGCCGACATCCATGAGAGGGATGGCGATGAGCAGGGCGGCCACCGGGGGCGCCACCCGGGCCGTGCGCGCGGAGGCGGAGGGGTCAAATAAAGGCGACTTCTTCATGGTGTATGGAAACGACGGAGTGCTTTTGAAACTCGGGCTTCTTCTCGGGGCAATCGGTGCGGAAATGAGCGCCGCGGCTTTCCCGGCGCGCCAGGGCGCAGCGGGCGATCAGGCGGGCAACGATGTGGCGGCTGCGCAACTCGTGCAGCGCGCGATCCGGGGTGGCCGGACTCCAGGGAGTGGCGGCCAAACGGCCGCATAGCTTGGCGAGTTCCTCGCCAGAGCGCAGGATGCCGCACTTTTCCCACGCCAGGCGGCGCAACTCGGCGCCATCGGCGACGGGGAAGAGCAGGTCGGGCGGATGCACCTCGGCCGCAGGCGGCCGGCCCGCCCATCGTCGCATCGCGCGTCCGGCGCGCGCGCCGAAGACCACCCCCTCCAGCAGCGAGTTGCTGGCCAGGCGGTTGGCGCCGTGCACTCCCGTGCAGGCCACCTCACCCGCCGCGAACAGGCCTCGCAAACTGGTTTGACCGTCCAAATCGGTGCGCACGCCGCCCATGGCATAGTGCGCCGCCGGGTGGACCGGCGCCGGGTGAACCGCCAGATCCAGGCCGTACTTGCGGCAGGTCTCGTAAATGCGGGGAAAGCGCTGGCCCAAAAAACCGGGCGGAAAATGAGTGAGATCCAGGTGTACGCAGGGCGCGCCCGTGCGCCGCAACTCCGCGACGATGGCGCGCGAGACAACGTCGCGGGGAGCGAGTTCCTCCAGCGCATGGTAGCGGCGCATGAAGCGCTCGCCCGCGGCGTTGCGCAGATGCGCGCCTTCGCCGCGCAGGGCCTCGGAGAGCAGGAAGCGCGGCGCGCCTTCCAGGTACAGGGCCGTGGGATGGAACTGCACGAACTCGAGGTCGGAGATCTCGGCGCCGGCGCGCCACGCCGTCGCGACCCCGTCTCCCGTGGCCACGTCCGGGTTGGTGGTTTCCGCGTAGACGCAGCCCAGCCCGCCAGTGGCCAGCAGCACGGCGCCGGCCTGAATGGCGACGGCGTGGCGGGTCGAGGCGTCGCAGGCGACCACGCCCGCCACCTCCCCGCCCGCGACCAGCAGGTCCGTAACGGCGGCGAAACTGCGCACTTCGACGCTGGCCAGCGAGGCGGCCTTGCGATACAAGGCGCGCGAGATCTCACGCCCCGTGGAATCGCCGTGAGCGTGCAGCACGCGGTTGCGGCTGTGCGCCCCCTCGCGTGCAAACACCAGCCGCGCACCCTCGCGGTCGAACTCCGTTCCCCACTCCATCAGCTTCTCGATGGCCGCCGGGCCTTCTCCCACCAGAGCGCGGACGGCTTCCCGATCGCACAGGCCGTCGCCCGCCGCCAGCGTGTCGCTTTCGTGCAGGGACACTTCGTCGTTGTCGCTCAGCGCGGCGGCGATGCCGCCCTGGGCGTACTCGGAAGAGGATTCCTGGAGACTGTCCTTGGCGACCACCAGGACGCGCCCGGCCTCGGCCAGTTCAATGGCCGCGCGAAGCCCGGCGACGCCCGCGCCGACCACCAGGAAGTCGTAGCGTGTATTCGGCGTTGACGTGATGTAACCATGGTACAACGGCAGTATGCCCTCCTTTTCGGTGCGCACCGCGACGCGGGACTACGAAGCGATCGTCGAACGCGGAATTCTCGCTCGTGCGGGAGAGTTCGTTCCCTCGCGCATCGGCACTGCGTTCATTCTTACCACGCGCGACGTCTGGCAGTTGCACGGCGAGCGGCTGGAGGCTGCGCTGGGCGGGCGCAAGCGCGAACTGCTGTTCTTCACCGGAGGCGAAGAGCACAAGCGGCTGGCCGAGGTCGAGCGGCTGGCCGATGAAATGGTGGCACGCGGGGGCGAGCGGTCCAGCTTGCTGATCGCCTTCGGCGGGGGCATCGCCAACGACGTGGGCGGCTTCCTGGCCTCCGTCTTCATGCGCGGCATCCCGGTGGTGCAGATTCCCACCACCCTGCTGGCGCAGGTGGACGCAGCGGTGGGCGGCAAGACCGGCGTCGACCTGCGCGACGGTAAAAACCTGGTGGGGACCTTTCATCAGCCGCTGGCGGTGCTGATCGACCCGGACGTTCTCGCCACTCTGCCCGCGCGCGAATACACGGCCGGGTTGTTCGAAGTTCTGAAGTGCGGCATCATCCGCGGCCCGGAGCTCTTCCGCCTGATGACCGAACGCGCCGGGGCGGTGCGCGAACGGGCGCCGGAGGCGGTCGAGCGCATGATCGCCGAGTCGGTGCGCATCAAAGCCGAGGTGGTGTCGGCCGACGAGCGCGAGGGCGACCTGCGCCGCATCCTGAACTTCGGCCACACAGTGGGCCACGCCCTCGAGGCCGAGACCGGCTACTCCCGCTTCCTGCACGGCGAAGCGGTGGCGGTGGGCATGCGCGCCGCCGCGCACCTGGGGCGCCTGGCCGGCGTGTGCGACGCTGCGACCTGCGACGCCGTCGTATCGGCGGTTGGGTTGTACGGCCCCTTGCCGTCGCTCGAAGGAGTCCGCGCGCCGAACCTGGCGGCGCGCCTGCGCGGCGACAAGAAGACCATGCACGGGAAAGTGCACTTCGTGTTGCCCGAGCGGATCGGCGCGGTGCGCATCGTTTCGGGGCTGCCCGAACAGATGGTGCTGGAAGCGATGGAAGCCTCGCTGGCATGATGGGAACCACGCCCTCCGGAACCGCCAGCGAACAGGAAGCCGCGCATTGGGTGCGCGGGATGTTCGCCGCCGTCGCGCGCCGCTACGACCTGCTGAACCACCTGCTCTCGTTCAACGCCGACCGCTACTGGCGCGCCCGCGTGGCGGCGCGTTTGCGCCCCATTTTGTCGCGTCCGGGGGCGCGCGTGCTGGACCTGTGCTGCGGCACGGGCGACCTGGCGCTGGCGCTCGAACGGGCGCGCGGCGCGGGCGTCCTGGGGAGCGATTTCTGCCACCCGATGCTGGTTGCGGCCGCCCGCAAGTTCGCGCGCCGCGGCAGCCGGTCGCTGCTCGTCGAGGCCGACGCGCTGGCGCTTCCGGTGGCCAGCGGCGCGCTGGATTGCGTCACGGTCGCCTTCGGCTTTCGCAACCTGGTAAATTACCGGGCCGGCCTGGCCGAAATGCGGCGAGTGCTGAAGCCGGGAGGCGTGGCGGCAATCCTGGAGTTCTCGACACCGCCCAATCCGCTGTTGGCGGCGTTGTACGGCTTCTACTCGCACCGTGTGCTGCCGGCGCTGGGAGGCCTGATCTCGGGCTCGCGCGGCGCGTACACGTACTTGCCCGAATCGGTGCGCAAGTTCCCCTCCGCCGAACGCCTGGCCGGGGAAATGCGCTCGGCCGGGTTCGCCGATGTGGAATTCGAACGCATGACCTTCGGCGTCGTGGCCCTGCACCGCGGAACAGCGCGATAGAAACGGAAAACCGCGGGCCGGCCGAAACCGGCCCGCGGGTGCGGCTTGCGGTGCCCGCGCATGGGACGCGCGGGTTTCCGGTTGCCCGGAAGCGGCTAAGAGGCAACATTCCCGGCTGAGAATCCCCGTTCGCCGGGCGCAAGCCGATGTCAGTTCTTGGGACCGCGAGTGTCGGCGTCCACGTCGGTCGCGAACACCCGGCCGTCCGCCATTGCGTAGCCCTCCACAGTTAGAGAAAGCCCCGTGCGGAGGTCCCCCAGACCATCGGTGTGCTTGAACCTGGTCGCCGAGCCAACCACGATTTCAATCGGGAAACTGGCCATGCGAAATGCGGAGCGGCTCGAATCGACCGACTGCACCGTACCCTGGAGCCGGATCGCGGCGGCATTCGCTGGCGGGGGCGCCGGAGAAAGGGTGAAGCCCGACACGTATTCCGTTGTGACCCCCAGACCGGTCCGGGTCAGAAGGAACACGCCGGCGGTGGTATTGCCGTCCAGGATGAAGTCCAGCAAGTCCTGCGTATTGCCGGACGCATCGGTTTCCACCACACCCTGCTGGGCGCAGCGCGTGGCCGCCGACGGGAAGCGGCAGAAGTAGACCTGGTAGCGCGCCCGGGGGGCGGCGCCGCGCAGCCAGACCTCCGCTTTGCGATGCGCAAACACTTCGACGGACCCGAACTTCAGCGGGTCGCTGCCGGCTTTGCCGGGGAACAGGTCCGCCGGCATCCCGCCAGTGAGCTCGGCCGCCGGAACCAGTTGGGCCGCGAGCACTCTCTCGGCGCGGTCCCTCGAGTCATCATCGTCCTGGGCCGCGGACGCCACACTCACCAGCGCCGCGGCCAACAACACAGCCGTAACAGTTCGATTCACGGCGACCTCCCGCTAACGTTGTGCAACCTGCATTTTCGGCGCCGAGAGGTAGCCCACGATGGTGTCCTTCCGGACCTCGTTCACGACGAGTTCAAAGGGTTGCCGGGACTTGGACGGCACGTAGAACTGCACCGGTTCGTTGATGCCGCGGTCCTTCTTCTCCACGCGCTTGTCCTCGGCCACGACTTCCAGGGTGAAGCGGTTTCGCTTGGGGTCGGCCTTCTTGTAGACCAGATTGACGCCCGCCAGCAACCGGCGCGCCTGCGCCTTGGTGAGGCTGAACTCGAAGTAGTCGCGCTCGCCCAGCGCCCGGAGAGCCGCCAGTTCGGTGGAGTTGGTGGCAATCAGGCCGCTCATCACTCCCATGTCGCCTCTCACGCGCTTCAAATCGGCGATGGTCTGGTCGAGTTCGGTGCGCGCCGAGGCCACCTGGGTTTTGACTTCGCCGACCTCGGACTTGACTGCGCCTACCGTGGAGCCGATGTCGGTAAGGCGCACGGTCGCCTGCTCGCTGGAGTCCTTGAGACGGTCCAGTTCGGCCGCCAAGCGCCTGCTCTGCTCGTCCTGGCGCGCCGCGGCCGTGGTCGCCATCGCCTCGGTCTGTTTGCGGGCCGCCGCCCGGGCTCGCTCGACGCTTTGCTGGGCCTGGCTGCGGGCCTCGGCCAGTTGCCGGCTCAGCATTTCCACGTTGTCGCGAAAGCGCGATTCGGTTGCTCCGACATCCTGCCGCACGGCCGAAATGTCGTTCCGGAGTCCCGCCACCTCCGTTCGCGCGTTCGCCAGTTGCGCGTTCTGGTAAACCAGGGCGCCCAGGCAACCCGCGACTCCAAGACCTAGCACAGCCGCGGTGGCCGGCAGCCAGCGCATGGAAGGCGCTTTCCCGCCCTCCTCGTTCTCGTTGCTAAGAATACTCATATCACCAACCTCCACTGGCATCAGAGCACTCCCGCTGCCAAACGTCAAGTGATTGAAAAACAGAACAGCTTCCCTCACCGGTCCGGGAAAGAATTACCGGAGGCGGGGCGCGCCTGGGTAAGTCTTACTGGCGAGCGCCGGTGAGTTCCCGGACCACCGGCGTGGCGTCGTAAATCTTGCGCAGAGCTTCCAGAATGCCCGCCGAATGCACCGCGACCGCGCGCGCCTGCTCCTCGCTGTACTCGTAGTCGAAGATCAGGCTCTGGAGGTTGCCGTCAAAAATGATGCCCACCAGCTCCCCGGCGCGGTTCACCACCGGGCTGCCGGAGTTGCCGCCAATGATATCGGCGGTGGAGACGAAGTTGAGCGGAGTTTGGGCCTCCAGACGGCTCCTTCGGTCCAGCCAGCTCTGGGGCAGGTTGAACGGATCGCGGTAGCCGTGGTCGGAGGCGCGGGCGAACGCGCCGCCGATTTCCGTGGCCCATGGGACGGTGCGCCCGTTCTCCCGATAGCCCTTGACGACGCCGAAGGCCAGCCGCAGGGTGAAGGTGGCGTCCGGATAGACGTCCGTTCCGTGTATGGCGAAACGCGCCCGCGAGATCTTGCCGTAGGCCTGCTTCAGCGGCTCGTCAACCTTCTCGTCATAGGTCGCGCGCAGCTTGCGGGCCGTGGGATCGAGCAGTCTGGCCAGTTGGATCATCGGGTCGCCGGTCGCGTCGATGGCCGCCTGCCCGCCTTCGAACAGCTTCTTGCGCACCGCGACGTCCTTGAGTTGCGTGCCCTGGATCAGTTCCTGCGCCCGCCGGAGCGGAGACCGGCCGGCCAGCACCTGCCGGACCAGGCCGTCATCGGCGCCCAGCATCTCCTCCAGCATGCCTAGAGAATCGGTCAGCTTCTCGGTGTCCAGGTCCTCGTAGATCGGGGCTTCGGAGAACAACTCCTGCTGGAGCGATTCGAGCCCCGCCTCGGAGTACTCGCGCAGGCGCTCGGCGTTGGGCTTGGGGCGCTCGGCCGCCAGCCGCACAAGGTCGCGCGCGATGGAAAACAGCTCGGTGTGGAAGGCCCAGCCGCGCTCGAGCAGATAGTGCGGAAGGAAGATCCCGTCCCAGGTGGCGATGGCGGCGGAAACCTGCTCCCAGGCGTCGCCGTACTCGCGCTTCCACTCGGGGTTGCTCAGGACCGCCTGGCGCAGGGCGCTCTCGGCGGCCCGCTTGCGCGCGAACAGGGCCGGATCCTGCAACCCTTCCATCAGGCCGATGCGCGCCTTGCGGGAGTTCTGGACGCCGAACAGATCGTCTTCGGCGCGGCGCGCGTTTTCGGCGCTGCGCTCGCCGAAGGTCTTCAGCAGGACTTCTTGGCGCCGCAACAGGTTGAGCGAGGTGGGATTCGTGCGGTCACGGACAAACTCCATGTGGCGCACGGTTTCGAGCCGGCTGGTGCGGCCCGGATGGCCCGAAACGAACACCAGGTCGCCCTCCCGCGCTCCCGCGGCGCTCCACTTGAGAAAGTGCTGGACCTTGGCCGGCTGACCGTTTTCCCAGGCGCGGAGGAAGGTGATGTCGAGATCGTAACGCGGGTACTCGAAATTGTCCGGGTCGCCGCCGAAGAACGCGGCCGCCTTTTCGGGCGCGAAGACCAACCGCACGTCGGTGTACTTCTTGTAACGGTAAAGGTGATACTGACCGCCGTTGTACAGCGTGACGACGTCGCTGCGCAGGCCGGTCTGGTCCAGCGATTCCTTCTCGACGGTGTTGATGACCGCCCGGCGCGCCTTCTGCGCTGCGGCGGCATCCATGCCGGGCCGAACGGCGGCGCCGACCCGCGCCGTGACGTCCTCGATGCTCATGAGGACGTTCAGTTCGAGGTCGACGCACTGGCGCTCGCCGGCGCGCCCTTTGGCGGCGAAGCCGGCGGTCACCAGGTCGTCCCGCTGGGTGCTGAGCTTGGCCAGGCAATCGGACGCGACGTGGTGATTGGTCATCACCAGCCCGTCGGCGGAGACGAACGAGCCCGAGCCGCCGCTGTTAAAGCGCACCGAGGACTTTTGCACGTGCTCCAGCCACTGCGGAGTGACGTCGAACTGGTACTTCGATTGGAGCACTCCGGTGGGCGGGTTGGTGAACAGCCACATCCCCTCGTCGGCCAGGCAAGGGGCGGGAAACAGGCACAGTACAACCGCAAGACTTCGCTTTCGGAAAATCATCGGAGGACCTACTACCCTTTTTAGCATCCCCACCACGGCGTTGGCCAGGGTGGCGCACAGAGCAATTCCCGGCCTTGACACGAACTCGCGAATCTGGTACTTTTGACACTTCGGTACTTTATTGTGTAAGACTTAGAGGGATGGGTTCGTCTGGCCGGGTTGTGCAGGGACGGGTTCGCGGCGCAGATGGTGGTCCCATCCGGGAAAGTGAATGAACCAGCCCTACTTCATAGTAGTTCTCGCACACTCCTTGCATGGGCGCTTAAGGCGCATCCACATCCCGCACACGGTAATCTACTCGGTCCTGGGCTTGGCGATCCTGGGATGTTTTTCGCTGTTTGGGTTCATTTCCAGCTATGCGCGGATGGCCTGGAAGGTGGCGAACTACAATTCCCTGCGGCAGGAAGTCGACTCTCTGCGAAACCGTTACGACGCGCTGCAGAAGACCAACAATCAGACCAACCAGGATTTGGCCACGCTGCAACTGTTCGCCAACGAGATTTCGGTGGCCTACGGGTTGAAGCGCAAGCTGGAAGGGCCGACTGAGATCAGCATGGAAGGCCGGCTGGTGCCGACGGTGTCGGAATCGCTGGAGGAGTACAACTTCCTGAAGAGCGCCAACTTCTCGCGGTTCCAGCGGCGGTCTCCGGCGGCGCTGCTGGGCAACGTGCGACCCAACCTGTGGCCGCTGGACGGGCGGCTGCTGAGCTACTTCGGGCAGCGCGACGACCCGTTTTCGACGGGGCGGGCGTTCCATCCGGGCGTGGACATCTCGGCGGGGGTGGGGACGCCGGTGAAGTCGACCGCCGACGGCGTGGTGCTGTATGCCGAATATGCGGGCGCCTACGGCAAGCTGCTGGTGGTGGACCACGGGCGGGGTGTGCAGACCTACTATGCGCACTTGTCCCGGTTCGACGTGATTGCCGGCCAGGAGGTGCGCCGCGGCAGCGTGATCGCGCATTCGGGCGCCACGGGCCGGGTCACGGCGCCGCACTTGCATTACGAGGTGCGCCTGGGCGGCAGTCCGGTGAATCCGTATCCGTTTTTGCGAACCGCCGCCGCGCAATCGGCGCGCCGGGACTTTCCTTTCTGACTCTGACTCGCCGGACCCTCGTTTCCTCTCCCGCACTGGCGCGCCTGCTGCGCGCGGAGAAGGGGGAAGTATTCCCGGACGAGCGCCGCCGGTATGCCGATCCCGCCACCGAGTTCGAGATTTTGCGTCTCACCGATCCCGCCCACAGCAGCTACCTGCCGCCTTACTACGGGAGCGCGCTGGCCCGCCGGGGGAATTTCCTGCTGTATGCCTGTGATCGCCCGGGCGCCCTGCAAGCGTTTCGCCTGGACCTGAAAACGGGCGCCAGCCGCCAGTTGACCGATGCCGGGGCGTTAGATCGCAGGGCGCTGGCTCTGGCGGCGGACGAGAGGAGTTTCTGCTACTTCGACGGCGCCAGGCTGCTCCAGACCAGCGTGGCCAGCCTGCGGGAGCGGGAAGTCTACCAGACCGGCGGCGGTTTCGAGCCCGCGGGCGGGCTCAGCCTCACCTCGGACGGGCTGTACGCTCTGTTCGTCGAACGGAAAGCCCAGACCCACCGGCTGAGGCTGCTGCGCCTGGGGCGAGGGACGGCGGAGACGGTGCTGGAGGCAGGCGAGCCGCTTGCGGAGCCGCAGCCTCGTCCGCGCCGCGCCGGCATCCTGTATCGCCGCGGGGGGGACGAGCTGTGGCTGGTGAATTTCGACGGACGCGACAATCGCAAGCTGAAAACCGCGCCGGGCGCCTGCGGTCCCGCCTTCTGGTCTCCGGACGGAAGAACGGTCCTGTATCTCAACTTCCCCGAAGAGCGGAGCAAGCTGAACAGCATCCGCGAGCACACGCCGGACACGCACGCCGACGCGCTGGTGGCGCCCACCAGCCAGTTCGCGCATTTCGGGTGCAACGCCGACGCATCGGTTTTCGTGGGCGCCAGCGGCAGCAAGGCCTCGCCGCACGTGCTGCTGTTGCTGCGCGTCTCCCGGCGGGAGCTGACGCTGGCCGAGCACCGCGCCGGCGATGCAGCCCTGGTGGCGCCGATCTTCTCGCCCTCCAACCGGACGGTGTTTTTCCAGAGCGACCGGCACGGCAAGCCGGCCATCTACTCGATCGGGGTGGAGAAATTCGTGGAGCCGGCCGAGTCCTGATCAGCGCAGCGCGCCGGCCAGAGCGGCGTTCACGTCCAGGCGCAGTTCCTTGAGGAAGCGCCCGCGCAGCTCGCCCAGCCAGGTGTCGTACGGCCGTTTGGAGAGATCGACCGTGGCGACGGCGGCCTGGCCGCGCTCGGGCGCGGCGGCCAGGGTTTCGCCGTCGGGGCCGAGGACCAGGGTCGGGAAGCCGTAGCCGGAACTCGCCAGGTAGACGTGGTTCTCGATGGCGCGGGCCTTGGCCAGGGTTTCGTTGCCGCCCCAGATGGGCATGAGGATCATCTCGGCTCCGCGCAGGGCCAGGGCGCGGGCGGGGTCGGCGTACTGCACGTCCCAGCAGATCATCAGGCCGATGGAGCCGAAGTCGGTGCGGAAGACCGGGTAATCGCGTCCCGGGGTGATGCCGCCCTCCATCTCTTCGCGCGGGATGTAGACTTTGCGGTAGCGGCCCGCGACGCGGCCGGCGCGGTCGAGCAGCACGGCGGTGTTGTAGACCGCCGGGCCTTCGCGCTCGTAGATGCCGGCCACGATCCAGGCGGCGCGGCGGCGCGCGACCGCGCCCAGCGTTTCGGTGGTTGGGCCGGGGATGGTCTCGGCGACGTCGAGGTACTTCTTGCCGGTGCCGACGACGGTGATGCCTTCCGGCAGCAGGATGATGTCGGTCTTTTCGGGGACCGCCTTTTCGATACCGGCGACGAAGGCCGCGACGCTGGCGGCGGCGGAGGCGGATTTGTCGGGCCGCAGGTTGAGCGCCGCCACGCGCACCGGGCGCGGGGCGGGGGCGGGGATGGCTTCCAGGGTGATGTCGTCCCACCAGACGGTGGTGTCGGGGGCGTTGAGCAGCAGCAACTGGATGCTGACGCCGGCGGCCTTTTCGGGGGCGGGGGCTTCCAGAGTGACGCGCCGCCAGGCGCCGTCGGGGGCCACGCGGGAGGCGTAGTCGGGCTGGCCGGCGCGGCGGCCCTGAGTGGTGGTCCAATCCAGGCGCGCCAGCACCTGCAAGGCGTCGTACTGGGAGCCTTCGGCGCGGTAGTAGGCGGTGAGGCGGTACCAGCGGCCGGGCTCGACCCCGCTCACGGCGCGCTGCCATCCGCCGCAGACGGCCGGGTTGGAGTTGCCCGACAGGGCCAGCGATGCGGGTTTGGCGCGCGAACGGGTTGGATCCAGGTAGCCGCGGGGGGCGATTTCGGGGCGTGGGGCCCAGATGTCCCAGGCGGAATCGAAGCCGGACTGGCGCAGCAGCGCGGGCTGGGCCAGGGCGGCGGAGACGGTGACGAGAGCAAGCGGCCAGCGCATAGGGCCGAGTATACAACCGCGCGCCGCTATAATGGGGCTTAGCCTCCCGATCCGATGAGTTCCGAAACCATTTCACTTCAACGCGGCATCTCCCGCGCGGGCATCTCGGCGCTGATTTTGCTTTCGCTGGGCCACTTCTGTGTGGACCTGTACTCCAGCGCCCTGGCCGCGTTGCAGCCGCTGCTGATCGACAAGCTCCACTTCTCGCTCACCCAGGCGGGCGTATTGGGCGGGGTGATGATCTTCTCGTCCTCGGTGTTGCAGCCGGTGTACGGGTATTTGTCGGACCGCTACCGGAGCCGGCTGTTCTCGGCGCTGGCGCCGGCCGTGGCGGGGGTTTTCATCTCGGCGCTGGGAATGGCGCCTTCTTTCGGGTGGCTGTGCGCGATGGTGGCGCTGGGCGCCGCCGGGGTGGCGTCCTTCCATCCGCAGGCTTCTTCGCGGGTGGGGATGAGCACCACGGCCAACCGCGGGCGGTGGATGGCGGTGTTCATCAGCTCCGGTTCGATGGGAATGGCGGTGGGCCCGGCCTACTTCACGACGCTGGCCAACCGGGTGGGGCTGGAGCGGTCGATCTGGGCCGCACTGCCCGGGGTGGCCGTGACACTGCTGCTTCTGTACGTTTTGCCGCCGCCGGCCGGGCACGACTCGAGCGAGCGCCCCCGCTTCGATCTGGGCCCTTTGCGCGCGGTATGGAAGCCGCTGACGATTCTGTATTTCGCGGTTTTCCTGCGCTCGATCGTGCAGATCGGCTTCACGCAGTTCATCCCGTTGTATCTGGCCCGGGAGCGCGGCTTTTCGGTCACTTCGGCCAGCCTCACGCTGTCGCTGTATTCGGCCGCGGGGGCGCTGGGCGGTTTCCTCGGAGGGTACTTCGCGGACCGTTTCGGGGGCCGGCAGGTGATCCTGGTTTCGATGCTCGGATCGGCGCCGTTCCTGGCGCTGTTTCTGATGACCGGCGGCGTTGTGTCGATCGCGAGCCTGGCGCTGGGAGGGCTGATTCTGCTGTTCACCATTCCGGTGAACGTGGTGATGGCGCAGGAACTGGTTCCCTCGCAGGCGGCCACTATTTCCGCGCTAATGATGGGTTTTGCGTGGGGCGTGGCGGGCGTGATTTTCATCCCCCTGACGGGCTGGGTGGCGGATCGGACCTCGCTGCACCACGCGCTGCTGATGCTGGTGGTTTTCCCTCTGCTGGGCTTCCTGCTGACGTTGAAACTGCCCCGGGAACTGCGCCATGCCTAAAGCGGTTTGTTTGCTCAGCGGCGGCCTGGATTCCACTACCTGCCTGGCGCTGGCGCGGCGCGAGGGTTTCGACTGTTACGCGCTGTCGTTCGACTACGGCCAGCGGCACCGGGTGGAACTGGAGGCCGCGGCGCGGGTGGCGCTAGCGTTGGGCGCGGCCGAACATCGCGTGGTGTGCATCGATCTGCGGCTGTTCGGCGGTTCGGCGCTGACCGCCGGGATCGAGGTTCCCAAGCACCGCGAAGTCGAAGAGATGGGGCAGGGGATTCCCATCACTTACGTTCCGGCGCGGAACACCATTTTTCTCTCGTTTGCGCTGGCGTGGGCCGAGGTGCTGGAGGCGGGAGACGTTTTTATCGGCGTGAACGCCATCGACTACTCGGGTTATCCGGACTGCCGGCCGGAGTACATCGCGGCCTTCGAGCGCATGGCCAACCTGGCCACGAGGGCGGGCGTGGAGGGGCGCACGCGGCTGCGCATCCACACTCCGCTGGCGCGGCTTTCCAAGGCCGGGATTGTGAAACTGGGCCAGAGCGTGGGGGTCGATTTCGGTCTCACGCACAGTTGCTACGACCCGGACGCGCAGGGCCGGCCGTGCGGGGCGTGCGACTCTTGCCTGCTGCGCCGGAAGGGGTTTGAGGAGGCGGGGCTGCGCGACCCGCTCCAAGGAGGAGGCGGATGAGAATTTCCGAAATCTTCTATTCGTTGCAGGGCGAGGGGATGCTGGCCGGGACGCCGTCGGTATTCGTGCGGACCACGGGCTGCAACCTGCGCTGCGCCTGGTGCGACACGCCCTATGCCTCCTGGAAACCGGAAGGCGAAGAGATGGAACTGGGGGCGATTCTCTCCGCGGTCCGGCGCAACTGGGGGGTGCGCCACGTGGTGGTGACCGGTGGCGAACCGATGATCGCCCAGGATATCGAGCTGCTCACCCAGCGCCTGCGGGAACACGAGTTTCACATCACCATCGAAACCGCCGGCACGGCGGACCGGGCCGTGACCTGCGACCTGATGAGCATCAGTCCGAAACTCGCCAACTCGGCGCCCTGGCGGCGCGAGGGCGGCAAGTACGCGCGCCCGCACGAGGATCTGCGCTACCAGCCGGAGGTGCTGCGGCGGCTGATGTCGGATTACGAGTACCAGTTGAAGTTCGTGGTAGCCAAGCCGGAGGACATCCAGGAGGTGCTCAAAATGGTGGAGGAGACCGGCGCCAGCCAGGATCGCGTCCTGCTGATGGCCGAGGCGGCGACGCCCGAGACGCTGGTGGAGCGCAACCTGTGGGTGGCCGAACTGTGCAAGCGGTATGTCTTCCGCTTCAGCCCGCGGCTGCACGTGGATTTGTGGGGCGGGGAGCGGGGGAAGTAACGCCACACGCTCTAACCGCTAGGAGGCAGATAGTCTCAACAAGTGGCCAAGCTGCTCCATTTCGACCAGGTCGTTTTGCAGAAAGCGGTCGAGCCAATCGGCAATTGAACAACGACCAACGGCGCGGAGTTGGGAGGCCAACTCCGGCCTCGATGCGGGATAGACACCTCTCTCGAGAAGCTCTGCCCGGGCAAGGTGTGTCAAATATGAAATCGCCTGCTCGTGGGCTGCATCGGCATCACCGAACTCCCAGACCTTTTCGAGGCGGCGACTCGCGTTGGCTGCCCTTTTGCGGGCAAGTGCGCTTGAGGGCAGGGGGAGACGATGTTGCCACAAGCCGGCTAGCCTATCCCAATAGCGATCGCGTTGGAATAGAACTCTGCCGAACTTGACGGCCCAGCCAAGCAAATCGTGGCCGCTCTCGATTTCAGCATCGACGTCCGCCGCATTATAGGCGCGCAGATCGATCTCCAGCGGTGGTGTGTCGCCCCAAAGAGCCGCGTTGACGCAAATGACGACTAAGTCCAGATCGGCGCAGCGAACATTTTGCCTTACGGCGGACCCAATGGCGACCACTGCCAAGAGGTTCGGATTCGCCGGCGCAGAGGCTAGAAACCGGCAAGTCCAATCTCGCGACCTTGCCGTCGGCCAGCGCAGAACTTCAGCGGGTGGCTGGCCGGATGGACTTTGAAAGCCGCGCCTCATCGCCGTTCCACAAGCGACGCGACGGCATCGACGTACCGTTCGATCTCAGAAGCGACATCTTCCGCATCCAGGTCGGGTGCGGGGACATCCCCGTAGGCCGCGAATTTCCTGGCGTCGTTCAGGTCATGAAGAAGACGCTCGACATCGGGCAATCCATGCTGCCTGTGAAGTTCGCCGGCGACGTCGGCTTTCTCCCAGTGCTTTTTCGAGGTCTTCAATCCAACCTGTCTTGCAGCCGCTTCGACGGCCGCTTCCAGACAGTAAAAGCCATAGAGCGAAAGGTCGTCCCAATCGGTTGGCGTGTCCCATGCGAGACGCACGCGACTCAAGTGGCGCCGTGCGAGTTCCAGTTTCTCCCCCGCATTCCGCACTGAGATGTCCGTCTGCCTCCGTCTATTGATATAGCATACCTTCTCTCGTGTTGCCGGGCGTTGCAGACGGGTTGATCCGTTCGAGACTAAAAGCCCAGACGCAAGCCGAAGCGCATCTCCCGGGACCGGCCGACCGCATCTCCGGCCGACTGCGTGGAGAGGATACTGCCGAAGCTCGAGCTGTTGGCATTGCCGTTCGGGTTTGCGAAGTGCGGCGTGTTGCTCAGGTTGAACGATTCCGCCCGGAATTGCAGACTGAACTTCTCCGTTAGCTTGAAGGTGCGGAACAGGCTCAAGTCCGTGTTCACCACGCCGGGCCCGCGCCCCGTGTTCCGGCCTACGGTGCCGAACCGGGCTCCCGTGGGCCGGGCATAGGCGCTGGTGTCGAACCAGGTGCCATTGTCACCGACCTTGCCCAGCTTTTCGACCACCGGCTTGACCTGGTCCGGAGTCTGCGCATTGCCCGGCATGTTCAACGAGGCGCCGGAGGCGCTAAGCGTGAACTGCCGTCCCTGGTAGGCGGCGAAGAGGCCGTTGATCTGCCAGCCGCCCAGCACCGCCTTGGACGCGCCGGTGGTGGCCCACTTCTTGCCGTTGCCGAAGGGAAGTTCGTACACATATCCGAGCTGGAACAGGTGGGGGATGTTGTTCAACGCCGAGGCGCGGTTTCGATGGAACACGATCGAGGCGTTCCAACTGAAGGCCGTCCAGTCGCCGTAGTTGGCCATATCGATGGCATGGGAGTAGGTGTAAGCGCCCTTGAGGAACAGGCCGCCCGCGACGCGCCGGTTGAGGGTGGCTTGCAGCGAGTTGTAGGTGCTGTGGGTGCGGCCGTTCCACTCCCGGGTGTTCGCGGTGCGCCGAAATTTGGCGAAGAGCGGGCGCCCGGCATTACCGGTGCCGGGAGTTTGCGACGCATTGATGTCCAGGAAGGCGAAGCCGTTCACGGATGCCGTCCCGACGTAGCCAACCGACCCGACTATCTCGCCCGGCAGTTTGTGTTCGAGGATGAAGTTCCACGACTGGATGTAGCCGCGGGTCATCTGCTGGTTGGCCACCGGGTAGCCCATCTCGTTCGATAACGGCAGCGGAATCCTCCCCTTGCTGATATCCGGGCTCTGGATCGGTGGAATCCCAACCCCGTTGCCCAGCGGCCTGTTCGGGACACCGGCAGCTACGTAGTTGGGATCGGTGGTGACCGGCTGGTAGCCGTTGGCGCCGGAGTAGGTCGCGACAATCGTCAGCGGATACCAGCCACGCAACGCTTGCGCGCCCCAGGGGTGCGAGTGGTAGGTGATGCCGTAGCCGCTGCGGATCACGGTGGACTTCCCCAGTTGATAAGCAAAACCGACACGGGGTGCAAAGAGCTTCTTGCTAAAACCCACTCCGGCGTCTTGCGGGATACCCCCACGGCCGCCGACCAGGACCTCGTTGGTGTTGGGATCGTACGATTCGATGCCCAGGCCGGCCGAGCGCGTCCGGTTGGGGTACAGCTCCCAGCGCAAACCCAGGTTCAGGGTCAGCTTGGACGTGGCGCGCCAGCGGTCTCGAACGTACAGTGCGTACTGGTTCTCCAGACTGTCCATCTTGATGTTCTGAGGGCTCTTCCCCGAGCTTGTGGGCGTGCCCAGCAGAAGGCCGGCCAGGCCGTTCCAGCCGTTCTCAAACGAGGGAGTGCTTCCCTGGAATCCGACGCCGGCCCCGAGAGCCGCGGTGTTCAGCGCCGTCACGGCATTCCCGAAACCGAACGCACCGCGCGGGCCGGATCCCAGTTCCGGCTGCCAGTGGTTCATGAGATGGTGCATGAAGTCGAAGCCAAACCGGATCTCGTGAGCGCCCTTCATCCAGCTTGCATTGGTATTGAAGGTATAGGACTGGTCGTTGCGGAACGCGGGGTTCCATCCTTCCGTGTTGCCGAGGGTCGAATAATCGCCGTAGCTAAAAGCCGGCATGCCGCTTTCCCTCGGGTCGGATCCGTTGGTCCCCGGAATTCCCAATGTGTCCGATCCGAAATTGGTGCCGAGATCGGGCGACTTCACGTACTGACCGAATCGGGTCCATCCGAGCGTCCCGTCAATCAAGAAGTTGGGCGAGACGGTATAGGTTTGCCCGATGCCCGCGATCTGGGTGCGCGTGTGGCCGTCACCGACGCCGCCGTCGCATAGACATCCGCCCCCTGCCGCGCCCAGGCCGAAGTCACCGTGAACCAACGCTTCCATGATGCTGTACTTGAACCAGACCTGGTTCTTCACGTTCCGGTTCCAATTCACCTTGGTATCGAAGTTGTTGCGGTTGAAACGCTGTGTGCCCAGGTTGAAGTAGTTATTGGTATCCCCTGGCTGGTTGGGGCGAGGGACCAATGCCATCAGCTTCCCCATGGGGACGTTCAGCCGGGAGGCGGGAATGACGTTGAGCCGCCCAGTGCTGGAAATCACCGAGCGCCCCGTGCCATCCAGGTTGCCGGTGAAGGGATCGAAGATCATCCCCTGGCGGAGTTGCGTCGAGCCGCCCTCCGTGGTGGGCACCATAATGGCGTTACCCCTGGCATCCATGATCGGCGCCCCCAGCTTTCTGCTGAAATCCCCCGTGCGGAAATCGTCCGTCGGGACGGAATAGAGGTTGGAGCGGCCCACGCGCTCGAAATTGCCTTCCCAGTCGGCGAAAAAAAACAGCTTGTTCTTCCGGATGGGTCCGCCGACGCTGCCCCCGTCGATGTTTCGGATGCCCTTGGGCTTGGTCTTCAAGCCGGCGCGATTCTCATCCCACCAAAAGGAGCGTAAGCCGTTATTGGTGTGCATGGCAAAGGCGCTGCCGTGGATTTGGTTGGTTCCGGACTTCGTCGACACGGTGACGGCGGCGCCACCGGTCATCCCCTGTTCCGCCTCGAAGTTATTGGTGGAGATGTTGACTTCCTCAATGCTTTCCACCGGCGGGACGTACACCATGTGGTGCGGCATGGTGACCAGAATGTTGGCCGAACCGTCCACTCGAGTGTTGTTGGCTCCGCGGTCCTGGCCGTTCACAT
>JACQZT010000209.1 GCA_016213755.1 Acidobacteriota bacterium | reverse complement strand
GGGGAGACAGCCCCGGGCCGGCCGCGCGCGTGGCGGCCGTGCGCCGCGCGGCGTGAAGTTCCTCCGGCCAGGGGTGCGGCTCGACCATCGCCGCCAGCGCCGCGGCCAGGGTCGCGATGTCGCCGATGGCTTCCAGCGGCCGGTAGTCTCCCTCGCTCATGGGGGCCGAGTCCAGAGCCACCACGGGCACATCTGCGAACCAGGTCTTGTCGGCTTCCACCGGATCGAAGCCCAGGCCCAGGATCAGATCCGCCGCGCGCACGGTTTCGACGATGTCGCGGTCGATGGCCATGCCCGTGGCCACTCCCAGAAAACGCGGGTGGTTCTCCGGGATCAGGCCCTTCACCTTGGGCGTCACCAGGAAAGGGACTTCGAGCCGTTCCAGGAGCGTCCGCACGGCCGCGGCCGTGGCCGGCTCCGCGCCCAGGCCGATCAGCGCCAGCGGGCGCCGGGCGGCGTGGATGCGCGCCGCGATCTCGGCGAGCGTGCCGGCCGCGCCCGGACCGGCAGCAGCGGTGTCAGCGGCGGCGGGCCGGCCGTTACACTCCTGGAGAGCCAAGTCGCTGGGCAGGGCCAGGTGAACGGGTCCGGGGCGCGGCGCCAGGGCCAGCTTTATGCTGTCCCGCACCGCTTCGCCGCTGTCGGTCTCCGTCCCGAGCGGGACCGAGCGCTTGGTGACGGGAGCGAAGAGCTGGTTCAGGTCCACCCGCTGGTGGCTCATGGTGGCCAGCGCGGCGCCGGGAATCTGCGCCGTGAACGCCAGCAACGGCGCGCGGTCCAGAAAGGCGTTCGCCACCCCCGTGACCAGGTTGGTGGCGCCCGGTCCGAGCGTCGCCAGGCACACGCCGGGCACGCCGCGGATTTGGCCCAGCACCTGGGCCATCACGGCCGCGCTGGATTCGTGACCGGCCAGCACGAAACGGATGCCGGCCCGGCGGCAGGCGTCGATGAGCGCCAGAACCTCGCCTCCCGGCACTCCAAAGGAATACTCGACCCCGCTCCCGGCAAGTGCCGCGGCAATGACTTCGGCATGAGTCGCCATGCGCCCTCCAAGCTGATATGATCCCAGATCGGAGGCGGAAATGAGACCCACTCTCAGGCTCCTGGAATCCGGACTGATCGAGAAAATACTGGCGGAGGCGCGCGAGGCGCTGGCCAAGCTGGGCGTCGAGATTCACAACCCGCCCGTGCTGGGCCTGCTGGCCGATCACGGCGCGGACGCGGACCTGGCCGGCCGGCGCGCCCGCCTTCCGGCGGATCTGATCGACCGGGCGCTGAAGACCGTGCCGCGTTCCTTCCCGCTCTTCGATGTGCTGGGCAACCAGACCCACGACTTCGCCGGCGACAACGTCTACTTCACCCCCGGCTCGGCGGCCATCAACATCCTGGACCCGGCCAGCGGCCGGATGCGCCTGCCTGACACCGCCGACTATGTGCGCTACGTGAAGCTCACCGCCGGCTTGCGGCACATCGCCTCGCAGAGCACCGCCTTCATCCCCGCCGGCGTGCCCGAGAAGATCTCCGACAGCTACCGGCTGTACCTGAGCCTGCTGTACGGCGAGAAGCCGGTGGTCACCGGGGCCTTCACCATCGAGGGCTTCGAGATCATGAAGGACCTGCAACTGGCCGTGCGCGGCAGCGCCGGGGCGCTGCGCGAAAAGCCGCTGACGGTGTTTTCCTGCTGCCCCACCGCGCCCATCAAGTGGAGCGACGTGACCAGCCAGAACCTGCTGGACTGCGCGCGCTGGTCGATTCCGGTGGAGTTCATCTCCATGCCGCTATCCGGCTTCATGGCCCCGGTGACGCTGGTGGGCAGCCTGGTGCAGCAGACCGCCGAGACGCTCAGCGGCATCGTCATCAGCCAGCTTGCCGCGCCCGGGCATCCGATTTTGTGGGGCGGCTCGCCGGCCATTTTCGACGTGCGCCACGAAACCACGCCCATGGGCGCCATCGAGACCATGATGCTCAACTGCGCGCACAGCGAGATCGGCAAGCGCCTGGGCCTGCCCACGCAGGGCTACATCGCGCTCAGCGACGCCAAGCAACTGGATGCGCAGGCGGGCCTGGAGACGGGCTTGGGGGCGCTGATGGCTGGGCTTTCCGGCATCAACAGCATTTCGGGACCGGGCATGCTGGATTTCGAAAGCTGCCAGAGTCTGGAAAAGCTGGTGGTGGACAACGAGATCGCGGGCATGACTTTCCGTCTGCTGGAAGGCATCCAGCCGCGCGGGGATTTCCCGTCGCTGCCCCTCTTCGAGGAACTGTTGCGCGAAAAGCACCTGCTCATCGCCGATCACACCCGCCGCCACCTGCGCGAAGAGATCTTCTTCCCGGGCGCGGTCATCGACCGGGCCACGCGCGCGCGCTGGCTCAAGGAGGGCGGGGTGACGCTCGGCGAGCGCGCCGCGCGCGAGGTGGCGCGGCTGGTGGAGCGCTACACTCCATCGCGGCTGGCCGCGGACGCGAAGGCGGAACTGACCCGCCGCATGTCGGGCGAGGCCCGCCGGCACGGCATGGAGACGCTGCCGGCGGCGGACGATTAGCCGGCCGCGGCCGCGCCCTTGGCCATGGCCGGGGCCGCGCCGAGCTGTTGCAGGGCGTCCAGGACGTCCCAGTTCGCCCAGGTCTCGGAGAGTTTCCCGCCGGCCACGGAACTCGTTGAGACTCCGCGCAGGGTGATGCGCCGGCCCGTCGCCGGAACTCCCATCCACTCGGCGCTGTGGGTGCCGCTGACCGTCCAGCGCAAGGCGACCCTGTCGTCCGTGGTGGTCTGCTCGTCCACGATGAAGCGCAGATCCGGGAATACCGTTCGCATGGACAAGACCGAGTCCTTCAGACCTTGCGGCCCGCGGGAATCCACCCCTTGCGGGCCATGATGCACGTAGTCGCGCGTGCAACACTCATCCGCAACGGCCAGCTTCCCCTGGTTAAAAAGTTCCTCCATTACTCGAACCATCATCAAGCGGTTCGCCCCGGCCGC
>JACQZT010000208.1 GCA_016213755.1 Acidobacteriota bacterium | reverse complement strand
TGGCCAGCTCGTCGTAATAGACGATGTCGCCGGTGTGCACGAAGAAACTCGGGTCGAGCTTGCGCATTTGCGCGTAGATCTTGTAGCCTTCGGCCAAGTCCTTGTCCGGATACGCCGTGCCCGTGACCACGGTGAAGACCACCCGCGCCGGCTGATCGGGCAGCGGCGCGGTACGGAAGCCGCCGTTCACCGTATGTCCGGAGCGGTTCTCCACCTGCAAATCGTAGGCAGTGGCGGGCTTCAGGTCCCGAATGGGAAAGTGCGCCGTGAAGTCGCGGCTGACGTCCACCGCTTTCCACGGCGTCGTCCTCCACGCGCCGCCGCCGGCGCGGTAACGAACCCGGACTTCTCCCGGAGCGCCGGGCACCGCGCCCTCGATGGTGTCGATGGCCGAGCCCTTCGGAAACTCGACCACCGGTTCCATGTCGGCCCGGCCGCGGCGGTTATCGGTCAGCGCCCCGGTCTTCGGATCGCGGTAATGAACGATGGGCAGCGGCCGGTCCGCGCCTTCCCGCTCCGCGTTGCGCGTCAGCCGGGTCCAGATAATGACGCTCTGCGAGTCGGCCTCGCAGATCTTGATTCCGCTGGCGAAGTAGGGGCCTTTCGACGCCGCCGGCGCCAGCATCGCCGGTACCACCGCCAGCGGGACCAGGGCGCCGGCGACAAAAGCGATCTGCAATCTTCTGGGTTTGTCCATGCAGATTATTCTAACTTGTTGTGCGAAATCCCTTGCCACCGGCAAAATGGCGCGGGAACACCTAAATTTCCGGTAAGCTGTTCGCATGACCCGAAGAGAACTGCTCTCGGCGGCGGCGGCGGTTATTACCGGCGCCAACTACCGCAACTACTCGGCCTGCCTGCCGGATTATCTCCGCGGCCTGGCGGAGGCGGCCTACCGCAAACGCAACGCCGTCGTGGCGAAGCTCACCACTCCGGCGGCCATTCGCGAGCGCCAGGCGTGGGTTGGCGAAACGTTTTGGAAGCTGACCGGCGGAATGCCCGAGCGCACGCCGCTCAACGCGCGCACGGCGGGCGCCTTCGAGCGCCCGGGCTACCGGGTCGAAAAGGTAGTCTACGAGAGCCGGCCGGGGCTGTTCATCTCAGCGAACCTGTACATCCCCGCCGCGGGCCGGCCGCCTTACCCCGGCGTGCTGTTCCAGATGGGCCACACCACCAACGGCAAGGCGGGCGACCTCTACCAGCGCTGCTGCCAGGGGCTGGCCCAGCTCGGCTACGTCGTCCTCGGCTTCGACCCCATGGGCCAGGGCGAGCGCATCTATTACCCCGGCGCCACGCCCACGCAAAGCCGCCTGGGCGCCGACGAAGAGCACACCGCGCCGGGCCGCCAGATGCTTCTGTTCGGCGACACCAGCACGCGCATGCAGGTGTGGGACTCCATCCGCAGCCTGGACTACCTGGCGGCGCACCCGCTGGTGGATCCGCGGCGGCTGGCTTCGACCGGCCAGTCCGGCGGCGGAACCACCACCATGCTGCTGGCGGCGGTGGACCCGCGCCTGGCCGCCGCGGCCGCGGCCTGCCCCATCAGCGAGAACTACGCCTGCGCCGGCTTCAACCCGCCCGGCTCCACCGACGACGCCGAGCAGAACTTCGTGGGCTCCGGCCCGCTGGGCTTCGACCGCTGGGATTTGCTCTATCCGCTGGCCCCCAAGCCGCTGCTGGTGCTGGTGAGCGACCGCGACTTCTTCGGCACCTACTCGCCCAACTACATCACCAGCGGCCACGAGGAGTTTGCGAAGCTGCACAAGGTGTACGAGACCTTGGGGCACGGTGACCGGCTGGCCTGGCACAGCACGCCGCTGCCGCACGGACTGGCCTACGACATGCGGCTCAAGATCTATAACTGGTTCGAGCGCTGGCTCAAAGGCGTCGCGGAACCGGTGCTCGAGGAGCCGCCCACCAAGCCGGAACCCGACGCCGCGCTGTGGGTCACCGAGAGCGGCAGCGTGGTGCGGTCGCTGGCGAGCGAGACTCCGTTCACCCTCAATCGCAAGCGAGTTACGGGCAACACGCCGGTGCGCCTGGATGCGTTGCTGGGAGTCGAGCGTGCGCCGGCTCGCGCGGTGGTGCTCGGCCGGGCGTCGTTCCGCAACGCCGGCATCGAGGCGATCGAGGTCGCTTCCGCGCCCGGAGTCTTTGTCCCCGCCTGGCTGTTCCAGCCCCGGCAGGCCCTCCCGTCCAAACCTCTCCTGCTGCTGCTCGAACCGGGCGGGCGAACGCGCTGGCACGAGGGGGAACTGTACGACCAACTGGCGCAGAGCGGCGCGGTGGTTTGCGCGCCGGACCTGCGCGGCGTGGGCGACCTGACGCCGGAGTTTTCGCGCGGCGCGGCGCGTCACGCGCGCCCGCACAACTCCGACGAGCACTGGGCCTGGGCTTCGCTGATCCTGGGCAAGCCTCTGGCGGGCCAGAGGGTGACCGACATACTGGCGCTTGTAACCGCGCTGCGCGCCCGGCCGGAACTGGCCTCCCGGCGCTTGGTGGTGGCCGCGCAGGGCGCGCTGACGGTACCCGCCCTGTTCGCCGCGGCGCTCGAGCCGGCCATCGGCACGCTCTACCTTTCCGGCGGCCTGGTGTCGTTCCGCAATCTGGCCGGCACGGAGGACTACCGGCATCCGTTCGGCAACTTCGTGCCCCGCCTGTTGAACCACACCGACCTGCCCGAGCTGGCCGCGCGCCTGACGCCGCGGCGCGTGGTTCTGGCCGGAGCGGTGGACGCCGCGGGCCGGCGGATGGAGGCCTCCGCGCTGCGAGCCGTCCACTCCGCGGCATCCAACGTCGAGGTGCGTGCGGAACAGAGCTGGAGCGCCGAAGATCTGCTCCAGGTGTAGAATGGCGGAGTCCTTATGCGGAAACGAAG
>JACQZT010000206.1 GCA_016213755.1 Acidobacteriota bacterium | reverse complement strand
GCTGGAACGAAGACCGCGCCCGCGGCCGCCGCGGCGAGGATCTGGCCCACCGGCGCCTGCGCGCCCTGGGCTACACGGTGGTGGCCAGGAACTGGCGGACCCGCTCGGGTTCGGGCGAGGCGGACCTGGTCGCCTGGGACGGCGCTGCGCTGGTTTTTGTCGAGGTCAAGTCCCGCGCCACCGACGAGTATGGGGCGCCCGACCGGGCCATCGACCGGGACAAACGTCTGCACATCGAGCGCGCGGCACGCGACTATGCCCGCCGGGCCGGGGTCGAGTGGAGCCGCGTGCGGTTCGACGTGATCAACGTGCTCGACGCGCGCCCTCCCTCCGTCACGCACCTGCGCGACGCTTTCCGCCCAAGTAACGCGCTACAATAACCGTTTGTGTTCCGTCTGGGAGGATCGTTGGATTGCCTGAACTGCGCAAAGACCCGGTGACCGGGCGGTGGGTGATCATCGCCACCGACCGCGCCAAGCGCCCCAGCGACTTCGTCCGCGAAAGCGTGATGCCGCGCGGAGTGCCGGTGTGCCCCTTCTGCCCGGGGCAGGAGCAGCGCACGCCCCCCGAAGTGCTGGCCTACCGGAACGGGAATGCGCCGAACGAACCCGGCTGGAGCCTGCGCGTGATCCCCAACAAGGTCCCCGCTTTGCGCGTGGAGGGAGAGATCGACCGGCAGGGCGAGGGGTTGTACGACAAGATGACCGGCATCGGCGCGCACGAGGTGATCATCGAGACGCCCGAGCATCTTTCGACCCTGGCCACGCTGCACGAGAAGCGGATCGAGGACCTCTTCTGGGCCTTCCGCGACCGCATTTTGGACCTGCGCAAGGACCGGCGGTTGCGCTACATCCTGCTGTTCAAGAACCACGGCGAAGCGGCCGGGGCGTCGCTCGAACACACCCATTCCCAGCTCATCGCTTTGCCGGTAGTGCCCAAGCGCGTGCAGGAAGAGATCGCCGGCTCGCGGCGCTATTTCGACTTCAAGGAGCGCTGCATCTACTGCGATATTGTGCGGCAGGAGTTGGAAGCCGGCGCGCGCGTGATTCTAGAGACCGACCACTGCGTGGCCATCGCGCCGTATGCGCCGCGCTTTCCCTTCGAAACCTGGATTCTGCCGCGCGCGCACCAGTCGCATTTCGAGGAGGCCGAGGCGCCCACGCTGCAAAGCCTGGCCTGGCTGTTCCGCGCCATGCTGCGCAAGATGGACAAGGTGCTGGAGCGGCCGCCCTATAACCTGGTGATCCATACGTCCCCGATTCAGGAAGGGCCCAACCCGCACTACCACTGGCACATCGAACTGATTCCCAAGCTGACCAAGGTGGCGGGGTTCGAGTGGGGGACTGGGTTCTACCTCAATCCGACGCCGCCGGAAGAAGCCGCCCAGTTCCTGCGCGAAGCGGGACTGTCGTAGGCCGAACGACCGGGTAGCAGGCGACAGCGGCCGGCCAGGGGCGGGCCGCCCCATTGGGTTTACCGGCGCCGAACAGGCAAGTCCGGGCGCCTGCCCGCCCCTGGACGGCCGCCTTGCCGCCCAAGCGGCTCACCCGGAAGGCCATCCCGGCGCCGCGCTCGGCTTGGAGCGATTCCAGCGGCCAATCGTTGTCGGCCAGCATGTGGATTCCGCCCCGGGGAGAAATCAGGATGGTCCATTCCGGGAGAGCGTGGCCGGCCGCCTCGGCGGATCCCGCGACTTCCAGAATCCCCGCTGCGTTCTGCTGGAACCGGCGCACAGAACCCTTATCGACCCCCGTCCCGACAATTCCCGTCGGAATTTCAGGGACACCAACCCGTTTCCCGACCGCCTTCGCTCCGGCCTGTCGATACGAAATTCAGGAGGTCATCTTGAACAAGGCTGTTGAAGACCAAATCAAGTTGCTCTTGCCCGCCATTCAGGTTCTGGCACTCGCTTCCCACAAGACGCTGGGAGAGCGCCATGCCGAACTGCTCAAATTCGACCTCAGTTCCTGGGAGTTTTTCATGACGGTGGCTGGGTTGCAGGCGGCCACAACCGCTCTCGCGATGAGAGTCGGAGAAGCCGAGTTCGAGCGGTACGTGCCGCTGATGAATGCGGAGATTGAGCGGTGGGATCGAATGAATGGCCTGCGCGCATGGGCGGATTGTGGCGCGTTCGTTAGCCGCGCCCTGGTTGGAGATCAGCTCACGGGTGACGAGCGGAAAGCGGCCCTGTCCGATTCTCTTGGAATGTGGGTGCTCTGGAATCTCTATCGTCGCGCGCCATCCTACCGGGAAGTCCAACTCGCGCGTGCTGTCGGCTACCTCATGCTTCGCTCGTTTGCGGAGTGGTGGGACTGATCGTCGGCGAACTTCCCTGCAAGGGCGAGGAGGGTACACAAACCGGTTCGCCCGAGACGTGCGCATATAGGACGTCCGGATCCAGGTCGACGCCGCCGGGCCAGCAGACCGTCCCCAGTTCCGCATGGACCGAAACACGGTTGAAGTGCTCCAGATCCACTAGCGGAGCGAAGACGCCCTTGAATCGGATCAGGGCCGAGACATCCACGATTCCGTGAGCGCCATCCGCGAACCGCACGAATATCCGATACCCTCCAACGGGCCGGGTTTCAACGATTTCCTGCAACATAACAATCACTCCAGCGGATCAATCGGCTGCAAAGGTTCCTGCCGTCGCGCGCGCTCCCAGTTGGCGAGTAACTCGGGCTTGTGAAGCGCGGCCCATTCCACCACCAAACCCAGCACGCGGGGCGATAAGGCGCCCTCCAGGAGGGCGATACTGTCGATGCCAACAAGTGCCTTCTGGTTGCCGTACCGAACATGGAAATGGGGCGGCGCATGGTCGTTGTAGAACATCGCGATGAGGATACCGAAAAAGCGACTGACCTCGGGCATAGGCGACCCACTTCCATTGTCGCGCATGAACCCGCCCAGCGTTCCCCGAATACCGGGTTAACGGAGGCTGAGACCTCCGTCGACGGATAGGGTCTGGCCGGTGACGAACTTGGAGGCTTGGAGGAAGTAGAGGACGGCTTCGGCGACCTCGGCGGGAGTGCCGCCGCGGCCGGCCGGCGTGCGGCCGATCAGGCGCAGCCCCTGGGCGTCGATGTCTTCGAAGGGGATGACCCCCGGCGCCACAGCGTTGACGGCGATGCCGGGCGCCCAGGCCACCGCCAGGGCGCGGGTGAGCATGAGGATGCCGGCTTTCGAGGCGCAGTAGTGCGCATGCTTCGGCCAGGGGCGCAGGCCGCCCAATGAGCTTATGTTGACGATGCGGCCCCCGCCGGTGCGGCGCATGAGGCGCGCCGCTTGCTGGGCGCAGAAGAAAACCGCCTTGAGGTTCACGCTGTGGATGAAGTCCCAGTCGGCCTCGGTGATCTCCAGCGGGTCGATGCCGGTGAAGCGCGCGGCGTTGTTCACCAGTCCGTCCAGGCGGCCGCAGCGGGCCCCGACTTCATCAAACATGCGCACAATCTCGGGGACGCTTTCCAGGTTGGCGCAAAACAGTTCCGCGACGCCGCACTCGGCGGCGGTCGCGCGGGCCTCGGCTTCGGAGCTGTGGTAGTGCAGGGCCACGCGCGCGCCGCGGCGCGCCAGTTCGAGCGCGATCGCACGACCGACGCGTTTGGCCGCTCCGGTCACCAGGATCACCTGGCCGGTAAGATCAGACGAGCGGGTCTCCATGCACTTCCACCTCTTCCGGTTCCACGCCGGCGGCCAGCGGCGCGGGCAGACGGCCGGCGAGGTTCGCCCAGCCCCAGAAAATCGCCGTGGTCGAGCTGAGCAGGCCGGCGCATGCGCCGATGGTGCGCGGGCTCCACGAAGTGGAGGCCACGCCGGCGCCCATCATCGACAGCATCATGACCGACCAGGTCATCGACTCGATGGTCGAGAACACGCGCCCGCGGTATTCGTCCGCCACGGTGCGCAGCAGTTGGGTGAAGTTTAGCACCGAGCTGACCGCCACCGCGGCGCGGGACAGCCCGATGAAAAACAGCGCGGCCCCGAAGTTCTGCATCTGGCTGAAAACCACGTACGCCCCGCCGTGGATCACGTAGCAGATCGAGATGGTCCACTTGTATTGCGCGAAGCTGGCGCGCCGGCCCAGCCAGTGGCCGATGGCGCCTCCGAACAGCAGTCCGATGCCGGCGCAGCCCCAGATGATGCCGATGCCCGCCGGACCGCGTTTGAAAACCAGCTCTCCGAACAGGCTGAACAGGATCTGGCCCGCTCCTCCGCCCGTGGCCCAGCCGACGTTGATCAGGGCGATGCCCAGAATCAGGGGCGTGGCGCGCATGTACCGCAGCCCTTCCCGGTACTCGTGCCACGGGCGCACCACCTTGTCTTCGCTCAGGTCCGTCCGTTGCACCCGGAAGCCGCCCGGCACGCGCAGCCGTGCCACACAGCACGCCGAAACCACAAACGACAGGGCGTTGAACAGAAACGCCCAGCGGTAGCCGAAGTGCATGACACTGGCGCCGCCCAGGAAGGTGCCGATGGTGAGCGTGGTCCACTGGGTGGTCTGCGTCAGCGAATTGGCGGTGTGCAGTTCTTCCTTGCTGGCGATGGCGGGAAGGATGGCGGCGCGCCCGCTGGTAAAGAAGGGCGAGGCGAACATCAGCAGTCCGCTCAGCAGGTACAGCAGCCAGGTGTCGCTGCGCCCCAGGGTCAGGATGAAACCCAGCGCGACCACGGCGCGCACCAAATCGCTCAGCACCATGATGCGGCGGCGGTCCATGCGGTCCAGCAGAACGCCGGCCAGCGGCCCGGCCAGCACCGCCGGGATGGCGCGCGCCAGCATGACGCCGGTCACCACCATGCCCGAGCCAGTGGCTTGCAGGGCCAGACTGAAGACGGCGATGTTGTTGAAGTGGTCGCCCACTTCGCTCACCACCTGCCCGGTCCAGGCGCGCCGGTAGTTGCGGTTGCCGCGCAGGAGCTGGACGAAGCCGGCCATTACGCGCGCTCCGTGATCCAGACGCCGGCCAGCACTAGCGCCCCGCCGGCCGCCAGGCCGCCGCCCACGGTTTCGCCCAGCACGGGGATCGCGATCAGGGTGGCCAGCACCGGCTGCGCGTAAGAGAACATCGAGACCCGCGAGGCCGGGATGTGTTCGAGCGCGTAGGCGAAAATCAGGTAGCAGACCATGGAGGGAAACAGCGCCATGAAGAACACGCTCAGCCAGCCGGCCAGGGTCACCCGCGCCAGGGAGCCGCCCAGCGCGTGCCAGATGGTCACCGGCGCCAGCGCCAGCGCGGCCCCGGCGTACACGGCGGTGCTGACCACCACGGCGCCGTGGCGCGCCGTGACGAGCTTGCCGTACACCGTGAACCAGGAGAAGGTCACCGAGGCGGCAAACACAAAGGCGTCGCCCGGAAGCGATGCGCCCGCGGACCGGCCGGGCGCAAGGTTCAAGAGGGCGATGCCGCCCAGCGCAATCCCCATGCCGAGGAACTTGCGGGCGCCGATGCGCTCCAGGCCCGCGAAGGCGGCCAGCAGCAGCACCAGAATCGGTGTCATCCCAATCACGAGCGCGGAGTGGCCGACGCTGGTCCGGCTGAGTCCGTTCACGAAGAGAACCTGGTTCAGCGCCACGCCCACGACGCCCAGCGCCGCCAGCAGCGGCAGATCGCGACGGAGCCGCGCGTCCGGCGGCCGGCGGCGCCGGTTCCAGAAGTACACCGGCAGGAGGGACAGGCTCGCCAGCGTGGTGCGCAGGCCCGAAAGCAGCAGCGGCTCGAAATCGCGCAGGGCGACCTTGGCCACCACGTAGTTGGCCGACCAGAGCGAAACCATCACGGCGATCAGGCCGTACAACTTCGCGGGCGAAGGACGGCGGCGCGCGCTTCGACTCGCACCCTCGGTCAACCGAGGGTCTCCTCGCAAACAGTGATTGACTTCAGATAGTCCATGTCGATCTCGTAGCCGAAACCCGGCCGGTCACGGGTAACGATTGTGCCGCGCGGCGTGACCTCCACCGGCGGCGCGATGATGTCGCGCGTCCAGTAGCGCCGGCTGGCCGAGACGTCGCCCGGCAGCACGAAGTTGTCGAGCGTCGCCAGCGCGATGTTGTGCGCCCGCCCGATGCCCGATTCCAGCATGCCGCCGCACCAGACCGGAATGCCCGCCGCTCGCGCGGCGTCGTGCACGCGTTTGGCTTCCCGGAATCCGCCCACCCGGCCCAGCTTGATGTTGAGGATGCGGCAGGCGCGCAGCCGGATGGCCTGTTCGGCGTGATGCGCCGAGCGGATGCACTCGTCCAGACAAATGGGCGTTTCCAGGCGCGCTTGCAGCACGGCGTGGTCGATGATGTCGTCGTGCGCCAGGGGCTGTTCGATCATCATCAGGTAAAAGTCGTCGAGCCGCTTCAGGTGGCCGATGTCCGCCAGTGTGTATGCCGAGTTGGCGTCGGCCATGAGCTTGATGGAGGGAAAGCGCTCGCGCACGCGCCGCACCACATCGATGTCCCAGCCGGGTTTGATCTTGATCTTGATGCGCTGGTAGCCGGCGTCCAGTTCGGCTTGAATCTTGCCGATCAACTGCTCCACCGAGTCCTGGATGCCGATAGACACGCCGCATGGAATCTCCGCGCGCGCACCGCCGCCGATCCGCTTCCACAGGGGAATGCCGGCCTGCCGCGCCGCCAGGTCCCAGGCGGCTGTTTCGACGCCGCCGCGGGCCATGCGGTGGCCGCGGATGTGCGCCGTGAGCGGCGCGAGGTCCTCGGGAGCGCCGAGCGCGGCGCCCAGAACGCGCGGCGCGACGTAGTCGCGCACGATCAGCCAGGCCGAATCGGTCCACTCTTCGTTGTAGAAGGGCTTCTCGCCGCAGGTGATTTCGCCCCAGCCGGAGACGCCTTCCGAGTGCAGTTCCACGAGCAGGATCTGCCGCTCGTACGTCCGTCCGAAACTGGTCTCGAAGAAATGGACCAGCGGCAGGCGGATGCGGCGGAGCGTGATCGTCTCGATCTTCATGTCAGCGCTCTTCCTCGTCCCGCGCCAGCAGATAGACGCCGGCGCGCCTGGTGCGTTCCACGCCCGCCACCAGCAGGCCGTTGTGGAAGTGCGACACGAACTCCTGGCTCACGCGCCGCTGGATTTCCCGGGCGCGCGCCGCTTCGCGCTTGCGCAAGACCTCAATGTCGAAGGGCACTTCGATGCGGGTTTCGATGTGCGGGCGTTCCAGGGGCGCTCCGGACAGCAGCCCGTTCACGCGCGGGGAGGAGATCCACCACTCGGCGACGCAGCGGTCCGTGGGCAGGTCGCCGTGCAGGTGGCTGGTGGTGGTGCCGTACTGATTCAGGACGTAGCGCCGCACCACCGCGCCCAGGCGCTCGATGTTGAAGTAGGCGTTCTTGATTTCCAGCGGGTCGAAAGTCCATTCGATCAGCTCGATGCCCCGCTCGATGGCGTCCTCGCGCTGGCGCAGTTTGAGCGCGCGCCCGACGCCGGTGTTGCGGTGCTCGGCCACCACGCCCATCATGTGGCTGTGCCAGTAGGTCCGGCCGCCCGGCTTGAGCCCGGGAATGGCGATGCAGAAGCCGATCATGCGGTCGCCGTCGAAAGCGCCCCAGCAAAGCCCGCCCACCTTGGTGGCGACCACGAACAGGCGCAGCGGCAACAGCTCGAGATCTTCGAACCCCCAGATCTCCTTTTGCAGCCGCACGGCGGTGGTGAACTCCTCGAGGGTCGAGAGCGGGCGAACTTCAGTCATGCTGCTTGGCCTCCTGCCACAGGGCTTCCATCTCGCCGAGCGTCGCCTCCTGGGGCGATTTCCCCTCTTCGGCCAGCTTGCGTTCCAGGTACCCGAAGCGTTTGCGGAACTTGGCGTTGGTCCGGCGCAGCGCCTGTTCGGCGTCCACTTTGAGGAACCGCGCCAGGTTCACCAGGACGAAGAGCAGGTCGCCGATTTCGTTTTCGAGCTCGTCTTGCGGCGCGCCGCGGCGCGCTTCGGCCAGTTCGCCGAGTTCTTCGTGGAGCTTCTCGAGCACCTGGTCGGGGTTGTCCCAGTCAAAGCCGGCGGTGGCCGCGCGCGCGGTCAACTGCTGCGCCTCGACCAGTGCGGGGGCCGCGCGCGACACGCCGGCCAGAAGCTGGCGGGTGTCCCGGCCCTGGCTCGCTTTTTCTTCTTTCTTGATTTCGTCCCAGCGCTGCTTGACCTCGCCGGGCGTGCGCGCCGCCCCGTCCGCGAAGACGTGCGGATGGCGCCGGACGAGCTTGCTGTGGATGGCGTCCAGGCTGTCGGAGATGTCGAAGCGGCCCTCTTCGGCGGCCATCTGGGCGAAGAAGACCGATTGCAGCATCAGGTCGCCCAGTTCGGCGGCCAGTTCCGGCCAGTCGCGCGCGTCGATGGCGTCCAGCACCTCGTAGGTTTCTTCGAGCAGGTAGGGCTTAATGGAGGCGAAGGTCTGTTCGCGGTCCCAAGGGCAACCATCGGGCGCGCGCAGACGGCTCATGATCTCTACAAGCCGGGCGAAGCGTGCGCCGGCGGCGGCGGAATCGGGCGTCATGGAGTGAAAACCGGCAGCGAAAAGCCCTGAAACCCTGAGTTTAGCACAGGCCCGCGGGATTGCCGGAGTTGACTGACACGGCCGGTTCCGCAGGCTGAGACCGCAGGCCCCCAGGCAGCGCATGTTGGTACTATCAAATCGAGGGGAACAGATGCAGGTGAACATCGAGTTGCCCGAGGATGTCTCCCAGGCGCTCCAACGGAGTTGGGGGGATGTGCCGAAGCACGCCTTGGCGACGCTGGCTGCTGAGGGATACCGCTCCGGCGCGCTCACGGAATCGCAGATTCGTCGCATGTTGGGGCTCAAGACACGCATCGAGGTTCATGCATTCCTTAAGGATGCCGGCGTCCATCTAACCTACGCTGAAGACGACCTCGCCGAAGACCTCGAGACACACCGTAGACTGGGAATCCTGCCGCGAAGATGATCGTCATCGCCGATACGACACCCCTGAACTGCCTGGTTCTGATCGGCGAAGCCGCTCTTCTACCCGAACTGTATGGACGGATCGTGGTTCCCGGTGCGGTGCATAAGGAATTGCTGGCGGCTGGAACGCCGCCCAAGGTGAGATCTTGGGCCGCCAACCGGCCCAAGTGGCTGGAGGTGCTGGAGGCGCCACCGGGGGCCGGCTCGGAACTGCCCGGCGCTCTCGATCCCGGCGAGCGCGAAGCTCTCGCCCTGGCCCAAACGCTCCGGGCCGACCTCCTGCTGATCGACGATCAGGCCGGCCGCAGAGAGGCCCGGCGGCTGCACTTGTCCTTCACCGGCACGCTTGGCGTGCTGGCTGCGGCTGCTGACCGGGGCTTGATTGATCTGCGCGTAACCCTCGGTCGCCTGGAACGGACCAGCTTCTACGTCTCGCCCTCCGTCCTGGCGAGACTAATGGAGCACACCCGCCGGTGATGAACCCGGGAACCGGGGACAGTACACTCAAACCCCCCTTTCGGAATTGGTGTTTGAGGGTACTGTCCCCGGTTTCTTAGTATGGGAGGTGATGAGCGAGACGGAGAGAACCACTACCGAGCCGAATGAAGAGGAGTTCCCGCTTCCGCCGGTGAGCTTCGAGTTTCTGACCCTGTCGCTGAAGACGCAGGCCGAGATGCAGCTCGGCCTGCTGCACTTCGGTGAAGAAAGCGAGCGTCCCAAGCCGGATCTGCGGCTGGCGCGCCACACCATCGACCTGCTGTCGCTGTTGCAGGAGAAAACGCGCGGCAACCTGACCCTTGAAGAGCAGCGGCTGCTGGACAACTCCCTGACCGAGCTGCGCTTCCGCTTCGTGCAAGTGCTCGAAGAGACCAGCAAGAAAGCGGAATGAGGGAGCACCCAGAGATCCGGATCACGGTCCTCGGCTCCGGCACCAGCGTGGGAGTTCCCAGCATCGGCTGCGCCTGCAAGGTGTGCCGTTCGCCCGATCCGCGCGACAAGCGCCTGCGGCCGTCCATCCTGATCGGCTACCAGGGCCGCAACGTGCTCGTCGACACCACGCCCGACTTCCGCCAGCAGGCGCTGCGGTCAGGCATCGAACGGCTGGACGCCATCCTGCTCACGCACTCGCACGCCGACCACGTGCTGGGCCTGGACGACGTGCGGCCGTTCAACCACATGCAAAGGGACGTCATCCCGCTCTACGGATCGGAAGCGACCTTGCGCGACGTGCGGCAGCGCTTCGACTACATCTTCCACGGCGCCGCCAGCCAGTCTTCGCGGCCCAAGCTGGAATGCCGCGTCTTCGACGGCGCCGAATTCGACCTCTTCGGTTTGCCGTTCCAGCCCGTGCGCGCCAGCCACGGCGAGGGCGTGGTGTGGGGCTTCCGTTTCGGCCCGGCGGCGTACATGACCGATCACAGCGACATACCCGACGCATCGATGGAGCTGCTCCGGGACCTGGACGTGCTGTTCCTGGACGCCCTGCGCTACAAGCCGCACCCGACCCATTCCACCGTCGGCCGCTCGCTGGGCTGCGTCGAACGGTTGAAGCCGCGGCGGGCCTTTTTCACGCACATTTGCCACGACCTGGAGCACGCGCGCGCCGAAAGCCTGCTGCCCGCGCACGTGCGGCTGGCCTTCGACGGGCTGGAGATCGTCGTGGAGGAGCGCCGGAATGCCGGATAGGTTCCGCGTGTACTCGAGCCTCGAGGAAACCGGCGGCCGCTTTGGCCCCTGCGCGCTCACCGTCGGCAACTTCGACGGCGTGCACCTGGCGCACCAGCGGCTGCTCGGCCGCGTGGTGAAGATCGGCCGCGCGCGCGGCTGGACGCCTTCGGTTCTGACGTTCCACCCGCACCCGGCGCGCGTGGTCGCGCCCGAGCGCGCGCCGCGCCTGCTCAGCGAGCCGGCGGAACGCGCCGAGTGGATGCGCCGCGGCGGCATCGAACAGGTCCTGATACTGCCCTTCGACGCGGCCTTCTCGCAGCTTGAGGCCGAAGAGTTCATCGCGCGAATCCTGGCCGGGACCCTGGGCGCGCGCGTCATCGTGGTGGGAGAGAATTTCCGTTTCGGCCGCGGACACCAGGGAGACGCGCGCCTGCTGGCCGCGCTGGGCGGGCGCTATGGATACTCGGCCGAGATCGTCCCCGGCCTCGGCATCCGCGGGCGGATGGTTTCCAGCAGCGAGGTGCGCCGCCTGATCGACGCAGGCCAGGTAGCCCTGGCGGCGCGCCTGCTGGGACGCCCGTACGCCCTGGCGGGCCGGGTGATGCCGGGCCGCGGCGTCGGCTCGCGCAAGACCGTGCCCACGTTGAACCTGGCCACCGAGGCGGAAATCCTGCCCGCGCAGGGCGTCTACGTGACGCGCACCCGCGACCTGGTGGACGGCCGCACGTGGCCGTCGGTCACCAACGTCGGAGCGCGGCCGACCTTCGGCCCGGGCGAGCTGAGCATCGAGACGTTCCTGCTCGAACCCCTCGATGGCGCCGATCCGCGGCGGATGGCGGTGGAGTTCCTGCGCCGGCTGCGCGAGGAGCGCCGGTTCGAAAGCCCGGAGGCCCTGCGCGCCCAGATCCTGCGCGACGTGGCGCGGGCGCAGGCCTGGCACCGACGCGCGCGGCGCTGGCTGCACGCCGGTTGATATACTGAATTTCGGACTAAAAGTATTCTTACCGACAAGGAGACCCAAAAATGCTAGTATCCATGCGCCAGCTTCTGGACGAAGCGGCCCAGGGCGGTTACGGTGTTGGCGCGTTCAACGTCAACAACATGGAACAGATCCAGGCCATCATGGAGGCCGCGCGCGAGACCCAGTCGCCGGCCATCGTGCAGGCCAGCCGGGGCGCCCGCTCCTATTCGCAGGACCGCTTCCTGTATCACCTGATGCTGGCCGCGGCCGAACTTTACCCCGAGATTCCCCTGGTGCTGCACCTGGACCACGGCAACTCGGTCGAGACCTGCAAGTCGGCCATCGGCCTGGGCTTCACCAGCGTCATGATGGACGGCTCGCTGCTGCCCGACGGCAAGACCCCGTCCAGCTTCGAGTACAACGTCGAAGCGACCCGCAAGGTGGTGGAGATGGCGCACGCCCAGGGCGTGACCGTGGAAGGCGAGATCGGCGTGCTGGGCGGCATTGAAGACGGCCACGGCGCCGGCCTGGACGGCCTGTCGCATGTCACCGACCCGGACCAGGCGGTGGAGTTTGTCGAGAAGACCGGCGTGGACGCGCTGGCCATCGCCATCGGCACCAGCCACGGCGCTTACAAGTTCGCCAAGAAGCCCACCGGCGAAGTCCTCAAGATGGACGTCCTCATCGAAATCCACAAGAAGCTGCCCAAGACCCACTTGGTGATGCACGGCTCCTCCAGCGTTCCCAAGGATTTGCAGGACCTCATCAACCAGTACGGCGGCCAGCTCAAGCCGACCTTCGGCGTGCCGGTGGAAGAGATCCAGTTGGGCATCCGCAACGGCGTGCGCAAGATCAACGTGGACACCGACAACCGCCTGGCTATCACCGGCGCCATCCGCAAGGTGTTCGCCGAGAAACCCGAAAAGTTCGACCCGCGCGACTACCTGAAGCCGGCCCGTGAAGCGATGCAAAAGGTGGTCGCCCAGCGCATGACGCAGTTCGGCCAGGCCGGCCACGCCGGCGATTACCAGCCCATCCCGATCGAAGAAATGGCCAAGCTGTACGCCGCCGGGAAGTAGTTCTTCTCCGCTTCAGCCGGGGCAGGCCGCGCGCCTGCCCCGCCCCTGCGTTATGATGCCCTCGATGAACGTCGACGAGTACCTCCACACGGCCTTTGAGGGGGCCGATTGCGAGTACCTCGACGGCGAGATCGTGGAACGCAACACGGGCGAGCTACCGCACGCAAGGGTCCACGGTGAGCTCATCTACTTGTTGGCGGGACTGGAGCCGAAGCTCGGCATCCAGGTTTTTCCCGTGATTCGCATTCGGGTTCACGCGCAGCGCTTCCGCGTGGCCGACATCGCCGTCTGGCGCGTCGGCGACATCGGCGAACGGATTCCCACTGTCCCGCCCTTCCTGGCCATCGAGATTCTGTCGCCGGAAGATCGCATGGTGCGCATGCTGCCGAAGATCCAGGAGTACCTGGCCATCGGAACCGAGTGGATATGGTTGATCGATCCCGAAGAACGCATGGCCCTGCTCTATTCGCAAGCCCAGCCGGCGGGGACCCTGACGGAGCTGCTGCGCACGGAGAACCCGGTCATCGAGATTCCGCTGGCGGACGTGCTGAACTCCTGAGAACCGCTCAGGCGACGGGTTGATCGGCCTCTTCCAGCGAGTAGCCTTCCCAGCGCGCCACCACGGCCGTGGCCAGGCAGTTGCCCAGCACGTTGACCGAGGTCCGCGCCATGTCCATCACCGCGTCGATGCCCAGCAGCACGGCCACGCCTTCTATGGGCAGGTTAAAGGTGGCCAGCGTGCCGGCCAGGATCACCAGCGCCGCCCGCGGCACTCCGGCCACGCCCTTGCTGGTCAGCATCAGCGCCAGCATCATCAGGATCTGCTGGCCGAGGCTCAGATCGACGCCCGCCGCCTGAGCCACGAAGACCGACGCCAGCGCCAGGTACAGCGTGGTGCCGTCGAGATTGAAGCTGTAACCGGTCGGGATCACGAAAGCGACGATGTGCTTGGGCACGCCGAAGCGCTCCATGTTTTCGAGCGCGCGCGGCAGGGCGGCCTCGCTCGAGGCGGTCGAAAACGCGATCAGAAACGGTTCGCGCGCGAAGCGCACGAAGCGCCGCACCGGCAAGCGCAGCGCCGCCATGACGCCTCCCAGCACAACCACCACGAACAGCGCCTGCGCGACGTACATGGTCAGCACCAGTTTGCCCAGGCCGAGCAGCACCGAAAAGCCTTTGCTCGCCACCGTGACGGCGATGGCCGCGCCGACGCCGAACGGCGCCAGGTACATCACGTACCGGGTGTAGCGGAACATCACCTCGGCCAGCGACTCGGCGAAATCGACCACTGGTTTCGCCTTGACGCCCACGGCGACGGCGGCGGCGCCGAACAGGAACGCGAAAACCACGATTTGCAGCACCTCGCCGCGCGCCATGGCGTCGATGATGCTGGTCGGGAAGGTGTGCTCCAACACGCTGGTGAAAGTGGCCTTGGCTTGCGGCAGCGTGGCTTCGGCGCTGGTGCGCTCCAGGGTCATGCCGGCGCCAGGTTTGGTGAGATTCACCGCGCCCAGCCCCAGAAACAGCGCGATGGTGGTGACCACTTCAAAGTACACGATGGCCTTGACGCCGATGCGTCCCATGGCCTGCACGCTGCCCGAACCCGCGATGCCGTACACCAGCGTGCCAAACAGCAGCGGAGCGATGATGGACTTGATCAGGCGCAGGAAGATGTTGCTCACGGGCGACAACTGGCGCGCCACTTCCGGGACGAAGACCCCCAGCGCGATTCCAACCGCCATGCCAAGGAAGATCCACGCGGTAAGCGACAGCCGCTTCATGCCTATCGTTCTCCCCACTTCAGTTTGGCCCGCAACACGTCGAAGAAGCGCTGTTTCGGAGGCCGGATCAGGCTCAGCATGTGCTCGGAGGCGCGGCACACGATGCGGTCCCCCGCCTGTACCGGCTCGCCTACCTGTCCGTCGATGGTCAGATAGGTCTCCCCGTCGCCGTCCCGGCACACCAGCTCGATGACGCTGGTATCCGGAACCACCACCGGCCGGTTGGTCAGCATGTGCGGGCAGATGGGAGTGATGATGAGCGCGGCCACGGTGGGGAACATAATGGGCCCGCCCGCCGAAAGCGAGTAGGCGGTGGAGCCGGTGGGGGTGGCCACGATCAGCCCGTCGGCCTTGAAGGTGCACATCAGGTGCGCATCCACATAGGCGTCCAGGTCGATCATGCGCGCCAGCGCCGCCTTGGTGACCACCACGTCGTTCAGCGCGTCGAAGCGCGCCACCACCGCTTCCTGGCGCCGCAACTCGCAAGCGATCATGCGCCGGCGGCTGATGCGATGCTGACCGTGCAGGGCGCGCTCCAGCTCGTCGTAGAGTTCCTCCAGCTTGAAGGCCGTCAGAAACCCGAGCCCGCCCAGGTTGACCGGGAACAGCGGGATCTCGCGCCCGCCCAGCGCGCGCGCCGCGGCCAGCAGGGTGCCGTCCCCGCCCAGCACGATCACCAGTTGCGCGCCCTCGGAGACCAGTCCGCGGTCCATTCCCGGGCGCTGGGCATACATTCCCGTTTCTTCGTCCAGCCGCGCTTCGATTCCGCGCGCCGCCAGCCAGTCCAGCAGCGCGGGCACCAGCTCGAAGCCGCGCTCCAGGCCGGGCTTGGAGATGACGCCAACCGCCTTAGTGGCTTGCATAGAGCAGGAACTCCCGGTTTCCTTCCGCCCCGAGGATGGGGCTTTCCATGATAGCAGTCCGAAAGCCGTAGCCACGCACCGCCTCCTCCAGGCGGGCGCAGACCGCGGCGTGCAGGGCGGGGTCTCTCACGATCCCTCCTTTCCCCACCTGCTCGCGGCCCACCTCGAACTGCGGTTTCACCAGCAGGACCATCTCCCCGGCGGGCTTCAGCAGGGCCGTCGTCGCGGGCAGGATCAGCGTGAGCGAGATGAAACTCACGTCGCAGGTAACCAGGCCGGCCCCCTCGCCCAGGTCCTCGGGTTTGAGATAGCGCGCGTTGACGCCCTCGCGGACCACCACGCGGGGGTCGTTGCGCAGCTTCCAGTCGAGCTGCCCCGTGCCGACGTCGATCGCGTAAACCCGCGCCGCGCCGCGTTGCAGCAGGCAGTCGGTGAACCCGCCCGTCGAGGCGCCGATGTCGGCGCAGACCTGGCCCGCGACATCGATTCCGAAACGCACCAGAGCGGCTTCGAGCTTCAGGCCGCCGCGGCCCACGAACGGCAGGCGCTGGACCAGCTCCACCCGGCTCTCCCGCGCGACGGCCTGCCCCGGCTTGCGCGCCTTCTGCCCGTCCACCCGGACGTATCCGGCGATGACCAGCGCCTGCGCGCGCTCGCGCGATTCGGCCAGCCCGCGTTCCACGAGCAGTTGGTCGATGCGCAGGCGTGCGGCGCTCATGCGGTGCGGTACACGATCAGGTCGGCCAGCTCGCGCAGGCGTGCGGCGCGGGCGCCCAGACCGTCCAGCGCGTCTTGCGCGCGCAGCCGCTCCCGTTCCGCCATGCGGTGCGAAGCCTCCAGGCCATAGACCGCCGGGAAGGTGATTTTCCTCTGCGCGGCGTCCTTGCCGGCGGTCTTGCCAAGTTCTTCGGAAGACCGCTCGACGTCCAGCACGTCGTCGACAATCTGGAACGCCAGGCCAATGTGCTCGCCAAAGCGCGACAGCGCGTCGTATTGCTCCGGCGTCGCGCCGGCGTAAATGGCGCCCATGCGCAGGCTGGCGCGCAGCAGCGCCCCGGTCTTGGCGCGGTGGATGGACTCGAGCAGCACCGGGTCGGGCGTCTTCCCTTCCCCTTCCAGGTCGTTCACCTGCCCGCCGATCATGCCGCCCGCGGTGCCCGAGGCGGAGGCCAGCTCGGCCGCCAGGCGCGCCCGGCGCGCGTCGTCTATGGCATCGGTTTTCGCCAGCACCTCGAAAGCCAGCGTCAGCAGCGCGTCGCCGGCCAGGATCGCCATCGCCTCGCCGAAGACCTTGTGGCAGGTGGGGCGGCCGCGGCGCAGATCGTCGTTGTCCAGCGCCGGCAGGTCGTCGTGAATCAGCGAGTAGGTGTGGATCATCTCCAGCACGCAGGCCACGTTTTCGACGCCCTCGACGGCAGCGGACACCGAGCGCGCGGCCTCCATGCACAAGATCGGCCGGAGGCGCTTGCCGCCCGCGAACAAGCTGTAGCGCATGGCGCGATGGATGGTTTGCGGAGGCGTATCTTCGGCCGGCGCCCAGCGGTCGAGCGCACGCTCGACCAGCTTCGTCTGCGCGGCCAGGTACTCTTTCAAGCTCATGGGTTATCGGTGGGGAAGGGTTCGGGCTGGAGTTTGTCGTTCTTGCGCACCAGCATTTCGACGCGCGTCTCGGCCTCGACCAGTTGTTTGCGGCAGCCAGCGCTCAGCGCGACGCCCTTCTCAAACAATTCGAGCGCCTTCTCGAGCGGCAGTTCGCCGCTTTCCAGTTCCTTGACCACCGCTTCCAGCTCCGCCAATCCCCGTTCGAAATTAGGCGCCGGCTGCTCGTTTTCAGACATCGCTTTATTCTACCCTAGGGAACAGCATGCCGATCCGCCTGCCCGTTCTTCTATGCCTGGCGGCCGCCCTGCCGGGGGCCGAAATCCAGCGCTGGGACGCCGCCCGCATCGCGCCTTCCCAAGACTACTTCCGGCGCGCGGCGCATCCGGTGCGAGTCGACGCGCCGTCCCAGACCCGGGCCTGGCTCATCGTCGAGTATCTCGACCGCGGCTACGCCTGGATCAATGCCTCCGGCGGCCGCCCCCTCTGGGGCACTGCCAGGCTGAACACGGGCCGGGTCCGGCGGGCCGTGTTCGCCTACGACCGTCTGCCGCGCGAAATTCGCATCGAAGGCATCGAACAACTGAGTTCGCTGCGGCTCACCGACAGCGCGCCCGATCCCGAGCCGGAGCCGGACGTCTCGCCGGCCGTGGCGCTTCGCTCGCCCATGCAACTGGTCACCACCGCCGGCGCTGACGCCGCCTCGCCCGAGCAGTTGCCCGAAGCTCTGGCTACCATGCGCCAGTTGCTGCCCCTGGCGCGGGCGCTTGGCTTCAACGCCATCGAGAGTTACGTTAAGTGGAATTTCGTCGAGCGCTCGCCGGGCGTGTTCGACTGGTCTTACTACGACATGATCGTAGCGGAGATCGAAAAGCACGGCCTCCAGTGGTTCCCGCTCCTGATCGTGGGCTCCGCCTACACGCTGCCGCCGTGGTACCACGATTCGCCCGACAACATCGGCTTCGAGTGCCTGGAGCACCGCCAGCGGAACGACATCCAGTCCATCTTCGCCGGCCGGCAAGACCCCTATGTCCGCCGCTTCCTGGCCGAGTTCGGCAAGCACTACGCCCGCCGCGGCGTGCTGATGGGCGTCCGCCTGGGCCCCAGCGGCAACTACGGCGAGGCCCAGTACCCGGCGCGGGGAAACTGGGGTTATCGCGGCCAGCCGATTCACACCCATATCGGCTACTGGGCCGCCGACCGCTTTGCCGTGCTCTCCTTCCGCAACTGGCTGCGGGCGCGCTACCCGACGGTCGAGGCGCTGGCCCAGGCGTGGGACGAGCGCGTGACATCGTTCGACTCGGTGACCACTTTCCTGCCCGTCACCGCCGCTAGCCGCCGCAAGCGCATCGACTTCAGCGACTGGTATATGGAGGCCATGAGCGAGTGGTGCGCGAAGTGGGCCGGCTGGGCGCGCGAGGCCATGCCGGAAACCGTCATCCACCAGTCCTCGGGCGGCTGGGGACCCATCGAGATCGGCACCGACTACAGCTTCCAGGCGCGCGGCATGGCGCGGCTCAAAGGCGGCATCCGCCTGACCAACGAGAGCGACAACTACCCGCAGAACTTCGCCATCACGCGCATGGCCTCGTCGGCGGCGCGCTACTATGGCGCGGCGCTGGGTTACGAACCGGGCGGCTTCGGCAGCGCCCGCGGCGTGGCGGCGCGGCTGTTCAACACCCTCACCAACGGCGGCGTGCATCTGTTCTACTACCATTCCAATCTCTACGCCAACGACCAAGCCATCGGCACGTGGCTGGCCCACGCCCCGCTGCTCGACCGGCGGGCCAAACCGGTGACCGAGATCGCGGCCTTCTGCCCCGACACCGCCATCAAGCTGGACGACGAGGCCATCCGCTACCTGTGGGCCTCGGCTTTCCTGACCCGCGCCGAAGCCATGCGCTCCACCTGCGATTTCGACTACGTGAGCGAGCAGATGATCGACGACGGCGCGCTGGCGCGCCACAAGGTGCTTATCTTCCTGTGGGGACACGTCACCGAAAAGCGCATCCTGGACCGCATCGCCCGCTGGGTGGACGAGGGCGGCGTACTGATCTACCCGGAACGCCCGCGCGGACTCCTGGAAACCGTGGAGGGCGACCTGTCGGTCTCCCGGCGCTGGCAGCGCGGCGAAACCGGAAAGGGTCGCGTAATCTTCTTCGCGGGCGACCCGGAACCGGGCGAGCCCTACGCGCGCTTCGTGCGCGACGAACTCCGCCGCGAAACCCGCCTCAGTCTCGCGCTGCGCCGCGCGCTGGCCCTGGAGAAGCCGCGCGAGGTCAACTGGAGCGTTCTGGAAAACGGCATGACCGCGCTGCTGAATTTCGGCGACGACGAGGCGGCGGTGCGCACCGCCAGCGGCCGCACGCTCTCGCTGAAGCCGTACTCGATCCGGCTCGAGTAGCTACTTCAGCGTGACGTTGTGGCTGCGCAGGGTCGCACCCAGCGCCTGCGCCAGACGCGAGACGGCTTTGTTGAGGTCCAGGTTTGCCACCACCACGCGGCGGCGCGAGTCCAGGTACTCGTTCTGCCGCGTCAGCACCAGGAAGTTGGTCGATTCGCCGGTCTGGAAGAGCCGGATCTCGCTGTCGAGCTTTTCCCGGGCCGCGCGCTCGCTGGCCTGGGCCGCCGCGATGCGCTGTTTGGCGGTTTCGATGGCTTGCAGCGAGTTGCGGATCTGCGCTTCGATCGCCTGCTCGACGCGCGTCCGCTCCAGCTTCAGCCGCCGCTCGGCGATGGAAGCCTGCTCCAGCGTGGCTTCGGCGGCGCGGTTGCGCAGGTTGAGGTCGAACTGCAAACCCACCTGCACGCTCTGATACCGGCCGCTGAAGACGTTCGACAGCGCCGTGCCGTATCCGCCGATAAGAACATCGGGCAGGCCGCCGAAACTCGTCACCGGCAGCGGCGCCAGACCCGCCAGCGCCGAGAGCTGGTTGAGCCGCTGCCCGGTCAGGGCCTGCGAAGCGCTGATGGGGTTCTCGCCCGTGCGGACCGCACCGCCGATACCGGAGCTCCCGTAGGAAGCGGTCAGATTCACCTGCGGCTTGCCCTGCTCGGCGGCCGCCAGTTTCTGAATGTCGTTGACCTCGCGGCGCAGAGCCAATCCGCGCAGCTCGGCGCGATCCCGGATGGCCTGCGCCACGGCTTCCTTCAGTTCCAGCAGCGGAGGCGCAGCCAGCGGCTGCACATCCGTGGGCAGGATCTCTTCGCCCCACAGCGGCGACTGCCGGTCCGGCGCCAGCAGCGTCTTGAGCAGGTTCTCGACCTCCGTCACCAGGCCGAGGCTGGCGTACCAGGCGTCCAGGCGCCGCTGCAACTCGGCCTCGGAGGCGGCCAATTCCGTCGCCGCCAGGGTTCCCGAGTCGATCATGCGGCGGTTGCGCGCCAGTTGCTCGCGCGCCCACTCGACGCCGTCGGCTTTCACCCCGACGTCCTGCCGCGCGCCCACCAGGTCCCAGTACGCCTGCTCGACGCGCGAAACGACGTCAATCGCCTTCAGCTCAAAGTCGGTCTCGGAGAGGTTGAGTTGTTTGCGCCGGATCTTGATCTCGGCGCGCTCGCGATCGATCGCGCGGTTGCGCAAGAGCGGCTGCGTAATGCTGAAAACCAGGCGGGAACTGGTCAGCGGATTGAGCGACGCGAAGCTGTTGCTGGTGGTCGACCGCCCGTTGTCGAATCCCGCCTGGACGCCCGTCCCGGCGCGGGGCAGCTTCTGCACCAGCGCGAAGTTCTGCGTCAGGAGGTTTTCGGCCAGCTTGCCGCCGGCGCCTTGCAGGACGCTGGCCACGGGCGTATTGCGCGACTCGAGCGCGGGCAGCCAGCGAAACACCGGGTCGAAGGCGCCCTGCGCGGCCTTGATCGCCTGCGCGGAGGCGGAAATGCCGGCGCGCTCGATTTCGATTTCGAGGTTGCTTTTGAGCGCCATCTCGACGGCTTCCCGCAAGCCAAGCTTGCGCTGCACCAGGCCCACGCCGACCCGCGGCGGAGCCGGCTGGCTCCAAGCCGGAATCGAGCCCAGCAACAGAACCGCCAGCAAACCGGCCACGGCGCGGCGGGGGGAGAGGCCTCTCAACCAGACGCCGATCCGCGACCACACGCGCGAATGGGCGATGTCGTCGAAATACGAATACGCCACCGGCGTCACCAGCAGCGTCAGCAGCAGGCACAGCGACTGGCCGCCGATGACCACCATGGCCACCGTGCGGCGCGAGCCCGAACCGGCGCCGCCGCCCAGCGCCAGGGGCAGCATGCCGGCCACCAGCGCGGCCGTGGTCATCAGGATGGGGCGCAGCCGGTCTTCACAGCCGCGCAGGATCGCCTCCAGGCGGGGCAGCCCTTCGTGCACGCGCAGCGACTTGATGTGGTCCACCTGAAGAATCGAGTTCTTCTTCACGATGCCGAACAGCACCAGGATGCCCACCGAGGTGTAGATGATCGAGAAGTTCTCGCCCGCGATCAGCAGCGAGGTCAGCGCGAAGGGCACCGACAGCGGCAGGCTGATGAGAATCGTGATGGGATCGACGAAGCTATCGAACTGCGCCGCCAGAACCATGTACATGAGCACGATCGACAGCAGAAACGCCATCACGTAGCCCCGCGCCGAGCGGCCGAATTCCTTGCTTTTGCCCACCAGGCCGGAGCGGTACTCGGGCGGCATGTTGAGGCCCGCCACGGTCTGGTCGACGATTTCGAGCACGTTGCTCAAAGACTGGCCCTTGACCAGGTTGGCCGAGATCATGATCTGGCGCTGGCGGTTGTAGCGCTCGATCTGCGTGGGCCCGGTGGAGGCCTCGATCGAGGCGACGTTGGAGACCGCCACGTTGCCCAGGCCCATCGAGGGCACAAACAACCGCTCGATGGCGCCGGGCGAATCGCGGAACTCCTTCTTCACGCGCAACTGCACGTCGTAACGGTCGTCCCCTTCGCGATACGTGGTCACCTGCTGGTCGCCGCCCACCAGCGTGCGCAGCGCCGTGGCCACGTTGGCCACGCTGACGTTCAGGTCCGAGGCCTTGTCGCGGTTGATCCGCACGCGCAACTCCGGCTTGCCCGGCTCGTAGGAGCTGTCCAGGTCGGTGATCCCCGGCACCTGGGCCAGGCGGCGCTTGATCTCCCCCGCGTACTGGTCCAGCCGGTTCAGGTCGGGCCCTTGCAGGAAGAACTGCAAATCGCTGTTGGTCCCGCTGCCCTGGATGAGGCTGGGAAGCTGCACCCCGATGGTCATGTCGCGGAACCCGGCCAGCCGCTCGCGCGCCATCAGCATCAGTTCCTTCTGGCTCTGTTGGCGCTGGTTTTCCGGCACCAGTTCCACCAGGATCGAGCCGCGGTCCACCTGCTTGCGGGTATCGGCGCCGACCGTGGTCAGCAGGTTGCGCAGACCCGGCAGCCGGCGCAACTCGGCCTCCAGCAATTTCATCTGTGCGTCGGTGCCCTCCAGCGCCGAACCCGGCGGCATGCGCACTGTCACTTCGAATTCGCTCTGGTCGTCGGTGGGAAGAAAATCCTTGCCCACCATCAGGAACAACGGGACCGAGGAAAGCGCGACCGCTAGGGCCAGCGCGGCCACCACCCAGCGATGGCGCATCGACCATTCCAGCATCACCCGGTATTGATTGGCCAGCATGCGGAACAGCCAGGTGTCCTTGGTCGCTCCGCCGCCGCCGGCGTTGAGAAAACGCGAACAGAGCATCGGGGTCAGAGTGAAGCTGACCACCAGCGAAACCCCGATTGCGAAGGCCGCGGTGTAGCCGAAACTGGACATGAATTTGCCCACGATGCCGGTCATCATGGCCACCGGCAAAAAGATGATGATCAGGCTGAGGGTCGCCGCCAGCACCGCCAGGCCGATATCTTTCGTGCCCTGGACGGCGGCCTCAAACGGCGAGAGATGTTTCTCTTCCATGAAGCGGAAGATGTTCTCGAGCACCACGATGGCGTCGTCGATCACAATGCCCACCACCAGCGTCAGCGCCAGCATGGTGATCTGGTTGAGCGTGAAGCCCATGGCATGCATCAGGGTGTAGGTCGAGATGATGGAAGTGGGAATGGCGACGGCGGCAATGAGCGTCGAGCGCCAGCTTCGGATGAAGAAAAGCACCACCAGGGCCGCCAGGAAACCGCCCAGCACCAGGTGTTCCTGCACGGCTTTGAAAGATTCCTCGATGAAGCGCGAGGTGTCCCGCGTGTAAGTGATCTCAAAATCCGGCGGAAGGCCCTTCTGCAATTCCGCGATGCGCGCCTTGACGGCCTGAATCACTTCCAGCGTATTGGTGCCGGCCTGCTTGCGCACCTCCAGCACCACCGCCGGCTTGCCGTCCAGCCGCGCCAGCGAGCGGGGTTCCTCGACCCCGTCCACGACTTCGCCGATGTCCTTGACGCGCACCGGCGTGCCGCCCACGTTGGCCACGATGATGCGCTCGAAGTCCCGCGGCCGCTCCACCCGTCCCAGGGTGCGCAGCGACAGCTCGCGCCGGCCCTGGTCCACGCGGCCGCCCGGCACCTCGACGTTTTGCGCCGCCAGGGCCGCCCGCACCAGGTCCACGTTGAGGTTGTAGGAGTACAGTTTCTCGCCGTCCAGCCAGACTTGAATCTGGCGCTTGCGGTCGCCCACGAAGCGCACCTGCCCGACGCCGGTCAGCGATTCGATGTTCTTCTTGATCTGGTCGTCGACGATTTTGGTGGTCTCGCGCAGGTCGCGCGCGCCGGCCACCACCACGTTGACCACGGGCGCGGCATCGGTGGAAAGCTTTTCGATCACCGGCGGGTCGACGTCGCGCGGCAACTGGCTCAGAATCGCCGAAACCTTGTCGCGCACTTCCTGCGCCGCCGTTTCCGGGTCTTTCTCCAGCACGAACTGCACGACGACCAGCGACACGCCCTCGGCCGAAATCGAGCGCAGATCGTCGATGCCGCTAATGGTGTTGACGGCCTCTTCGATGCGCTTGCTGACCTGGCTTTCCACTTCTTCGGGCGCCGCGCCGCGCAGCACCGTGTTGATGGTCACGGTCGGAAACTCGACCTTGGGGAAGTAGTCGACACCCAGTTTGAAATACGCATTCAGGCCCATCACCACCAGAGCCAGGACCAGCATGGTGGCGAAAACGGGCCGCCGGATACAGATCTGCGCCAGCTTTTGCATAAGCCCCTATCCTCTGGGCGCCACCGGGGCGCCATTCACCAGCTTGGCCAGGTCGGACACCGCCACCGGTTCGCCGGCGTGGATCAGGCCGCCCGGAATCTCCATCCAGCCGTCGATCTCCTCGCCGGGCGCGCAGCGGATCTCCACCGCTTTGCCGCCGCGAATCACGAACAGCTTGGTCAGTCCCGCCACCGTGTAGAGCGCCTCCCGGGGCACCGCCACCACGCTGGCGCTGAGCTCGGTCACCAGCCGCACCTGCACGAACATGCCGGGTTTCAACCGCGCGTCGTTCTCGACGATGCGCGCCTCGGCGGTGAGCGAGCGCGAACGCGCATCCAGGGATGGGTTCAGCTCGCGGACCACGGCGTGGAAGGTCGCGCCCGGCGCGGCGCCAGTGGTGAAGCTCAGCGTGGTGCCCACGCGCACCTCGCCGGCCACCGGCTCGGGAACATCCGCCCGCAGACGCAGCGGATAGGTCTTCACAAGCGTGAGAATGGGCGTGTTCTCCTTGGCATACTGGCCGGGCGAGATCGTGCGCGCGGTCACCGCGCCGTCGAAGGGCGCCCGCACCGTCGCGTCGGCAAGCCGCTTCTCGGCCAGCCGGACCTCGGCCCGCAGGGCCTGGATGCTGGCCAGCAGCACGCGCAGTTCGTCGTGGGTGGCCTCCAGCGCGGCCTGCCGGGCCTGGTACGCTTTTTCGATCTCGGTGAAGCGCTCGCGCGCGATGTCCCCGGTCTTGACCAGCCTCGACGCGTTCTCGAGCTTCGACCGCGCGTCTTCAAACTGCGCCGTGGCTTGCCGGATGGCGGGCGTCGACTCGGGCGTCGCGTCCTCCTGCCCCGGACGGAGCCCGGCGCGCGCCAGCGCCTGCGCCAGGGCGGCCTTCGCGCGCTCGCATTGCAGGCTCAGTTCCTGCTTGTCGATCTCGACGAGGATATCGCCCTTCTTCACCCGCTGACCGAAATCGGCGCGAATCGCCGCCACCCGGCCGGACACCTCGGCGCTCACGCTCACCGATTCGTCCGGCAGCAGCGACCCGGTGACCGAGATAGTCTTCTCCACCTTGCGCGTCTGGGCGGCCATGGTTCGCACCGCCACCGGATCGGGCGGCTTGGCCGCCGCGGCGGCCGGCTTGGTCTGTTCGGTCTGCTTCGAGCAGCCCGACAGCAACAGCAGTATCGTGGTCAGGATTCCAATTCGAGTTCTCATCGCTTTTGCTTTCTCGGTTTCGCGTCCGCGGCCGCGCCCCGCAAGAAGGTTTTCACCAGTTCCCGGGCCAGGTCCTTGCGCTCCATTTTGGGCAGACTCCCCGGGAACAGCACCCCGTAGAGACCGAAGTGCGCCACCAGGCCGATAAATGCCCGGGCCGCCACCACCGCATCGCCCTTGCGGATCGCCCCCTGGCGCATGCGCCGTTCGATGTAGCCGCTCAAGGGCCGCAGAACGGCCTCGCGGTGCCGCAGGTGAAAGATTTCCCCCGCTTCGTGACTCTCCAACGCGCTGAACATCAGCAGCCGGACGTAGTCGGGATTCGAGGCGTAGAATTCGAGGACCTTTTCGGCGAGGTTCTCAAAAAACACCTGGTCGTCGTCGCCGTCCTCGTGAGCCGCGATCAATTGGGAAAAGCGCTCGTGGCCCTCGCCCGCCTTGAGTTCGACAATCGCCTCGTACAACTCGCGCTTGGTGCGGAAGTGCTCGTACAGGACGGGCTCGCTCACGCCCACCGCGGCCGCCAGCTCGCGCGTGGTGGTGCCGCGAAAGCCCCGCTCGGCAAACAGCCGCACGGCTTCCCCGAGGATGGCCGCCCGGCGTTCGGCCGAGTGCATTCTTCTGGCTTGTGACATTCAGACCCTAGCGATCGCTAACCTAGCAATCACTAATTTAGCAGACCACCCCGTCCGGCTGTCAAATTCTCAAGGGTTTTCGTACGTGGAGGTCGTTGGCGGCAGACAGCCAACTTCCCCGAAAACCAAAACCTACCCGGGAATCCCGTTACGGCTCCCGATTGGAGGTTATTTATTCACCGCGGCTTCCTTCCGTTGCTTTTGCAGCGAAATCGTTTACAAATCTCGTTGCGCGGGCTCCTTTCGGTCCGCCCGCCCCGGCCGGGACGCAATGGGCCTATACTCAAGAGGTGGCCCGCGGTTGGGAAAGCAAGTCGGTCGAATCCCAAAAGGAAGCGGCCGAAGCCGAGCTAAGCCACACTCCGCCTATGTCAACCAAGCAAGAAGTGGATCGTCTGCGCAAGAGAGAAAGCCTCGAGCTCTCCCGCAAGCGCGTGATGAACGACCTGGCGGCGTGCCGCAATCCGCGCTATCGAGTGGTGCTGGAAGCGGCCCTGGCGCACTTGGATCGCGAGATTCAGACGCTCGGCTGAACGGGCGGAACGCCTTCGAGCCCGAGGCCGGCGGCTCGCGCCTGCATGGCCCGCGCGCAGAAGTTGATGTGCTCTTCCAGATCCGCGCCCAGTTCGGCCGCCCCGGCGAGGATCTCCTCGCGGCTCACCGCGCGGGCGAAGGCCTTGTCCTTCATCTTGCGGCGCACCGATTTGGCTTCCACCTCGTGGATGCTCTTGGACGGCTTCACCAGCGCGCAGGCGGTCAGGAAACCGGCCAGTTCGTCGCAGGCGAAGAGCGTCTTTTCCAGCTTCGACTCGCGCGTAACCCCGGTCTGCGTCACGTGCGAAAGGATCGCGCGCCGGATCTCCGGGCTGACGCCGCGCGCGGCCAGAATCGGCTCCCCCTTGAGCGGATGATCCGGGGCCTCGGTGTGCATCTCGTAGTCGAAGTCGTGCAGCATCGCGGCGACGGACCACTGGGTTTCGTCCTCGCCGAACTGCCGGGCGTAGGCCGCCACGCAGGCCTCCACCGCCAGCGCATGTTTGCGCAGGCTCTCCGACTTGGTGAATTCACATAGGATCTGCCAGGCCTGTTCGCGATCGATCATAATTACGAAAATACCATCGGCTCCCGGCCGCGG
>JACQZT010000201.1 GCA_016213755.1 Acidobacteriota bacterium | reverse complement strand
GTTCGCCAAGAGCCGGCGGGCGAACCTCCATGACGATGAGGAGGAACAGTTCAAGGAGGCCGCGAGGCACGTCCTGGCGTTGACGGAGAAGCAACTTGCGGAGCTGTTGAAGAGGGGCGACTTTGTGGAGGTGAAGAGCGAATGAGCAAAAAGTATCGAAGCGATGCGATGGCGGCCATCCATGAAACCATGGAGGCCTTGCACGATGTGGGGGCCATCGACAAACAAACGATGCGGCGTTTCGATGGCGCCTGCCTGACGTCGATCCGGCCGTTGAAGCCCGAGGAGATCAAAGCGATCCGGGAGAAAGAACACGTCAGCCAGGCCGTCTTCGCCACCTACCTGAATGTAACGAGCAGTCTGGTCAGCAAGTGGGAGCGCGGCGAAAAGCGGCCTTCTGGGGCCTCGCTCAAGCTGCTATCGCTGGTCGCCAAGAGCGGGCTTGCCACTGTTGCGTAATCTCAGGGAACAAGCTGATAGCTCACAAAGGCCAGCCTCTGTCCATCGGGTGACCAGGAGGGCACGTTGATGGTCCCCTGCCCGCCGAACAGCTTCGCCAGCACGCTGATTTTGCCGTTCGCCAGGGTCATGATGCGCAGCATCACATCTTTGTTTTCGGGATGTCCGCTCACGCCTTTCTCATAGGTGAGAAACACCATCCGCTGCCCATCCGGCGAAACGTGCGCGAACCAGTTGTTGTAGCCGTCATCGGGAGTGACCTGCTCCTGCTCGCTCCCGTCCGGCTTCATCCGCCAGATTTGCATCAGCCCGCTGCGAATCGAGTTGAAGTAAATGAACTTCCCATCCGGCGAATACTCCGGCCCGTCGTCCAACCCCTCGGCCGTGGTCAATCGCGTCTCTTCGCCTCCCGCCGCCGGAATCGTGTATACGTCGAAATTGCCGTTGCGTTCGCCGCAGTAGGCCAGCGTCTTCCCGTCCGGCGACCATCCGTGAAAATAGGAAGGCGACCTCTCCGTCACCCTTCGCGGGGTCCCGCCGCCGATCGGCACGACATAGATCAGCGACCGCCGCTGTTCCTGCGATTGGTCGCTGATCGCCATCCGCGTTCCATCCGGCGAGATCGCATGATCGTTGTTCAGCCGCGTGGCGAATCCCGTGTCGATCGTCTCGGGCTTGCCGCCCTCCACCGGTATGCGGTGCAACCGTCCTTCCCCGTTGAACAGCAGCAGGTTGTCCCTGGTCCAGTTGGGCGCTTCGAACCGCCCCGCCGCCACGTGGACCACTCGCCGGTCCGTCGACGCCACGGTAATGGTTTCCAGCGTGCTGTGCAATTTCGGCGGCCCGGAGGCCGCCGCCGGGGCCACATCCACGTTGCGGAAGACCGCCGTCTCGAGGGCGTCCTTGTCGTGGGCGCTCACCCCGATCCCCACGTAGAACGGGTCCTTCAGCGCCACCTTCATCGATCCGCCGGCCAGGCGCAGTTCCTCGCCTTCCCCGGCCACGGACAAGTAAAAGCGATCTCCCGTCTTGGTGATCCTCACGCGCTTCGGCGCAGCCAGGTTGGATTGCACTTCGTGCGTGGCGGCGCCCTTCTCCTCGCGCGATTGCAGCGACGTCAACCCGCTGGCGTGCACCGCCGCGTCGGCGTACGCCGCTTCCGCCTCCAGGCTTTGCCGCACCATCAGCACCGCCTTCTTGTGCGGATTACCGGTGGTGGTGGCAAAATCGATTTCCGCCGTCACCGACAGGTCGCCCGACGCCTTCTTCCAGACAAAGTGAAACGCGTCCGCCGTCCCCCAGACGTTCTCCCCGCTGGCCGTGATGCGATAGGTCTTCCGGGCCGCGTCGTATTCCACCGACCCCGGATGCAGCACGGCGCCGACATCCCCGTGCCCTTCGAAGATTCCCGGGTGGGCCACCATCGCCGGCGGCACCGCGATGGCCGCCGCCACCATCCAACCCACGCATCCGATTCTCATCCTAGAAAACCCTCCCGCTCATTACGGACTGGTCCGGCCCCGAGTGTATCACGAGTCCCAACCTACAGTGACGTGAACGCGACAACGTCGAAGTTTGGCTTGTAGCCGCCCGCGACCTCTGTTATAGTGGGTTCGGATGTTGATTGGTCCTCCGCACGAGCGGATCGCGCTGGATTCACACCCCCCTGTCGTCGTCAAACGCCTGGAAACTGTCCCCTCATGGAGGTAATCGCACGCAAACCGGCATGAAACTCAGTGTGCAGATCGGCCGAGGGATCGAATCCCTCTTCGGAACGCGCGACGAGAACATGCGGGTGCTCGAGACGGGATTGAGCGTCTCGCTGCGCCTGCTGAACGATTCGCTGGAGATCGAAGGCGAACAAGCTAACGCCACGCGCGCCGCCGAGATCCTCGAAGACTACTTCGCGCTGAATCGCGAAGGTTACACCTTCAATAACGGCGACCTCAACAGCTTCTTGCGCGTGGTGACCGGTGACGCCCAGGTATCCTTGCGCAACCTGGTGGAGAGCGGGCGGCAGCGCAACTTCGGCAAGAAGACGCTGGCCCCCAAGACCGTCAACCAGCGGCGCTACGTGGACGCCATCGAGCGCAACGACCTGGTTCTCGGCATCGGCCCGGCGGGCACCGGCAAGACCTACCTGGCCGTGGCCATGGCGGTCTCCGCTTTTCTGGGCAAGAAGGTCAACCGCATCATCCTGACGCGCCCGGCCGTCGAGGCCGGCGAGAAACTGGGCTTCCTGCCCGGCACGCTCCAGGAGAAAGTCGATCCCTATCTGCGCCCCCTGTACGACGCGCTCTACGACATGCTGGAGACCGAAAAGGTGGAAAAGCTCCTGGAGCGCGGAATCATCGAAGTTGCGCCCCTGGCCTTTATGCGCGGCCGCACGCTGAACGACAGTTTCATCATCTTCGACGAAGCCCAGAACTCGACCTCCGAGCAGATGAAGATGATCCTCACGCGCCAGGGCTTCAACTCCAAGATGGTGGTCACCGGCGACATAACCCAGATCGACCTTCCGGCGGGCAAGCGCAGCGGCATGCTGGACGCCATGGAAGTGCTGCGCGGAGTAGAGGGGATCGCCTTCGTCCACTTCGACGAGCGCGACGTGGTGCGCCACGCCCTGGTGCAGCGCATCGTCCGGGCCTACGAGCGCCACTACGAGCAGACGGTGGGACGGCAGTTGTCGCTCAAACTGGCCGAGGCGCCGGCCGAGGCGCCGCCGGCTCCCGCCGAAGCGCCGGCCGCCTGAACCGATCGCGATGCCGTCCCGAGACAGCCTCGTTCTTTTCCGGCGCACCCCCGCCACGCTCAATCGCGCCCGGGTGCGCGAACTGGCCGCGACCCTGTGCGAGGAAGTAGCCGCCGGACGCCGGTTCACCTGCCTGGTCGCGGACGACCGCGAGCTGCGGCGGCTGAACCGCGATTTCCTGGGCCTCGATCGCCCCACCGACGTGCTCTCCTTTCCCAGCGGGGAAGAGGGCGGGAGCCTGGGCGACATCGCCATCTCCGCCGAGCGCGCCGCCGAACAGGCGCGCGAGTTGGGCCATCCCGTGGAGCAGGAGATCGCCATCCTGATGCTGCACGGCCTGCTGCACTTGCAGGGTCTGGACCACCACGGCGACCGCGGCCGCATGGCGCGGGCCGAAGCGCGCTGGCGCAAAGCGCTGGGACTGCCCGCGGGCCTCATCGAACGGGTGCGCCGGTGACGATCCTGCTCATCGCGCTGGCGGCCGTGCTGATCCTCTGCCTGGCGCTTTCGACCTGTGTGCAGATTCTGTACCTCGAATCCATGCGCCTGCGCGCGCGCGAACTGCCCGCGCTCACCTTCTTCCGCGAGACGCTGGAAGCGCGCATCGGCCTCGAAGACGAGCGCGGCGCGCTGGCCTTCTCCCTCATCAAGCACACCTCGATGCTGTTTGCCGGTTTGGCGGTCTTCGGCCTCTCGGCGGTTCACGCGGCCGCGCTCTGGGTCGCCCTGCTCGAGGCGGCGGCCATTGCCTGGGCTCTGATGATGCTGTTTGCCTACATCCTTCCGCAGGTGGTTTACCGGCGGGCCGGTTCGCACTGGCTGCTGCCGCTGGCACCGCTGCTGCGGGGGATGGTCCTGGCCGTGATTCCGCTCACTGCGATGCTGGCCTTCCTCCAGTCGCTGTCGGAACTCAGCCAGCCGGCGGGCCGGGACGCGGGCGCGCCCACGCAGGAGGAGAACATCGATGCGCTCATTTCGGCCGGCGCCGAGGAGGGATTCATCGAGGAGCAGGACCGCAAGCTGATCCAGTCCGTGGTGGCCTTCGGCGACAAGACCGTGCGCGAGGTGATGACCGCCCGGCCCAAAATCGTCGCCATCGCGGCGGACCGCACGCTCGACGATCTGCGCGACCTGGTGATCCACGAGCAGTTCTCGCGCGTGCCGGTCTGCGACGGCTGCATCGACAACCTGATCGGCTTCGTGCACGTGCGCGACATGTTCGAACTGGAGGCGCGGGAGCGGGAAAGCGGCAGCATCCGCGGCCTGATGCGCTCCCTCCGCCTGGTGCCGGAAACCAAGCAAGTGGCCGACCTGCTGCGCGAGATGCAGGCGGACGGCGCGCACATGGTGGGGGTGATCGACGAGTACGGCAACACCGCCGGCCTGGCCACGCTCGAGGACCTGGTGGAAGAGGTCTTCGGGGAGATCCGCGACGAACACGAACCGGCGCACGACATCGCGCCCGACCCCAACGGCGGTTTCGTCGCCTCCGGCAGCCTGGACCTGGACAACCTGCGCGACCTGCTCGGCTTTCGTCCGGCGGAAGAGCCCGAGTCCACCACCGTCGGGGGCCTGGTTTCGGAATGGCTCGGCCACGTGCCCAGGGCCGGCGAAACCGTCGAGCGCGACGGCGTGCGCATCGAAGTCCTGGCTTCCAGCGAACTGCGCGTGGACCAGGTGCGAATCGTAAAACTGGAGAACCCGACCGATGAGTGACGCGGAAAAGCCCGGCTTTGTCTCCGGATTTGTTTCCCTACTGGGCCGGCCCAACGCCGGCAAATCCACTTTGCTGAATGCCCTGGTGGGCGCCAAGCTGGCCATCGTGGCCGCCAAGCCGCAGACCACCCGCACCACCATTCAGGGCGTGCTGACGCTCGACAACGCGCAGGTGATCTTCATCGACACGCCCGGTATCCACAAGTCGGACTCGACCTTCAACCGGCGCATGATGCAAACCGTTCGCGCCGCTCTGGACGGCCGCGACCTGCTGGTATTCCTGGCCGACGCGAGCCTGCCCTTCGGCGAAGCCGATGCCCAGGCGGTGGACCTGGTGCGCAAAGCCGAGACGCCCTGCCTGCTGGCCCTCAACAAGATCGACCGCCTGAAGGAAAAACCCGCGCTGCTGCCGCTGCTGGAGCGCTACAAGACGCTCCACGATTTCGCCGAGTACATCCCCATTTCCGCGCGCACCGGAGAGGGCCTCGAGGAGCTGAAAGCGGCCATCCTGGCCCGGCTGCCCGAGGGCCCCAAGCTCTTTCCCGCCGATTACCTCACCGACCAGCCGGAGCGCTTCCTGGCCGCCGAGACGATTCGCGAGAAGATCCTGCGCGAAACCCGGCACGAGGTGCCGCACGCGGTGGCCGTGCTCATCGACAAATGGGAAGATTCGCCGCGCCTGCTGCGCATCATGGCCACGGTGTACGTCGAGCGGGAAGGGCAGAAGGGGATCCTGATCGGCGCCGGCGGCGCCATGCTCAAGCAGGTGGGCACGCTGGCGCGGAAGGAGATGGAGGCCTTCTTCGGCCGCAAGGTCTTTCTGGAGCTGTTCGTCAAAGTGAAACTCAACTGGCGCGAGAGCCCCGGATTTCTGGATGCGATAGACTGGCGTTCGATGCTCGGAAAGGAGGATTCGTAAAGATGCGCGTTCTTGCCCTGTGCCTGAGTCTTTCGTTCCTGGTTGCCTGCGGCAGCGTGCTCCTGGCCCAGAAGCAGGTTTCCGACGATGAGATCTACGACAACGTCCGGCGCAGGCTGGCCAACGACCCGGACGTCAAGGGCGGCACCTTCGAGGTTCAGGTGGAAGCCGGAGTGGTCACCATTCGCGGGACGGTGGAGAAAGACCAGTTCAAGTCCAAGGCCGAGCGGCTGGCCAAGAAAGTCCGCGGCGTGCGCAAAGTGGTCAACCAACTCCAGATCAAAACCAAGTCGCGGAATACCCAACCGCGAGCGTAAGCGAGCGGATCGGGATAGAATCGTCTTCGTGACCCATAAGGCAAACCGTCGCCAATTCCTCGCCGCCGCTTCCGCCGCGGCGGCCCCTTCCGCCCGTGCCGCTGGCCGGCCGATCCGGCTGGGAGGTCCGGTGTATCTCAAGTCCGACGATCCGCGCGAACTGGCGCGCGAGCACCGCCGGCTGGGCTACAGCGCCGCCACCTGCCCAAACGCCAGCGTGAAAGACCCGGCGCGGGTGCGCGAAATCGAAAAGGCCTTCGCCGCTGAAAACGTGGTCATCGCCGAGGTCGGGGCCTGGAAGAACCTGCTGGATCCGAACCTCGAGGAGCGCCGGAAGAACTTCCGCTACGTGGCCGAGCGTTTCGCGCTGGCCGAAATGGTTGGCGCGCGGTGCTGTGTGGATATCGCCGGCTCTTACAATCCCAAGGTCTGGTACGGCCCGCATCCAAAGAACTTTTCGCCGGAGTTCTTCGACGCCACCGTCGAGAACATCCGCAAACTCATCGACGAGGTCAAGCCCAAGCGCACTAAGTACACGGTGGAGATGATGGGCTGGGCCACTCCCGAAGGCCCCGACTCTTATCTCAAGCTGCTCCGCGCGGTGGACCGCAAGCAGTTTGCAGTACACCTGGATCCCTGCAACGGAATCAACAGCCCGGAGCGTTTCTACAACAACGCGGCCTTTATCGAAGAATGTTTCCGCAAGCTGGCTCCGCACATCGTTTCGTGCCACGCCAAGGACCTGGCCTGGCTTCCCGAGATGAACGTGCATTTCGTCGAGGTGGTTCCGGGGCGCGGCGAAGTCGATTACCGGCCGTATCTGCGCGGCCTGGCCGCGCTGGGGCACGAAGCCACGCTCATGATGGAGCATCTGAAGACCGCCGAGGAATACGAAGAAGGCAAACGGCACATCCAGAAGGTGGCGGCCGAACTGGGACTGAGTTTCGCATAGAGGAGAAGACAACGATGATACGACGCGATTTTCTGACCGCTTCGGCGGCGCTGGCCTCCGCCGGCAACCTGGCCGCCGCGCGACTGCCCATTCGCAAAGGCGTGTATGTCGGTATGCTGCCCAAAGGAACCTGGGACGAGCGTTTCCGCCTGGCTCGCGCGGTGGGCTTCGAGGATGTCGAACTGGCGACCACGCCGGATCCCAAGGAAGCCGAAGCGGCGAAGAAGGCCGCCGACTCGGCCGGCATCCGCATCCACTCGGTGATGAACCAGGCCCACTGGCAGTTTCCGCTCTCCTCACCCGACCCGGCCGTGGTGGCCAAGAGCATCCAGGGCATGGAGACCAGCCTCCAGAACGCGAAACTGTGGGGCGCCGGCACGGTCCTGCTAGTGCCGGCCGTGGTGAACAAGGACATCGGCTACAAGGACGCCTGGGACCGCTCGATCCAGGCCGTCCGCAAATTGCTCCCCCTGGCCGAAAAGCTCAAAGTGGTGATTGGCATCGAAAACGTCTGGAACAAGTTCCTGCTCAGCCCGCTCGAGTTCGCCCAATACGTCGACCAGTTTAAGAGCCCGTACGTGAAAGCCTACTTCGACGTGGGCAACATTCTCCTGTACGGCTTCCCGCAGGACTGGATCCGCACGCTCGGCAAGCGCATTGTGAAGCTGCACTTCAAGGACTTTTCGTTCCGCCGGGATCCCTCGATCAAGAAATCGGTCGCCGATTTCTGCGCCCTGCGGGAAGGCGATCTGGATTGGAAGGCGGTTCACGCGGCCCTGACCGAGATCGGATACAAGGGGACGGCGACGGTGGAGCTGCCGGGCGGCGACGAGGCCTACCTGCGCGAAGTCAGCCGTCGCGTGGATTTGATTCTCGAGGGCGCCTGAGCGCCGCCATACCGCCATGAAAAAATTCCTTCTGGGCGTGGCCGTCGGCCTGGTGCTGGCTGGCATGAGCGTGCTGATTCTGATCTTCGCCCTGGCGCGGCTGGGCGACAGGCGGCCGGCGGTGGCCGACGGGTCGACGCTGCTGTACCGGCTGGAAGGGCCAGTGCCGGAACAGCCCCCGGTCGAGATCCCGCTGCCGTTTTGGGAGTCGCAATCGCCGCTGACGGTGCGCGACAACTGGGAGCTGCTGCGCCGCGCCGCCGAAGACAAGCGCATCAAGGCGCTGGTGCTCGCCCCGGAAGGGGTCGGGGCCGGCTGGGCCAAGCTCGAGGAACTGCGCAGCGGGGTGCTCGAATTCCGCAAGTCGGGCAAACCGGTCATCGCCTGGCTCCGCAATCCGCGCACGCGGGAATACTACCTGGCCACGGCGGCCGACCGCATTTACATGGCGCCCGAAGACGTGCTGGACGTCAAAGGACTGCGGGCGGAGCTGACGTTCTTCCGCAAAACCATGGACAAGCTCGGCGTTCAGATGGAGGTCGAGCGCATCGGCAAATACAAGGACGCCGCCGACATGTTCACGCGCGGCTCGGCCAGCGAGGAGACGCGCGAGGTGCTGAATTCGGTGCTCGACCAGCTTTTCGGCCGCCTGGTGACCGTCGTCGGGGCCAGCCGCAAGCGAAGCCCCGAACAGGTTCGCGCGCTGATCGACCAGGGCCCGTTTCTCGCCCCACAGGCGAAATCGGGCGGGCTGGTCGACGACCTGCTGTACGAGGACCAGGTCTTCGACGAGCTGAAAAAGCGTTTGAATCAGAAAGAGCTGAAGAAGATCTCGCAACGCGACTACCTGCGCGCGTCCGGGCCCGCGGGCGACAAGATCCGCCGCGTAGCCTACGTCGTGGGCCAGGGCTCGATTTTGCGCGGGCGCGCCGAGGGGCTCGGCTCGGACGACCTGATCGCCTCGGAAAGCTTCATCAAACTGCTGCGGCAGGTGGGCGCCGACGCCGGCATCAAGGGCGTCGTGGTGCGCGTCGATTCGCCCGGCGGCGACGCCATCGCCTCCGACGATATTCTGCGGGAAATGAAGCTGCTGAGCCGCAAGAAGCCGCTGGTGATCTCCATGTCCGACGTGGCCGCCTCGGGCGGCTACTACATCGCCATGACCGGCGATCCGATCGTGGCGTACCCGGATACCATCACCGGGTCGATCGGCGTCATCTTCGGCAAAATGAACCTGCGCGGGCTGTACGACAAAATCGGGGTGCAAAAGGAAATCCTCAAACGCGGGCAGTTCGCCGATGTCGACTCCGACTATCAGCCCCTGACCGACGCCGGGCGCAAGAAACTGCGGGAATCCATCGGCAGCATCTACCAGGGCTTTCTGGCGCGGGTCGCCGAGGCACGCAAGCGCAAACCCGAAGAGATCGACGCGCTGGGCCAGGGGCGGGTCTGGATGGGCCAGCAGGCCAAGCAACACGGCCTGGTGGACGAACTCGGGGGACTGGACCGCGCGGTGGAACTTCTGCGCGCCAAGGCGCGGATTCCGCGCGAGGAAAGAATCCGCCTGGTGCCCTACCCGCCCAAACGCTCGCTTTTGGAACTGCTCCTGACCCGCTCGGCCGAATCGGCGCTGGATGCCCGGCTGCGCGCTTTCCTGCGGGATTTCGACCTGCGCCTGTGGGCCCGCGGCGGGCTGATGCGGGTGATGCCCTATACCATTGTGGTCGAGTGAGGCCGGCTCTCAGTCGGCGAAGGCCTGGCTGGAGTGGATGCCGGCCGATTGCAGCGCGCCGGCCATTTTCTCCAGCGCGGCTTTGTGAATTTGCGAGACGCGGCTTTCGTTGATCCCCAGCACGCCGCCGATCTCCTTCATGGTCATCTCGTTGGTGTAGTACAGCACCACCACCTTCTGATACCGCGCGGGCAGGGTTTGCATGGCGCAGGAGAGCGCGTCGCGCAGTTGTTCCCGCTCGCACATGCGGTCGGGCTGGGTGTCCGGTTTGCTGGGAAAATCCGGCGCCGGCAGGTCTTCTTTGTCGCCCGAGCGCGTGGAGGCCGAAATCAGCCCCGCGGTGCTGAGGTCGACCATCATCTGCCTCCAGCGCTGTTCCTCGACCCCCATTTTCTTGGCCACTTCCGCCTCGGTGGGGTTGCGCTGCAACTCCGTGGCCAGAGTGCGCGCCGCTTCCTCCACCTGTTTGTGACGCCGGCGCAGGTCGCGCGAAGCCCAGTCCAGTTGCCGCAGACTGTCGAGCATCGCGCCCTTGATGCGGTGCTTGGCGTAAGCCGAAAAGGCCACCTTCTTGCTTGGGTCGAACTTGTTTACCGCGTCGAACAGCCCCAGGATTCCAGCGTGCACCAGGTCGTCCACGTCGACGTGGACGGGCAGGTTTTCATGCACCCGTATCGCAATCCCCTTGACCAGGGGCAGATGTTCGATCACCGTGCGATCGCGCGCGCTCAACTGGCTGTCGTCCGCCGAAATGGTTGTATTCAGTCGCATGTGCTTTTCCCGGCGGCCGTCGCCGTTCGGGCTTCCCTGAGTGCACCTGGACCGCCAACCTCAGGGCAAACACGAATCGATCCTCAACAAAGGAACTTAAGTATTTATACTCAACAGCTTAGGAGCTACTGCCGGTCTGGCTCCGGATCTCTCGATCCCGGACATTCTGTCCGCCGAAAGGCCAATTTGGCACGTTGCGGCCAATGGCCCGTTCCACTTCGGCATGCCTGTGCCAGGCTGGAACACGCCGGGATCTGGCCGATACCACCATCCTGTCTGTTATCGACCGTTGGCCGGAGAGTCTTAACCCGGGCAGGCCGGGAGTTTACCTTAGTCCGGCCGTCTGTTCTCCCTCAGTGGCCGAGCCGTTTCCAGTGGATCCAGCTCTTCAACGCCAGGCCGCCGAGAAAGACCCACAGGGCCAGGCGGACCATGCCGCTGAACTGGAAATACGCCAGTCCCGCCAGCAAAACGTAGAATCCCATCGCGGCCAGGTAACGCTTCCTCATGCGGCGACTTTCATTGTGCCACAGCGCGGGCGGCCGCTCAGCGCCGCGGCACATTGTAGAGAAACGTGAATTGGAGACGAACCTGCGCTCCGCGAAATTCGCTGGGCAGTGGCGGGAAGGGATTCGAGGCGCTGATGCCGGCCACCGCGGCGCGGTCCAGCGCGTCGGCGCCGGAAGGGGAGGCGATCACCAGCTTGGGCACCCGCCCATCGCGGCTGATGGCGAACTGGATCTGCACCCGGCCGCTGCGTCCCAGTTTGGCGCTTTCGGGAATCACGGCGAACCAGTTGCGCCGCACCGAGGCCAGAATGCGCGTCAGGTAGGGCCGGAAGTCGACCCCCATCGGATCGCTCAGCAATTCCAGGCTCGATCCCTGCCGGCCCGGCGTTCCGGGCAGAATCACGCCCTCGCCGATGCCGCCCGGCCCGTCGCCCATATCGCCCACCACCACGCCGCCCGCGGCGGACTGCCGGGCCGCGGCGCGGATGGCCTCGTCCACCGAAGACGCGGGCGAGGGCGCCTTGCCCAAGCCGCGCGGCGCGCCCGGCATGGCCGCGGGAGTCTCGAACGCCAGCTTGGGTTTCATCTCGGGCTGGATCTGAGGCGGAGGAGGGGCGGGAGGCGGCGGCAGATTGGCTGCCACCTCGATCTTGGGCGGCTCG
>JACQZT010000200.1 GCA_016213755.1 Acidobacteriota bacterium | reverse complement strand
GCGGAACCCGGGGTCCACCGAGCGGAGCGCGGCCAGGTTTTCGAGCAACAGCGCCGCGCCGGCCAGCAGCACCAGCGACAAAGCCAGTTCTCCCACCACCAGGGCGCGCCGCAACCGCAGCTTCGGCAAAGGCAAAGCGGGCGCAAGACTGAAGCCCAGCGAGCAGAGCATCGCGACCGTGAGTGCCACCGCGAGCACCTCGCCGCTGAGGACCACGGCCTCCACACGCACCAGCGCGGCCGGACGCAGCCACCCGATAAGGGCCGTAAGAGCGCGTGCCAGCGCCAGGCCGCCGGCCGCGCCGATCAGGGCCAGCATCAGTCCTTCGGCCAGCAGAAGCCTGGCGATGCGCCACGCGCTCGCGCCCAAAGCCGCGCGGACCGCCATCTCGCGGCCGCGTCCGGCCGCGCGGGCCACCAGCAGACTGGCCACGTTGGCGCAGGCGATGAGCAGAATGCTCGACATCGCCCCGGTCAGCACGATGGCCACGGAGCGAACGTCGCGGACCGCATACTCGTGCAGCGGCACGATGCGGAGCGACACATCCTCGCCATAGAGCTTCGGTTCCTGGGCGCGGCTGGCGGCCAGGCGCGTCGAAAGCTCCGCTTGCGCTTGCGCCAGCGTGATGCCCGGCTGCAGCCGTGCGACGCCGCGCAGAATCTTTATTGAGCCGGGGCCGTGCCGCAGCGAGTCCTCGCCCAGCGCCAGCGGGGTGAGCAGATCCACGCGGCGTTCGTCCGGCATGCGGAAGCTGCCCGGCAGCACTCCGACCACCGTGCAGGGCGCGCCGTCGATTCGGATCGGCCGGCCGATCAGACGCGGGTCGGCCCCGAACCGGTCGCGCCAGAGTCCCTCGGACAGCACCACGACTTGTGGCGCCCGCGGGCTGTCGTCGGCCGGCTGGATGCCGCGACCAAGGCGGGCGCGAACGCGCAGCACGCCGAAAAGGCTGCCGCTGATCCGCGCGCGTCCCACCTCGGCCGTCTCGCCGGGGGCAATCACCGTGGCGCTTCCGATGCTGTAGGCGGCCAGCGACCCCAGCGATTGCGTGCCCTGCCACGTTCCGTAGTCGGGGCTGGCCAGCGCATCCATCTTGTAGCCCGCGAAGTACGCCGTGACCGAGACCAGACGGCCGGCGTCCGGATACGGCAGCGGCCGCAGCCACAACGCGTACACCACTGCATAGAGAGCGGTCGCGGCGCCAATGCCCAGGGCCAGAACCAGGACGGCCGGGACGGTCACCGACGGCGCGCGACGCAACATCCGAACGGCAATGCAAAAATCCTGCCACATAACCGGGGACAGTACACTCAATACACCATTTTCGAAATTGGTGTTTGAGTGTACGGTCCCCGGTTTATTCGTAGCGGAGGGCGCGGATGGGGTCGATGCGGGCGGCGCGGCGCGCCGGGAGGTAGCCGGACAGGGCGGCCACGGCGGCCAGCGACAGCGTCGCCAGCGTCATGCTGGCCGGGTCGCTGGGCTTGACGCCGTACAGTTGCGTCTCCACCAGCCGGGTGAGGCCCCAGGCGGCGGGCAGGGCGATGGCCGCGCCGGCCCCCACCAGCAGCAGCACCTCCCGCATTACCATCCAGACCACCTTGCGCTGGGACGCTCCCAGCGCCATGCGCACGCCGATCTCGCGCGTGCGGTGCGCCACGGTGCAGACCATCACGCCATACAGCCCGATGGCGGCCAGCAAGGTCGCCAGCAGGCCGAACAGCGTGGCCAGGAAGGCCACCAGGCGCTCGACCGCCAGCGACAGGTCGAGCTGCGCGTCCAGCGTGCGCATCTCATAAATGGGCAGGTTGGCATCCAGTTCGTGCACCGCGCGGCGGATGGCGGCCTGCATCTGGCGCGAGTCCAGGCGTGTGCGGACGTAGGCGGTCATGGAATAGACGCGAGGCTGCTGTTCGCTGCTAACGAAGACCTGCCGGGGCACCTCGTCCCGCATGTTCATGTACACGGCGTCCCGGATCACGCCCACAATTTCGATGTCGGCCTTGGATCCCGGATCGCCGCCGAATCCGAAATGGCGGCCCACGGCCGGCCGGTCGCCGAAGTAGCGCCGGGCGAACTTCTGGTTGACGATGCCAACCCTATTCGGGCTGGCTGCGTCGGCGGAGTTGAAATCGCGGTCGGCCACCAGCGGAATTCCCAGCGTGGCGAAGTAGCCCGGCGAGACGGCGTTGTAGAAGGGATTCATGTCTTCGCCGGGCTTGGCCTCGTAACCCTCGACGTTGACCGTGTTGTCCCACTCGTTGCCGGCCAGTAAGCGCACCAGGCCCAGCGCGGCGGATTCGGCGCCGGGAATCCCGCGCAGTCTCTCGGCGAGCCGCGGATAAAACAGCTTGCTTCGCTCCACCGTGTAGCCGCTCAACAGCGGGTCCACCGAGAAGGCGACCACGTTTTCCGTGCGGAATCCCGGATCGAGATCGCGCAGATTGCGCAGCGAGCGGATGAACAGGCCGGCGCCGATCAGCAGCACCAGCGAGAGCGCTACCTGCGCCACCACCAGCAGTTTGCGCAGGCCGGTGTGCCCGCCGCCGGCCACGGCCGCGCCTTCCTGCTTGAGCGCCGTGTGCAGGTCCACGCGCGTGGCCTGGAGACCGGGCGCCAGTCCGAACAGGGTGCCCGTCAGCAGGGAAACCGCGAAGGCGAAGGCGAAGACGCGCAGGTCCGGATCGGCGGAGATCGCCAGCGGCACGTCGCTGGGCAACAGGCTCAGCAGCAACCGGTCCGCCCACATCGCCAGCAGCAGGCCCAGCGCGCCGCCCGCCAGCGCCAGCAGAAGGCTCTCGACCATTAACTGGCGCACCAGGCGCAGGCGCCCGGCGCCCACTGCCAGCCGCACCGCGATCTCCTTGCGCCGCCCGCTGGCCCGCGCCATCAAGAGGTTGGCCACGTTGGCGCAGGCGATCAGCAGCACGAAGCCCACAATCCCCATCAGCACCCACAGCGGGGTGGCGAATTGGCGGCGCAGATAGGAGCGCCCGCGCGCGGCCGGCAGCACGTCGAGCCAGGCGCGCAGAAACTGCTCTTTGGTGTAAGGCGAGGCGCGGGCGAACTCTTTCTCGCGCACCTCCATTTCGAGGATCGAGTGGAACAGCGGCTGCAAGCTCGCTTTGGCCTGTTCCAGGCTGAGGCCCGGTTTCAGCCGCGCGAAGATGTTCACCCACTTCCCGCGGCGGTTGTCCAGGTTGTAGGCGTGCGAGTTCGGCATCATCTCCCGGACCATTGCCACCGGGATGCGCATCTTCGGCGCGCTGCCCACCTCGGTGCCGTCAAAGCCCTTTTCGCTCACGCCGGCGACGGTCAGCTTGTGCCCGTTGACCAGCAGTTCTTTCCCCACCACGCCCGGGTCGCCGGCGAAGCGATCGAGCCAATAGTCGTAACTCAGCACCGCCACGGGCTGGGCGCCGGAACGCCGGTCGTCCTCCGGTGCGATCGTGCGGCCCAGGGCCGCTCTCACCCCCAGCACCTGGAAGTAGTTGCCGGACACCAGTTCTCCGGGAACCCGTTCGTTGCGGCCCGCGATGCCCACGCTGAGCGGAATGCCAAAGCGGCAAATCGCGTCGCTGAACACCTGGTTGCGGTCGCGGATGTCCGTGTACATGGGATAGGAGATGGCGTTCGAACCGGTGTTGCTGCCGTAGTGCGACCCGCGCCAGCTCAGCAGCACCAGTTGTTCCGGATTCCGGACCGGCAGCAGGCGCAGGCTCACCTGGTCGAGCAGAGTGAAGATGGCGGTGTTGGCGCCGATGCCCAGCGCCAGGGAGAGGATGGCGACGGACGCAAACAGGGGTGACTTCCCCAGGGATCGCACGGCATGTCGAAGGTCGGTCCACACCTCGCGCATACTGCTCTATACGAACGAGCGAGGGAAAGGTTCGCGAATTACAGCGCGCCCTGGTTGTCCAGGCTGCGCCACAGGTACCAGCAGGCCACCGAACAGTAGGGCCGCCAGGGAGCGGCAATGCGCTCCATCTCGGCGGGTTTGGGCAGCTCGGCCAGGCCGTACAGGTTTTTCATGGCGGCGCGGATGCCCAGGTCGGCCGTGGGCAGCACGTCGGGCCGGCCCAGGGCGAAGATCAGAAACATCTGCGCGGTCCACACCCCGATGCCCCTGACGGCGGTGAGGCTGGCGATCACCACCTCGTCCGGCATCGCGGGCAAGGTGCGGAAATCGACTTCGCGCGAGATCGTCGTTTGGGCCAGATCGCGGATGTAGGAGGTTTTCTGTTTGGACAGTCCCAGCTCCCGCATCCGGTCCTCGGTGAGCTTGAGCACGGTGCGCGGCGTGACGCGCCCGCGCACGGCCGCCTCCAGCCGGCCGTAGATGGTTGAGGCGGCCTTGCCGTTCAATTGCTGGTACACGATGGAGCGGGCCAGGGCGGGGAAATCGGCCGGGGCCATCTGTTGCGCGTACGGGCCGATGCGCTCGACGAGGGCCTTCAGCAGGGGGTCGGCGCGCTTCAAATGCAAAATCGCTTTTCTCATGGGAACGTTCGGATGCGCGGACGCATCTATCAGTATGCAATGACTTTGCGCCTGTCCGCTTTGTTGCCGCTGGCTCTGGCCGCGGTTTCCGCCCAGCAGCAGCAGCTTCCCACCATCAATGTCGACGTCGATGTGGTCAGCGTGCTGTGTTCGGTGCAGGACAAGCGCGGCGCCCTGATCCCCAACCTGAGCAAGGACGACTTCGAGGTTTTCGAGGACGGCAAGAAGCAGGAGATCCGCTACTTTGCGCGCGAGACCGACCTGCCGCTGACCATCGGGCTGCTGGTGGATGTCAGCGTCAGCCAGGAGGGGCTGATCGAGGCCGAGCGCCGCGCGGCATCCCAGTTCTTCTCGCAGGTGCTGGGCAAGAAGGACATGGCCTTCCTGATCAGTTTCGGCGCCGAGGCCGAGCTGCTCCAGGATTACACGAACTCGCTCAAACTGCTGCGCGCGGGCCTGGATCAACTGCGCCTCAGCGCCAGCCACTCGGGCTTGCATCCGGGGCCGGTGCCCACCGCCTCGCAGCCGCGCGGCACCATTCTGTTCGATGCCGTGTACCTGGCCGCGGACGAAAAGCTGCGTGGCGAAGTGGGCCGCAAGGCCATCATTCTGATCACCGACGGCGTCGACCAGGGCAGCCGGATGAAACTGACGCAGGCGATCGAGGCGGCGCACCGCGGCGACGCCATCGTCTACGGCATCTACTACTACGACCCGGGTTTCTATCGGGGCCGCTCCGGAGGGTTCGGCTTCGGGATGAGCGACTCCGACCTGCGCCGGATGTCGGAGGAAACCGGCGGGCGCCTGATGAAAGTCGACCGCCGGCGCCCGCTGGAGGAGATCTTCAGCGAAATTCAGACCGAGATGCGCAGCCAGTACGCCATCGGTTATACCCCCGCCAACAGCGCCAAGGACGGCTCGTTCCGCCGCCTCGAGATCCGCACGCGCAACAAGGACCTCAAGGTCCGCGCCCGCAAAGGCTACTACGCCGCCCAAGCCCGGCCGTAGTTCGTCCAGCCGCGGCGACCGCTCTTTGGTGATACCGGACATTGGTGTTTGAGTGTACTGTCCCCGGTTTCGTGACGAGGGGGCGTGACAATTGCGCTCAGAATGGTTAAACTGCCAGTACGGGTTCGCGGTTTTGGGCTGGGGTTGACTCTTTTTGGGGGACCGGCCGGCGCGGCCTGGGGGCCGAAGCACCGAGGCCGAAAGGAATGAGATGGAAAAGCTAACACAAAACATACAAGAGGCTTTTCTAAACACGGCGCGGAAGGACAAAATCTTCCTCACCATCTACCTGATGAGCGGGGTGAAGCTGTCCGGAAGGATCAAGAGCTTTGACAAGTACTCCGTGGTCCTGGAGTCCAACAATCAGGAGCAACTGATCTTCAAGCACGCGATCTCCACGGTTGTGGTTTCACGGCCGATGCACTCATCGGGCGCAGGACACCCGTCTCCCGGAGCGGCGGCGGCCCCGGTGCATCCGAGTGCCGGCGCGACGCCCGCGGAAGGGTCGGAGGGCTAGATTCGAGGAACCGGCGATACTGGCGGTGAGCGTGCCATTGTCGTAGGCCTGCACCTGACTTCGGCGCGGGGCAGGTCCGCGACGGCCCTTACCACGGCTGAGGAGTCTCTGGACGAGTTGGCGGCGCTGGCCGCCGGCGCGGGGGCGCGGGTTGTCGACCGGGTTTTGCAGTCGCGCGACTCGGCCGAGGCGGCCACCCTGATTGGCTCCGGGAAAGTCGAGGAGTTGTCGGCCCGCGTCCAAGCGACGCGAGCGGACATGGCGGTCTTCGACCGGGAACTGTCTCCCACCCAGTTGCGCAACCTGGAGCGCGCCCTGGCGACCAAGGTGCTGGACCGCACCCAGCTTATTCTGGACATATTCGCGCGGCGCGCCCGCACGCGCGAGGGCCAGTTGCAGGTCGAGTACGCGCAATTGAACTACCTGCTGCCGCGGCTGTCGGGACGGGGCATCGAGATGTCCCGCCTGGGCGGCGGCATCGGCACGCGCGGGCCGGGCGAGACGCAACTGGAAACCGACCGGCGGCGCATTTTTCGCCGTCTGCGAAAGATCGAAAAGGACCTGGAACGCGTGCGCGCCGGCCGCTCGGTGCACCGGCGCAAGCGCGAAACCGTTCCCCTGGCGACCATCGCGCTGGTGGGGTACACCAACGCGGGTAAATCCACCCTGTTTAACCGCCTGACGGGCGCCGGGGTGCTGGCCGACGACCGCCTGTTCGCCACTCTCGACCCGACCGTGCGCGCCGTGACGCTGCCCTCGCGCCGCAAGGCCCTGCTGAGCGACACGGTGGGCTTCATCCGCAATTTGCCCACGACGCTGGTCAAGGCCTTCCGGGCGACGCTCGAAGAGGTCACCGAAGCGGCCCTGCTGCTGCACGTCGTGGATGCCTCTTCTCCCGCGGCGGCGGAGCGGACGGCGCACGTGTTCAAAGTGCTGCACGAGATCGGCGCGACCTCGATCCCGCACTTGATGGTGCTGAACAAGACGGACCTGCTGTCGGATGCCGGCGGCCAGTCGGAAGCCCTGGTGCGCCGAATCGTGGGTGCGGTGGAGAGCGAAACAAACCCGGCCGCGGTGACGGTCTCGGCGCGCACCGGCGCGGGTCTGGACGGCCTGCTGAAAGCGATCGACGAGTCGATTCCGGCCGACCCGGTGGCGCACACGCGGTTCCGGTTTCCCCTGCGCGCCGGCGCCGAAATGCACCTGGTTCACGAGGGCGCGCGGGTCCTGAGCGTGGCCTATTCGGATCGCTACTGCGAGATGGAAACCGAGGCGCCCGAGTCGCTGCGCCGCCGCCTGCGGCGCTTTATTCAGCGGCGGTGAAGACCCGCCGCGCTCTGCTATATTTGGTCTTGGCATGAACCTGCCGAACTTGCTGACGCTTCTGCGCATCTTCTTCGTGCCGCTGCTGGTGGCGGCGCTGGTGCAGGAGGACCTCCGGTTCGCCCTGTACGGGTTCACGCTGACCAACGAGATCCTGGCACTGGCGATTTTCCTGGCCGCGGCGGCGACCGATCTGCTGGACGGCTACTTGGCCCGGCGCTGGAAGCAGGTGACCACGGTGGGGACGCTGCTGGATCCGATCGCCGACAAGCTGCTCATCTCCGCCGCCCTGATCGCGCTGGTGCAGGTGCACGTGATGGACGCATGGATGGCGATCCTGCTGATCGGGCGCGAATTCGCGGTTTCCGGCCTGCGGGCCATTGCGGCCTCGGAAGGCTACACCATCCGCGCCAGCGAACTGGGCAAGAGCAAGATGATCATGCAGGTGGCGGCGGTTTCGCTGCTGCTGCTGAGCATGCACTGGAAACACCTGACCCCCATCGCGCTGGTATTCCTGTGGGGCGCGGTGCTGTTCTCGCTGGCCTCGGCGGTGGACTACGCCCGCAAGTTCTGGCGCGGCATCGACGAGAAGGTCAAGCTGCGCCGCCGCCGCGAGCTGCTGCGGCTCGACCGCCGCCGCAAGCGCGAGGCCGCGCTGCTGGCGCGCTCCAGCCGCACTACGGCGGACTAGGCTCTTCCTGCTTCTCTCGCGGATTGGCGATGGAAAACCCTTCCGGCGTCACCACGACGGTGCGCAACTGGCCGCGCGGGCCGATGGGTCCCAGGCTCTTTCCGTTGACCCGGATCTCCACGCCGCCGGCGTTGCCGAAGAAGAACGAGGCGCGCTCGTTGGCGGCAAACCGCCTCGTCTGGCCCGGGTTGAGAACGCTGGTGATCTTTTTCCCGTCCGTGGTGGCGGAATACCAGACCTGCTCGGAGGCGGACAGCTCGATGTTCAGCTTCCCCTCGGCCGGCGCGGCGGGCGGCGCTTCCACCGGCTTGGGAACCTCCACGGCCGGAGAAGGAGGCGTCGCGGCGGCGGGTTGCGGTGCGGCGGCTTCCGCGGGCTGTTCCGCCACCGGCGGTGGCGGCGGCTCCTGGCGCTTTGGCGCCGGCGGGCTCTCCACCGCCTGCCGCGCGACGGGGGGCGCGGGCTCGATGCGGCGCGCGCGCTGCCATAGAGCATAGATTCCGCTGCAACCCACGATCACCGCCACCAGCAGGATGATCGACGAAAGCCGGGGGCCGGAAAAACGCCGCCGGGAGGCGGGCGTCGGCAGGGGCGGGAGGTCCAGGGGCTTGGGCGCCTGAAGAGGGGGAGACGGCTGTTCCGCCTCGGCCCGCTCCCGCAGTTCGCTCAGCGCGGGCTCCAGGTCCCGTTCCGGCATTCCCAGCGCGCGGGCGTACTGCCGGACAAAGGACCTCTGGAAAAACGCGCCCGGCAGGTCTTTGGTCTCTCCGGCTTCAATGGCCTCGAGGTAGGAGAGATTGATGCGTGTTTTTTCGGCGATCTGCGCCAGACTGAGTCCCTGACGCAGGCGCTCGCCACGCAGCAACTCACCGATGGGATGCATAGAACGGAGTTGAAGACCTCGCAGACGCTATAATACTACAGTCCGTGGAACAGAACTCAGCCAGCGTGGTGTCGGTGGTGGTGGTCAACTGGAACCGGCGCGAGCTGCTTCGTCCCTGTCTGGAGTCCCTGGCCCGGCAAAGAGGTGTGGTGTGCGAAGCGATCCTGGTTGACAACGGTTCGGCCGACGGATCGGCGGAGATGGCCGAGCGCGAATTCGCCGGCACCGGGCGGCTGCGGCTGCGGGTGATTCGCAACCGGGAAAATCGCGGCTTCTGCGCCGCCAACAACCAGGGCATCGCGGCCGCCGCGGGCGCCTATGTCGCCCTGCTGAACAACGACGCCGAGGCGGACCCGGACTGGCTGGCCTCTCTGGCAGCGGCCTTCCAGGCGCGCGACGTGGGTATGGCAGCCTCGAAGATCCTGGTGTACGAGGATCCCCGGCGCATCGACAAGGCCGGGCACCTGATCTACCCCGACGGCCAGAATCGCGGGCGGGGCTCGGGCGAGGCCGACCGCGGGCAATACGACCAGGTCGAGGAGGTCTTGTGGCCCGACGGGTGCGCGGCCATGTACCTGCGCGCCATGCTGGAGCGGATCGGCGGTTTCGACGAGGACTTCTTCGCCTATGCGGACGACGCCGAACTGGGGTTGCGGGCCCGCGCGGCCGGCTGGCGGTGTGTGTATGTCCCTTCGGCGGTGGTGCGCCACCATCGGGGCGCCTCGCTGGGGGTCGGGAGCCTGCGGCGGCTGATGCTGATCGAGCGCAACCGCGTGCTGCTGGCGGCCAAGCTGTTTCCCTGGAGCCTGCTGCTGCTCAACCCCTTCTACAGCGCCGCGCGCGTGATGGCCGGCGTCTGGGCGGCGTTGCACGGTCGCGGCGAAACGCGCCATTTCGCCGGCCCGGAAGGCAAGTTGCGGATGGCGGCGGGCCTGCTGTGGGGCGGCCTGGCGGCGCTGCCGCTGGTCCCGAAAATGCTCGCGAAACGCAGGCACATCCGGCGCATCCGCAAACTCACGCCGGCCGAACTGCGGCGTCTGATCCTCGATCACCGCATCTCGCTGCGGGCCCTGATGGAGCAATCCGTCTGATGCAGAAGAAAGCTCAGGAGCCCCTGGAATTCGGCCCGTGTCCGGCCTGCGAATCGACCGTTGCCCAGGTCCTGTGCGAGTCGGCGGACCGCCTCTACCGGACCACCAACAAGCTCTTCCGGGTGGTCGAATGCGGCGAGTGCCGCTTGTTGCGGCTGGATCCGTGCCCGCCGCCGGCGGAACTGGGGCGCTACTATCCGGACAACTACTGGTTTGCACCCGGTCACGACACGGCCTGGCGGCTGGCGGAATCCTACCGCCGGCTCGTGCTGCGCGACCATGTCCGGTTCGTCCGGCGCGCGCTGGCGGCCACCGCGGGAGAGGGCCTGGTGCTGGATGTCGGCTGCGGCGGCGGGCTGTTCCTGAGCCTGCTGCGGAAGCCCGAACTGAGGGTGGCGGGGCTGGATTTCTCCTGTGACGCCGCCGCGGTCGCCTGGCGGGAAAAGAACGTGCCGGTGGTCTGCGCCAGTTTGTCCCGCGCGCCCTTTGCGCCGGGCTCTTGCTCGATGGTCACCATGTTCCACGTCCTGGAGCATCTGTACGAGCCGGGCGCCTACCTGGAGGCCGCGCATCGCCTGCTCCAGCCCGATGGCCGGCTGGTGGTGCAGGTGCCGAACGCAGCCTGCTGGCAGTTTTTCCTCCTGGGCGAAAACTGGACGGGGCTGGATGTTCCGCGCCACCTGTTCGACTTCCGAGCGCGCGACCTGGAGCCGCTGTTGGATGCCAGCGGCTTCGAGGTGGTCCGCATGAAGCACTTCTCGCTGCGGGATAACCCGGCCGGGTTTGCCACCAGCCTCGCGCCCGGGCTGGACCCCATGGTGCGGCGCATCCGGCGCATCCGGGAGACGCCGCGGGTGGCCTTGATCAAGAACCTGGCCTACCTGGCGCTGGTGGCGGCCTGCCTGCCGTTCGCACTGATGGAGGCGGCCTGCCACGCCGGCTCGACGGTGATGGTGGAGGCGCGCAAGAAACCGTCATGATGTTGTACCGCGGAGCCGCCCGCCGCCTGCCCGGATTTCTTCGGCGCTACGTGTTCGACTTCGAGGCCCGCATCGAGGACGCCGTGCGCAACTTTGCGGCGGCCCTGCCCGCCGGCGCGCGAGTGCTGGACGCCGGGGCGGGGGAGTGCCGCCATGCGCCCTTCTTCGCCCGGCAGCGCTACTGCGGCGTGGACCTGGCGATCGGCGACACGCACTGGGACTACGGCCGGCTGGACGCCGTCGCCGACCTGGCGAGGCTCCCGTTCCGGCCCGGGACCTTCGACGCGTTCCTCAGCGTGGTCACTCTCGAACACGTGACCGGCCCGGCGCGCGCGGTCGCCGAGCTGGGCGCCTGCCTCAAGCCCGGCGGCACAGCCCTTGTGGTGGTTCCGCAGGACTGGGAAGTGCACCAGGCGCCGCACGACTACTTTCGCGTCACCCGCCACGGGCTGGCGTTGCTCGTGGCCCAGGCCGGGCTGGAGGTGGTGCGCATCGAGGCCGCGGGCGGGATCTTCCGGCTGCTTTCGCGGCGCCTGTTCAACGCGCTGCAGTTCTTTCCGGGACCGCTGTTCGCCGTCGCGGCACTGCTGCTCGTGCCGCCCGCACTGGTTTTGCCCTGGTTCGACCGGCTGGACCGGGAACGCAATTTTACCTTGGGATACTTATGCACGGCCCGAAAACCATTCTGATGTTCCTGCTCGCCGGCGCGGCGGCTCTGGGAGCCGATTTCAGCGGCGCTTCGGCGCTCGAATACACGCGCCGCGCGGTGGCTTTGGGGCCGCGCCCGCCAGGCTCGGCCGCCATCCGCAAATTGCAGACCCTGATCGCCGGCGAGGCGCGCGCCCAGGGTGCGCGCGTGGAGGAGGACAACTTCACCGCGCAGACTCCCATCGGGCCGGTGGCGATGAAGAACATCATCGCCCGCTTCGGCGGCGGTTCGGGCCGGGTGGTGGTTCTCACCGGCCACTACGACACCAAGCACATGCTGAAGATCCGCTTCGTCGGCGCCAACGACGGCGGAGCCTCGACCGGTTTTCTGCTTGAGATGGCGCGCACGCTGGCCGGGCGCAATCTCGCCGGCCAGGTGTGGCTGGTCTGGTTCGACGGCGAAGAGGCGTTTGGCGACTGGTCGGCCACCGACGGGATCTACGGCAGCCGCCACCTGGCCGCGCGGTGGGCGGGCGACGGCACGCTGCCGCGCGTGAAGGCGCTGATCAACGTGGATATGATCGGCGACAAAAACCTGGGGATCCTGGAGGAATGGAACTCGACCGCGGCGCTGCGCAAGCTGGTGTGGCAGGCGGCCGCCGACCTGGGCTACGCGCGCCACTTCCTGAATTCGCTCTCGGCGGTGGAGGACGACCACATGCCCTTCCTGCGCCAGGGGGCGCCGGCGCTCAACCTCATCGACTTCGACTACCCGCCCTGGCACACCGCCGGGGACACCCTGGACAAGCTGGACGCCGCCAGCTTCACCGTGGTGGGCCAAGTGGTACACGAAACCTTGCGCCGCCTGCAACGTCTCCCATAGTAGTGAGATAATGATAAATAGGCCGGCTGTTCTGGGTTGCCGGTTTCCACTATCCGAGGAGAAAATATGCGATTTTTGAAATACATCGTTCCGGCTGCCGTGTTTGTTGTGGGTCTGGTGTTCACCACCACAGTCAGCTTCGGCAAGGTCGAATACTCGAAGAAAGAGAAGAAGGCCTGCACCTTTTGCCACGTCAAGATGGGTTCCAAGGACCTGAATGCCGCCGGCAAATACTACGGCACGAAGAAGTCTTTCGAGGGCTATACGGAAAAGAAGTAGCTCTGCCCCGCGGGGCAGGCCTCCAACCCTGCCCCCGCATCCTTCAGGCCTTCCCCGCACGCTCCGCTTTATACTGCTCGCGCACGGCGCGGATTTGCGCGGCGTGGCCCTCGGCGTGCTTGGCGTAGGTTTCTAACATGTCCCTGAGGGTCACGCGGCCGCGTTCGCTGTGCGTGCCGATGCGTTCGCAGGCCGGCTCGGGCACGTCCTTCAGCAGTTCGTAATTCTCACTCCGAATCCGGCGAAACATCTCCAGCGCCTGCGAAACTTTGCGCCGGGTGTAGTCCAGGTTGCGCGCCCAGGCGTCCTGGTCGTAGGCCACGAGGGTGGGGTTCTCCTCGGCGATGATGCGCCGCAAGCGGTCTGCCCCCACCATCTCTGAGTCGGCCAAGTGGCACAGAATCTGCCGCACGCTCCATCTGCCGGGGCCGGGCGTCCAATCCAGTTCGCTCCCCGCGGCGCCGGTGGCGGCCACCGCCACCAACTCCGCTCCGCGGCGGAACCGCTCCAGCAATTCTGCGAGCTCGCTCATGAGGGCATTATAGCGTTCCTGGCCCAGGCGTCCTTCCCGCCGCGGCGCGATCCCGCAAAACCTCGTCAAACCCCGTCAGCCTGATCTACCCGGGTTTCTTTTGGGACTTTGGTACCACTTTGCCGCACGGACTACCCAATTTAGGGTACTAAACCTAAGTCGATTCTTTTGAGTACCGCCGGTCTATCGGTGTTTCCCCTTAGGGGAAGTACGATTATTCCAGACTATGCGACGAATCGTGATGATCATCCTGTGGCTGACCCTTACCGTAGGCAGCCTTTCCGCAACCGACATCGTGTTTACTGGGGGGGCGGGAGACCGGCAGGCGGCCATCCAATTCAAAATGGTGGGCAGCGAGTTGTGGATCACGCTCCGGAACACCTCCCTGGCCGACGCCCTGGTTCCCACCGACATGATCGGCGGGGTGTTCTTCGACGTGGCGAACAACCCCACGCTGACGCCGGAGTGGGCGAAAGTGGACGCCGGCAGTTGTCTGCTCTACCCGACGGACGCGGGTTGCAGTTCTCCGGCCGATCCCAACATCGGAGGCGAATGGGCCTACCACCAGTTCACCTCGGGCAGCCCCGTCGGCCAGCAGTATGGCATCGGCGCGGTCGGCCTCGGATTCTTCGGCAGGGCAGATCGGTTTGACACGAGCCAGGATCTCTCCATCGCGGGTCAGATCGCGATTGGGGGAGGCGACTTCTCCCTGGCGCCGAAGGGCGACAACCCGACCACCGGAAACGGCGGACTGGAGCACAACAATCCTTACATCCGCTATGGGGCGGTGTTCGCCTTCTCGGTTCCGGCCAACTTCGACCCGTCGGCGGCCATCGGCAATGTGCGCTTCCAGTATGGAACCGGCTTCGCGGAGCAGTGGATACCCGGGGCCGCCAACGTCCCCGAACCCGGCACGCTGGCGCTGATCGGCGCCGGGCTCATCGGTCTGGGCGTTATCAAGCGTCGCGCCGGACGCTCCAGGCGTTAAACTCGCAGCCCACCAGGGCGACGACGGCCAGCACGTACGTCCACACCAGAAACGTGATCACCGCGCCGATGCTGCCGTACAGCACGTTGTAGGTGGCCACATTGCGGACGTACCAGCCAAAGGCGCTGGTGGCGGCAAACCACAGGATGGTGGCGACCAAGGCCCCGGGCCAGACTTCGCGCCAGTTCTTGCCTGGCCGGTTGGGTCCGAAACGGTACAGAGCCGCGGTCACCACCACGATGGACCCCAGGGTCGTCGCGTAGCGCAGGACGCTGCCGGCCAGTTGCAGTCCGCCCCGCAGTTGTTCTCCGGCCGGCAGCAGGCCCAGCCACAAGAGCAGGGTTCGCTCGGTCTGCCGGCCGAACAGGATGGCCGCCGAGGCGGCCACGGCGGGAACGGCGCACAACAGCACCAAGAACACCGCCATGGCGCGCTGCGCCACCACCGGGCGCCCCTCTCGGATGCCGTAGGCGCCGCGAAAGCCCTCCATCAGGCTTATCATCACGCCCGAGCCCGCCCAGGCGGCGAACAGAGCGGCGCCGATCAGCAGCGTGATGGGGCGCGGCGCCCGAACGTCGAAGTTGTGCACCAGCAGGTTTTCCGTTCCCGGCGGCAGGGCATTGAACAACAGGTCCGCCAGGGTGCGGGAGACCGCCTCGGCATTGGCCTGCACCAGGATGGCGGCGATCGAACTCAGTACCGGGAAGATCGCCAGCAGCGACGAGTACGCCGCGCCCTTGGCGATGCCCAGGCAATTGTTCCGATACGCCGCGCCGCACGCCGCCAGGAACCGGCCTCCAACCTGGGCCGGAAATGGTTTCGTCCGCATGTCAGTTGTTTCCTCCGGCCAGCCAGGCGAGGCTGAAGCGGGCAAACGTGATTCGCTCGTAAGGCCGCTGTTCGCCTCGCTCGTAGAGCAATCCCACCGAGCCGTCTTTCAGTCGCGCCAGCGACGAATAGGCCGCCGGCCCTTCGTGAATCAGCCGCGACACGGGCCAGGTGCGGCCTTCGTCCCGGCTGAGTTTCACGGTCATCTTGACGCGCTTGGTGTCGGCGGGATTGGAGAACAGCAAGACGTTCTTGCCATAGCGGATGAGGCTGGCCTGGCAGACGGATTCGATCAGGGCCGGGTCGAGTTGCGATTCGGACCAGCTCAGGCCGCGGTCCTTGCTCCAGGCCACGGCGCGGCGGTTCTGGCCGTGATAGCTGCGCATGTTGAGCATCAGCGAGCGGTCGCCGAGTTCGACTACGGCGCTTTCGTTGGTCTTCTCGCCGGCCACGCCGCCGATCTTCCAGGTCCGGCCGCGGTCGTCGCTGAAGATGACGTGCGAGTGCATGACCTTGCCGCCGGCCGTGATGTGGTCGCACGGGATGACCAACCGCCCGTCGCGAAGCTGGATGCCGTTGCCCGGTCCGGTGGCGTACCAGGTCCAGTCCGGGCGCTTCACCGCCGCTGTGATCTCCTCGGGCGCGCTCCAGGTGGCGCCGTCGTCGGCGCTGCGCGTGATCCAGACGGTGCGGGTCCCGGCGGCCGTGCCGTCCACGATCTGCCGTTCAGTCACCTTCCCGGGGTTGCGGGTCAGAAGCAGCAGAATAGCCCCGCTCTTGCGTTCGACCACCGGCGCCGGATTGCCGACGGTATTGTCGCCCAGGTCGGCGATAGTCTCGCTCCGGGACCAGGTGCGGCCATTGTCGAAGCTGCGCTTGACCAGCAGGTCGATATCGCCGCTATCGCCGCCGCCCGAGCGGCGCCCTTCGCAGAAGGCCAGCAGCGTTCCCTTCTTGGTCATGACCAGTGCCGGGATGCGGTAGGTGTGATAGCCGTCCTCGCCGGAGCGGAACACCTCCACCTGCGTGATATCCGATGCTGCCAGCGCCGGCAGGCACAGGGCGAACAGGAAGTGACGGAGAAATATCATCTTGCGGCGGCCTCCAAGTCCGACACTTCCGAGTCCGGATGTGTCACCATTTCTAAGGGTGCAACCAGGTAAACCATGATTACTACCACAAGAACGCCGGCCAGGCTAGGGCTGGCAACTCTGTTGGGCGCCGCGCTCCTGGCGGCACAAACACCGGGGCCGGTCGAGGGCGGATCCTTTCTGCCCAACGGATGGCGGCTCAAACCCGCCGGGCGCCACGCCGCGACGGACGACTACGTTTTGAACCTGACCGCCACTCCGGACGGGAAGAACATCGTGGCCCTCAACTGCGGATACAACCCGCACAGCCTGATGGTGGTGGATCCGGCATCGCTGGAGATCCGGCAGAAGACGCCGCTGAAGTCGGCCTGGCTGGGGCTGGTCTGGTCGCCGGATGGGAAGCGTCTGGATGTCTCGGGCGGCAATGCCGAGAGCCGGGTCAATCCGACCGCCGCGCCGGTCTATGAGTTCGCCTTCGATGGTGGCCGCCTGGCGGACCAACCGTCGCGCGAGTTCAAACACCGTTTGCCGGCCAACCGGATCTACTGGTCGGGGCTGGCGCACCATCCCAGCAAGCCGCTGCTGTACGCGGCCAACCGCGGCACGCAAGCCGCGCCGGGGCACGTGGTGGTGTTCGACACGCGCACGGGCGCGCGCGTGAGCGAGGTCGCCACCGACATCCATCCCTACGACCTGGTGCTCGACCCCGCGGGCGACACCCTGTACGTTTCCAATTGGGGCAGCCGGTCGGTGACCGCGATCGACACGAACACGCTCAAAACGCGCGCGGTGCTCCCGGTGGGCAACAACCCCAACGACATGGTGCTCGGAAAAGACGGGCGGCTCTACGTGGCCTGCTCGAACGAGAACTCGGTGTATGTGCTGGACACCAAGGCGCTGCGGCCGGTGGAGGTGATTTCCACGGCCATGTACAAGATGGCGCCGGTGGGCTCCACGCCCAACGCCCTGGCGCTGGACGCCGCCGGCCGGACGCTCTTCGCGGCCAATGCCGACAACAATAACGTGGCGGTCATCGACGTCTCCGAGCGCGAAGCGTCGAACGTGCTCGGGTTCATTCCCACGCCCTGGTATCCGTCGTCGCTGGCTCCTTCGCCCGACGGCAAGTCGCTGTGGGTGGGGTCGTCCAAAGGCCTGGGAGGTTACGCGAACATCATGGGACCGACCAGCCCGCTGGCCGAAAAGGGAGGCCCCAGCAGGCACATCGGCGCACTCCAGCGCGGCAGCGTGGGTGTGGTGCCGCTGGGCGATCTGAAGTCCGCGCTGGCCGGGTACACCAAGCAGGCCATGGCCAACTGCCCGTACAACGACGACATGCTGGCCCGGGCACGGCCGGCGGCGTCGGGGCCGTCGGTTGTGCCACGCGAGGTGGGTCCGGGTTCGCCCATTCGGCACGTCATTTACATCATCAAGGAGAATCGCACCTACGACCAGGTTTTCGGCGATCTGCCGCAAGGCAACGGCGATGCGCGGCTCTGCATTTTCGGCCGCAAGGTGACCCCCAACCAGCACAAGATCGCCGAGGAGTTCGTGCTGCTGGATAACCTTTACTGCGACGGCGAAGTGTCGGTGGACGGCCACTCCTGGTCGAACTCGGCCTACGCCACCGATTTCAACGAGAAGCGCTGGCCGCCGCAGTACGGGCGCATCAGCGCGCCCGTGAATGGGCCGGAAGACACGCCCTCTTCCGGACACTTGTGGGACCTGGCCGCGCGCAAGGGGCTTACCTACCGCTCTTACGGCGAGTACGCGCAGCGCGTCAGCGACGGTTCGCAGATGGACGGGCGCCCTGGGATAGCGGCGCTGTTCGGGCACGTCAGTCCCAAGTTCCGCCTGCCCGACATGCGCGACACCGACAACGTGCGGGTGTTCATCGAGGAGTTCGGCCAGTACGAGAAGAACTACGATTCGCCCGACCCCGCCAGGCGTCTGCCCAATTACGTGGTCATGAGCCTGGGCGAGAACCACACGCGCGGAACCACTCCGGGCGCTCACACGCCGGTGGCGGCGGTGGCCAACAACGACTGGGCCGTGGGGCAGCTCGTGGACCGCGTCACGCACTCACGCTACTGGCCCGAAACGGCCATTTTCATCATCGAAGACGACGCCCAGAACGGCCCCGACCACGTGGACTCGCGCCGGACCGCGGGCCTGGTCGTCAGCCCCTACACCCGCCGCCGCGCGGTGGATTCCACGCTCTACACGACCTCGTCCATGGTGCGGACCATCGAACTGCTGCTGGGCCTGCCGCCCATGACGCAGTACGACGCGGCGGCCATGCCCATGTACGCCTCTTTCACCGCCAAGCCCGACCTGACGCCGTTTTCGCACGTGCCGACGCAGGTGGACGTGAACGCCAAGAACACCGTGCTGGCTTGGGGCGCCCGGCAATCGCTGGCCATGGACTTCTCGGACTACGACCGCACGCCCGAGTTCGAGCTGAACGAGATCGTCTGGAAGAGCGTGCGCGGGGCTGGTAGCGCCATGCCGCTGCCGCGGCGCAGCTTCCATTTCCGGGACTAAGAACCCGCGGCGGCGATAACCTGGGTTAAGTGCTCGAGACTGCGGGCGGCCTGCGCCGGCGTGCCGCACTCCACCGACAGCACTCCGTTGTAGCCGGCGTCCTTGAGGATGCCGACCACTTTGCTCCAGTCCACCACGCCGTCGCCGCAGGCGCAGCCCACAGGCGTGCCGGTGACCTTGCCGCGTTCGGTGTCGGATTGCTGAATGGAGATGTCCTTGGCGTGCACGTGCACCACGAGCGGCAGGCAGGCCTTCAGTCCTTCGTACGGATCCTCGCCGCCCAGCCAGGCGTTGCCCGTGTCGTAGTTGATCTTGAGCATGGGCGAGGAAACCAGAGTGGCCACGCGCAGCAGGCCCGCGGTGGTCTTGGTGATGCTCTGGTGCGGTTCGATGGCGATCGAGACGCCATAGCGCTCGGCCCAGCGCAGGACGGTGGAGAGGGTGTACTTCATGACGTGGAAGGCGTCGTCCAGGGAAACCCACTCGGGCCGCACGCCCTCGTCGGTGTTGATGATGCCGGCGCCCAGGGTGCGCGCGAAGCGGATGGCACGGGTCAGATAGGGGACCGCGATCTCAGGGCGCATCAAGGGCGTGTGTGCGCTCAAACTCGACGCCTTGAGGCCGTTTTTCGCCAGCAGTTCCTTGATCTCGAGGGGGTCGTCGTCCATCGACACGGAGTGGAAGTAGCCCGCCTCGCTGAGCAGTTCCCGGCCGTTGTGGACCAGGGGCTCGACCAGCCTGTACCCGAGTTGCGCGGCGCGCTCCACCCCCTCCCGGAAGGATTTGTCCTCGCAGCGAATGAACTCCATGTTGAGACTGATATTGATCGCCATGCTGGCGATTATACGAGTTTCGAGGTTTCGTAGCCCGAAACTCAACTCAGCCGGCGCAGATCTCGCGGTAGTAGTTTTCGTACTGCGGAATGATCAGCGAGGTGCAGAATCGGGTCAGGGCCGTCTCCCGGGCGCGGCCGGACACCTGCCGGTACAGAGCGGGTTCGGAAAGCAACTGGATCACTTGCGCCGAGTGCGCCTCGATGTCGCCCACCGGCTCCAGGAATCCGTCCACGCCGTGCGTCACCAGTTCTCCCAGGCCGCCCGTGCGGGTGGCCACCGGCGGGACGCCGCAGGCCATGGCTTCCAGAGCCGCCAGGCCGAAGGACTCCAGTTCGCTCGGCAGCAGCAGCACGTGCGCCAGCGGAATCAGCCGCTCGACGTGATCCTGCTTGCCCAAGAAACTGACGTGGCGCGCTACGCCCAGTTCCCAGGCCAGCCGTTCGGCCGGGCCGCGCTCCGGGCCGTCGCCCACCATCAGCAGGTGCGCCGCCACGTGCTTGCGCACCTGGGCCAGAATTCGCACGCAGTCGGTCACCCGCTTTACCGGGCGGAAGTTGGAAAGATGAACCAGGAGCTTCTCGCCGGGCGCGAACGTCTGCTCGTGGCGCCGCTGGGGGTCCGGCTGGTACATGTCGCAGTTGACGAAGTTCAGGATCACCCGGATCGAATTCTCGATGCCGAAGACCTCCATGGTCTGGCGGCGCAGGTAGTCGCTGACCGCGGTCACGCCGTTGGACTGCTCGATGGAGAACTTGGTAATCGGAAAATAGCTGCGGTCGGCGCCCACCAGCGTGATGTCGGTGCCGTGCAGCGTAGTGACGAAAGGCAGCCGCCGCCGCTTGGCCATCATGTCGCGCGCCAGCAGCGCCGAGATCGAATGCGGGATGGCGTAGTGCACGTGCAGCAGGTCGAGATCGTAGCGTTCCGCCACCTCGGCCATGCGCGAGGCCAGGGCCAGCGAGTAGGGCGGGTACTGGAACAGCGGATAGTTGGAGACTTCCACCTCGTGATAATGGATGTGCTTAATACCGGGGTCGAGCCGGATCGGGTTGGCGTAGGTGATGAAGTGGACGCTGTGACCGCGGTTGGCCAGTTCCAGACCCAATTCGGTGGCCACGATTCCGCTGCCGCCATACGTGGGGTAACAAGTGATTCCGATCCTCACAAAGCCAGCGTAGCATCACTTCGCGGCCGGGACCGATTTCAGCCAACCGGCACCGATTTGACCATTGAGATTCTCGGCTGGTTCGGCGCGGTCGCCGCCGCCGAACCACACCCGCACTCCCTCCGGTGTCACCTCGACCTCCGGGTCGCACACCACGCGCGCATTCCAGGCCTCACCGCCGGCGATGAGAGCGGATTCCGAAACGCGCGCCCAGCGCACGCCGTCGCGCGAGCGGGCCAGGCCGATGCGGCGATTCTCGCGCCGGTCCCGGCCGGTGTACAGCATCCAGTACCAGCCCTGCGAGCTCCACACGGCGGGCTCGCCCAGGCCGGTCTCGTCGAAGGCTCCGGGTGCGCCGAGTTCCAGGATCGGGTTGGCGCGCGACTTGTGCCAGGTGACGCCGTCGGCCGAGACGGCCACCCCCAGCCGCTGGCGGCGCGCGCGGTCCAGGCCCAGGTAGAAAAGGTAGAAGGCGCCGCCGGCCTGGACGACATACGGGTCGGCAACCGCGCGCTCGTCCCAGCTTCCGCGCGGACCCGGCGGCAGCACGGGGGCCGGCAGCTTCGCCCACCGGCGGCCGTCGCGCGAGCGGGCCAGGCCGATGCGCGCCGGCCGCCCCGCCTGATACCAGTACAGGAACTCCCCGCCGCTGTAGAGCAAGGCGCCGTTGGCGGCAATGTAGTCTCCTTCCCAGGCGGCCGGCCCGGGCGACAGGACGCGGCCCTGCTTGCTCCAGGTCAGGCCGTCGCCGGATACGGCCAGCCCGGTGTGCCAGGTCCGGCCGTCGAAGCCGGAATAGAGGTTGAAGTACTGCGCGCCGCCGCGCGCGACGGCGGGGTTGAGGGCATCCACCGCGTCCCACTCGCCGGCCGCGCCGCGCGCCAGCACGGGTTGCGGCGCGGGTTCCCAGCGGAATGCCACGTTCTGGGGCGAGCCCGCGGGGGCGGGCAGAGTGAAATCGCGGTAATGGCCGCATCCGCTGGCGGCCAGCACGCAGAGAGCGGCGGCCAGGCGCTTCATAGCGGGATACGCACCCGGAGAGTCGATCCGAGACCCGGGCGGGAGTCGAGCGTGAGGTGGCCGCCCAGTTCGCGCACGCGGCGCCGGATGCTCAGCGGACCCAGGCGCAGCCGGTCGAGTTCCTCCAGCGTGAAGGTCCCGCCAAAGGGGAAGCCGCAGCCGTCGTCGTCAATCGAGATCTCAAGTCCACTCGGGGTCTTGGACACCGCCACCGCCACTCGCGAAGCCTTGGAGTGTTTCTGGACGTTGTGCAGCGCCTCGCGGACGATCTGAAGCACCTCCAGCGGGACTTCGGGATCCTCGGGGCCGGCGACGTCTCCGCCGGCAAAGGTGGCGGGCGTGCCGCTGTCTTTCTGAAAATCCTCGACCAGCCGCCGGATGGAGGCGGCCAGTCCCGCGCTGGGGGCTTCGGCCTGCCGCATGGCGCGCACGAAGGCGCGCAATTCCGCGACCTGTGTGCGGCACAACTCCCGCATCTGTTCCAGTTCCTCACGCGCCGCGGCGGGGCTGCGCTCCAGCAGCCGTCGCAGGACCTCCAGGCGCATCTGGTAACTGATGAAGCTTTGCAGGGGGCCGTCGTGGAAATCGGCTGCGATGCGCTGGCGCTCGCTGGCGCGGGCGGTTTCCGCCTCGGCGCGGGCATGCACCGATTGCGCCGCCAGCCGGGTCCCCCGGCGCTGGTAAAACTCGCAGCGCAGGGCCAGCAGCACCGCCACGACACCGCCGGACAGAAGCGCCGCGACGAGCGCCGGCGGACGGGCGGGGAAGAGGACCAGCGACAGCGCCGCGCAGCAGAAGACCAGCGCCGCTTCCTGCCAGCCCATCAAGACCGCCGCGTTCACGATCGCGTACACAACGGCCAGAGCGGCCGGCCACCCGCTCGTGCCCGCGCCGGCCGCCGACAGCAAGGCGAAGAACGTCAGGTCGGGCAGGAACCGGGCCGCGTGCAGGTTGGGGCGTCCGATCAGGACTAGGGCGCCGAAAACAACGTAGATCGCGGCGAGCGCCCAAACCCACCAGGCCAGGGGCGCCTGGGACAGCCATGTGCCGGCCAGCGAACAGACCGTCACCCCCAGGCGGGCGAGGCCGAACCCCCGCCGCCAGGCAAAGGGAACGAAGATGGGGTCGGTGGGCACCTAGCGCCGGTACAGGTAGAGTGTGTGGCTGCGTCCTTCTCCGTCGTCGTCGATGTTCTCCACTTTGTCCGCGGTCCAGCCGCCGATTTCGAAGTCGTGCGCCACGACGCGCGCGCCCTTCTTGAGCTGCTTTTCGAGAATCGGCCGCACCTTGTCGTTAGAGGCCGGCAACAGGTAGACGGTGATCAGATCCGCCGAGGAGTAATCCTGCTTGAGGATATCGCCGTGAATGATGCGCGCGCGCTTTTCCAGGCCCAGGCTCTTGATGCGCCCGGAACTCTGTTTCCACAGGTCGGCGTCGAACTCGACGCCGGTGGCCACGGCCTGGAACTTCTGCGCGGCCATAATGGCGATGCGCCCGTCGCCGCTTCCCAGGTCGAACATCTTTTCGCCGGGTTTCAGCTCGCCCAGCTTGAGCATCTTCTCGACGATGGTCTCTGGCGTAGGGTAGTAGGGGGCCAGCTTCTCGGTGTCCTTGGCCTCCTGCGCCGCCACGGCCGCGCCGAAAACCACGGTCATTATCAATGCATTGCGGATCATACGACTAGCAGTGTAGCACTCAGAAGCCGACGCCGAATTCGCCGAAGGTCTGCACCCAGAGGTCGCGCGTGCGGAGGGCGCCCAGTTGCCCCAGTTGTTCGCCGGCCGTGTGCCCGCGGTAAACGCGAGTGGCAAAGCCCAGGCGGAACGTCCCGTGGCGGTCCAGTGCCACACTGGCGCCCAGAAGGCCGTAGTATCCCCACCCATCCCGCGAGCGGCACACCGGGCAATCGATCCGGTAGTAATTGGAAGGCTGGCGGACACGCTCCTGATAGCGCAGGTAGGCGGCGCCCCCACCGCCGTAGAAGAGCAGCCGCTCGCGGGCCAGGGGCAGGATGGCGCGTCCCCCCAGGGGCACGAAGAACTGGTAGTCCTTGATACGCAGGGCGCCCCAGTCGCTGTTCAGGTAGTCCCGCACGCCGGCGGCGCCGAACAAGGTGTCGAAACCGGCATCGGCCTGGAAGAACTGGTGGAACCGGTCGCCGTAGCCCACCTTCATGCCGAAACTGCTGCCGAAGTACCCGCTCAAGTCGCCGCGCGGCAGGCCGGCGCCCATGCCGGCGGTGAAATTGTGCCGGGTATAACGGCTCTGCGCGGCGACGCTCGCCGCGCAGAGCGAAAAGAGAATCAACGTGCGCATCATCGCACCCTACAAGACGCTGAAACCCGAGTCCGAGTTTCCAAAACCCGGGTCCGTCCCCCAGGGGTGGGCGCGGGAGTGTGGCAGACTGGTAGGGGTGGCGGACATGCGGAAAATGCAATCGCCAACTGGGACGGTTCCTTCGGCGGACGATGCGGTGCTGGCGGAGGTGGTACGGCGGCTGGCGGAAGTCTACCGTCCGGACCGGATCTTCTTGTTTGGCTCGGCGGCGCGGGGAGACGCGGGTCCGGACAGCGACTACGACATCATGGTTGTGGTGCCGGACGAGGCAGCGGGAGAAATGCAGGACTGCGACCTAGCCTATCGGGCGCTGCGCGGGCTGGGAATTGCGAAAGACATCCTGGTGTGGAGGCGGACCGAGTTCGAGAAGCGGCTCCATTTGAGAGCCTCTCTTCCCTCCCTCATCCTGCGAGAGGGCAAACTGTTGTATGCAGCCTGAGCCGGCGCGAATCGCGGACACGAAGGCCTGGCTCACGAAAGCGATCCAGGACCTGCGCCGCGCCGCAATTCTGCTTGCGGCCGTGCCACCGGACGCCGAAGGCACACTTTTTCACTGCCAGCAGGCGGCCGAAAAAGCAATCAAGGGCTTAGATTCCGCTACCCTGGAGCTTCCTGCGAGCCGGGCGTGGAAGAGAGTGAAACCGCGCTGGCCTTGGCACGCGAAGTCGTGGAGGCGGTGGTTGGCCGGGTCCCGCCGGACACGCGACCGTGAGGCGGGCGGCCGGAGAGCGGCCCCACGGAGGATTTCCGGGAGAGACGGAACGTTCCCCGTGCAGAAACCCGTGGCGACCGCTCCCTCACGGTCGCGGCTCGGAATCGGATACCGAGCCGCGACCGCAAGGGAGGGGTCATCCCCGGATACTTAGAACTCCAGGCGCAGGCCGAACTGCAAGGTGCGCGGGTCGGTGCCGCTGGTGATCTGGCCGAAGTTGGAATTGCCCACCGTGTTCCCCACGCCCCACCAGGAAAGGTGGTTGGGGGCGTCGTAGAACTCGGCGCGGAACTGCGCGCGCAGCCGTTCGCCAGCCACGAAGTGCTTCTGCAACGAGGCGTCCCAGTTGTTCTGGCCGGGTCCGATGACGACGTTGCGGCCCAGGTTGCCAAAACTGCCGGCGCTGGCGACCGCGAAAGCCGCCGTGTTGAACCATTGCAGGCGCTGCTTGCCTCCCTGGTTCCACTCGCCGACCACGTTGGGGCGCTGCCCGCCGACGCCGGAGGGGCCGATGCCGGCCGGGTCGCCATTCACGCCGATGTTGAGCGGCTGGCCGGTCTGCATGGTGGTCACGCCGGAAAGCTGCCAGTTGCCGAAGGCCTTCTTATACCATTCGTCGCCTTTTCTCCAGAACGGAAGCGGGTAGATGTAGCTGAAGACAAAGACGTGCGCCCGGTGGAAGGTGGCCAGGCCGCGCTCGCGCTTGAAGTTGTAGCTGTCCATCGGTCCCTCGCTGTAACCGCTGGCGTCGGTGATGACCCGGGACCAGGTATAGGACATGTTCAGCAGGCCCCCGTCCTTCATCTGCCGCTTCACCTGCGTTTGCAGCGAATTGTAGATGGAGTTGGATCCCGTCACGTACATGTTGATGTTGGCCCAGCCCGGATACGGCCGCAGCGCGTTGGCGTTCACGCCAGGGTTCCTTTGCAGGGTGCCCGCCGGCAGTTGGTTGGGGTTGTAGGTGCGCGACAGGTTGGCGGCGCTCGAACCCACGTAGGCCACGTCCACCGTGGTGTCGGCAGTGAGCTTGTGCTGGATGCCCAGGCTCCAGTTCATGATGCGGGGCACCTTCATGTCCAGCGGGTGCGAGTTCGAGAAGCCGCCGGGGAATACCTGTGTGGTGCCGCCCCGGGGGTTGGCCATGGTGCCGTCGGAGATGTCCGACTGGGAGATAAACGGCGGGTTGTTGATGGCGCTGAAGACGAAGTTGCCTTCGATGCGTTCATAAAACACGCCGTAGCCGCCGCGCAGCACGGTCTTCTGCTTGCCGGTCAGGTCGTAGGCCAGGCCGATGCGCGGCCCCCAGGTTCCCCAGTAGTTGTCAGCGGTCTCCTTGGGCAAGCCTCGGAAGAGCGCCTTTACGGCCGGGTCGGCGGTCTTGGCGATGCGCTTCTTGGCCGACTCGGGGAAGTCCGTCCCGCCCAGGGCCAGACCGTTGTACGGATCGTAGCTGCCGGGCAGGATGGCGCCGTTGGAACGGTTGATGGCCGGCGCCTTCGCTGGATCGAAGTACTGCGGCAGCCAAAGGACGGTGTTTTGCAGCGCGCTGTACTGCGGCTGCATGTACTGGTAACGGAAGCCCAGGTTGAGCGTCAGGCGGCTGGACACCTTCCAGTCGTCCTGAATGTAAGGCTCCACCTGGGTGAAGCGATACCAGCCCTCACGGTTGGTGTCGGCTTCCGTGTAGGTGTTGAAGTGGCCGATGAGCGCGTCGGCAAAGGCGTTGCCAGTGGAGTTGGAGTGGCCGGTCGCGAAACCGATGGTGCCATTCACTGAGGGCCAGTTGTCCTGGTTCTTGCGGCTGCGCAGGATCAGCAGGCCGGCCTTCAGGTTGTGGTTCCCGATGAGTTTCGAGAAGTCGTCCTTCCAGTTGAACAGGCGGTTGAAATTGTTCCAGTTGACGCTGGACGCGCCCAGGCCGTTGTAGCCCGAGATGTTGAGGCTCGGAATGGTGTCGTTGCGGCCGTAAATCATGGGGTAGGTGATGCCCTGGCCCTTGCGGGTGTAGTCGGTGACGAACAGCGGATTGGCCAGGAAGTTGCCCTGGAAGATCACGTTGCCGCTGAAGGAGAATTGAAACGTGTTGACCGTGGTGGGGCTGGCGACGAAAGTCCACTGCGCCTTGGTGTTGGTGCCCGGGATGTTGCGATCGTAAGTCACCAGCGAGGTCAGGTTTTGCAGCGAAGTGTAGTAGTCGCGCAGGTAATGGAGCGTCACCTGGTGCTTGTCGTTGACGATGTAGTCGCCCCGGACGATGTACTGGTTGGCGCTGAGGGGGGCGGTGGTGGGAAAGACCAGGTTGCCGCCCGATCCGGCGAAGTTCGGCGCCGGGTAGTTGTCGATCAGCCGCTTGGTGTCCTTGTTGATGCGCGCCTGGGGAATCACGCCTCCGGGGAAGACCTGCCCGGTGAGCGGGTCCTTGGGCCATTGCGCGGTGGGGAGGCTGGACAAATCGCCGTTGCGGATGGCCATCACCGGCACCGTCCAGGTGTTGATGGCGCCCGAGCGCATGCGTTTGAACTCCATGCCGCCGAAGACGAACAGCTTGTTCTTGTCGGTATTGAATTTGCCGGGGATGTAGACCGGCCCGCCCAGGTTCCACCCGAAATTGTTGAAGCGCAGCTTCTGCTTGGTGATGGCGTTAAAGGCGCGGGCGTCGAAGGCGTCGTTGCGCACGTATTCGTAGGCGGCGCCGTGGAACTCCTTGCCGCCGCTCTTGAGCGCCAGGTTGATGATGGCGCCGGCGTTCTGGCCGTACTCGGCGCTGTAGTTAGTGGTGAGCACCTTGAACTCGGCGATGGCGTCCGGGTTGACGTTAACGAAGTTGTTGCCGCCGCCGCCGTTGTCCTTGTTGTCGACGCCGTCGATGTTCCAGGAAAAGGTGTCAGTGCGGCCGCCGTTGGCCGACTGCGAACTCATGTTCGAGCCATATCCGCCGAACAGGTCCATGGCCGAACGGTTGGTGGTGGAAACGCCCGGAATCAGTGCCAGCAACTGCGTGAAGTTGCGGCCGTTCAACTGCATCTGGGTGGCCTGCTGGCCGGTGACCAGGCGGCCCACCTCGCCGCTGGAAGTCTCGATCTGCGCGGCGTCGGCCGTGATGGTGACCGAATCGGAGACCGAGCCCACTTCGAGCACAATGTCCACGGCGGGTTTCGAGTTCACGACCACGATGACGTTGGTCTGGACGAACTTCTTGAACCCCGCCGCCTCGGCCGAGATTTCGTACTCGCCGATGGGCAAATTGCTGACCACGTAGAATCCGTTTTCATTGACCGGCGCGCCGCGCACCTGGCCGGTGGCTACACTCCGCACCGCCACTTTCGCGGATTGCACAACGGCGCCCGTGGCGTCTCTGACAAAGCCCGAGATTTGCTGCGTCGTGGACTGCGCGAACAGCGCGCCCGCGCACACCAGCAGCGAAATCAAACGCAGAAACCGACTGCTCATAGTTGCGACCCCCTTGTCGCGTACCGGGAACTCACCCTGGTGAAGCTCCCCGTATCGGACTCAGTATACATCCGGGGTGAGCGCTACGGCCGGGTCATCCTCTCGTATTCCTCCCGCAACCAGGCCGGCTCGTCCGGTTCCCCTTTGTTAGGCATCCCCTGGGTCATCGACCAGCGGTGGATCCAGGAGAAGCCGCCCTTGCCGGCGTAATGGTTGGGCAGACGGTAGGCGTCATCCGCGAGCGCTTCTTCGAGGGAGACGAAACGATAGCCGCGGCGCTTCAGCATGGAGAGCAGTTGCGGCGCCATCTCCGAGTTGAGACGGTTGGCGTGCAGCAGCAGGACCTGCGGAATCTCCCGCCCCACCACCTCGACCGCGCGTTTTTCGAAGAAGCCGACGATCGACTCCATGTACGGAACGTAAGCGTCGCGAACGCGTTCCGCCAGCTGGCTGTCGCCGCGGTCGCGGGCCCGAGAATACACGAAGGCGAACATCCAGTCGGAGTTGTCGAAGGTGACCGGCGCCTGCCGATAACCGTGCTCGGCTAGAAATCGCTCCAGGCGCTCTTTGGTTTCCCGGTCCGCGCCGGTGTGCAGCATGGGGGAGCGGAAGAAGCGGATGCGCTCCACACCCAGCAGTCGCTTCAACTCGGCATCGGCGCGCAGGATGTTCCGTTCGTACTCTTCGATGGGCGTGGTGTTGAGGCCGGGATGGGAGTAGGTGTGGTTGCCCAGTTCGGCGCCCGCCGCCTGCCAGGCGCCCAGGATGCGCTTCTTTTCCTCCGTGGTGAGGCCGGGGCAGTTGCCTGCGACGACGAAGCCGGTGAGCGGAACGCGGGCCACGCGGAACGGTTCGAGAAGACGTTCGGTGAGGGACTGAAGCCGGGGGAACTCACATCCGCCAGCGCCGGATTGGGCCACCGGCAAATCGTCAATAGTGACGGCGACTGTGCGTTCCGCCCGGGATGCCAGAGAGAAAAGAAGGAAGCTCAGCGCGGCACGACGAAGCATCCCTCCAATCGTATTACTTTAGGGCGTTGAAGCGCTTTTCGACCGCCGCCCAGTTCACCACGTTCCACCAGGCGCCCACGTACTCGGGCCGGCGGTTCTGATACTTCAGGTAGTAGGCGTGCTCCCAAACGTCCAAGGTAAGAATCACCTGGCTGCCGTCGGAAACGGGCGAGTCCTGGTTGGGAGTGGAGAGAATTTCCAGCTTGCCCGCGGGATTTTTCACCAGCCACGCCCAGCCGGAACCGAAGCGGCCGATGGCGGCGGCGTTGAACTTCTCTTTGAAGCTGTCGAACGAGTTGAACGCGGAGGCGATCGCCCCGGCCACCTTGCCGGCGGGCGCGCCGCCCGCATTCGGTCCCATGATCTCCCAGAAGATGTTGTGGTTGGCCACTCCGCCGCCGTTGTTGCGAACCGCCGTGCGGATGCTCTCGGGAACCGCGGCAAGCTGGCTGGCCAGCAGTTCGTCCAGACTCTTGGAAGCCAGTTCGGGCGCCGATTCCAGCGCCTTGTTCAGGTTATTCACATAGGCCTGGTGGTGCTTGCCGTGATGGGTTTCCATGGTCAGCTTGTCGATCCAGGGTTCCAGGGCATCGTGCGCGTAGGGCAGGGCGGGCAAAGTGAAAGCCATTCTCGTGTCTCCTTTGGGTTCTTGCTATCAACTACTTGGATGAGACCGGCCCGCGCCGGGATGCGGGAAATTGGCCCCTCCGCCCAGATGCCGCGACGCGATACAATCCATAGGCCGGGGCCTGCCCCGCAATCGGAGAGCCTATGACGGGAACACAACATTTCAACCGGCGGCGCTTTGTGGCGAGTTTGGCCGCGCTGCTGCCTTACCACGCGCTGGCGGCGGCCGAGAAAGGCCGCACCAAGATCCGCGATGTGCGGGTCATGATCCTGCAAGGCCCGGACCGCAACTACACCCTGGTCCGGATCGACACCGACGCCGGCGTTTTCGGCATCGGCGAGGGCTACGGAAGCCCGGGCGTGGGCGTCAAGGAGCAGGTGCTGGCGCTCAAGCCGCTGCTGGTGGGCCGCGACCCGCTGGAGATCGACGCCCTTTACACCAGCGTGCTGGCCGCGCGCACCGACGGCTCGGCGCACAACCTGATGCGCGCGGTGAGCGGCGTCGAGATGGCGCTCTGGGATCTGGCCGGCAAGATCCTGGGGGTCCCCGCCACCACGCTGCTGGGCGGCAAGTTCCGCGACCGCGTGCGGGTTTACAACCACGCCGCGCCGCGCGACATGCTGGATCCGGCCTCCTGCCGCGAATGGGCGCGGAAAGTGAAGGCCGATCCCAGCGGTTTCACGGCCCACAAGTTCGGCTTTGCGCACACCGATCCGGCAAGTGATAAAGCCCGCGACCGCTCCAACCGCGTGCTCACCACCACCGAGTTGAACCGCATCCGCCGCGGCTACGAGAACTGCCGCGCGGCCATCGGCTTCGACCACGACATCATGGTGCACTGCCACTGGGAGTACGACGTGCGCACCGCCATCCAGTTGGCCGAGGCGGTCGAGCCTATCCGCCCGCTGTGGCTCGAAGATCCCATGATCCCCGACTACTCGGAAAGCTGGAAACGCCTGGTGGCCAGCTCCCGCGTGCCCATCTGCACCGGCGAGAATCTGGCCCGCCGCCAGGGCTTCAAGGACTTTCTCCTGAACCAGGCGCTGGACATCGCGCACCCGGACCTGCGCAACACCGGCGGCCTGCTGGAAACCAAGCGCATCGCCGACCTGGCCGAAGTATTCGGAGTGCCGATGGCCAACCACAACACCGGCAGCCTGGTCTGCACCATGATCACCATCCAGTGGGCGGCCGCGGTACGAGACTACATCGCCTGCGAGACCGTGCTCGGGCGCGGCGGCTGGATGGACCAGGTCCTGGTTTTGCCGGGGCCGCCCATTCGCGGCGGCTTCATCGAACTGCCGAACAAACCCGGCCTGGCGCTCGAGCTCAACCCCGACGTCGTGAAGGCTCACCTGGCGCCGGGCGAAGTCTGGTGGGGATAGGGAGCACGGAGATGGAAGCCCGCAACCTGAAGGTCATGGCCGTCAGCGCGCACCCGGCCGATTTCTGCTCGCGCGCCGGCGGCACGCTCATCAAGCACGTGCGCGCCGGCTCGAAAGTCCGGGTGGTGTGGCTCTCGCACGGCGAGACCAACGAGAGCCAGCTCCTGTTCCAGCAGAAACCGGACATTTCGCTCGGCGAGGTGCGCCGCATCCGCGAAAGGGAGGCCTTCGCCGCGGCGGAGGCGGTCGGCGCCGAGGGGCGCATGTTCGGCTTCGGCGACAATCCGCTGCGCATGACCGCCGAGCGCGTGGAGATGCTGGCCGGGGAGATCGCCGACTTCAAGCCGGACATCATCCTCACCCACTGGAAGGATGAGCTCACTTACGCCTCGCACTGGCAGACCGCGCAGGCCGCCATCCTGGCCGCGCAGCTCGCCAACGGAAGCTGGGACATCCGTTTCTTCGAGCCCAACATCGGCACCGCCGCCCGCGTCGGTTTCGTGCCCGACCATTACGTGGACATCAGCGACGTCTTCGAGCGCAAGCTGGAAGCCTTGCGGAAGCTCGCGGCGCAGCCGCGGCTGGTGCCCGACTACACCACCTGCAACCGCTGGCGCGGCATCGAGATCGGCCGCCCGTACGCCGAAGCGTTCGTGCGCTGGGCGCCCAAGCCCGTGGTCCTCGATCTGCTGGAACCCTAGCTCCCGTTCCGAAATAGCTACTCCGACCGCTCCTCAGGGAGCGGCTGGCCAACCTGCGCCAAAGCGCGCCAAAACGTCCCTGGCGGCCCTTAACGCCGTCCGGCGGCTGATTTTTCGCGTATGAAGGGGGTGAAGGCGCCAAGCGCCGGAAGGAGAGAATCAAATTATGCACAACAAGTGGTGGGTTGGGCTGGCCCTGGCGGCGCTCATGAGCGCCAGTGCGTGGGCCGGGGACGCGGTCGCAATCCGGGCCAGCGTTCCCTTCGATTTCATGGCCGGGAACCAGCGCGTTCCGGCCGGCGAGTATGTGTTCGCTCAGGACTGGTTCAGGCGCCAGTTGCAGATCGGTTCCACGGACGCCAAGGTGACTTTGTCCATCGTGTTTAACGCGGGAAGCTACAATCGCACCGGCTTCGCCAGCGCGCTGGTCTTCGACCGCTACGGCGACCGGTACTTCTTGAGAGAAGTCCTGGCCGGCGAAAACGCGGTGGGCGCCCGGCTGCCAAAATCCCGCGCCGAGAAGGAAGAAATGGTCCGGAACGCCCCCGTCCAGGTCCGGCTCACGGCCGCGGCGGCGCGCTGAGCCGGTCGATAGGCGCCGCTAGAATGAAGTCGCTCTCGGTGAGGCCGTCGATCTTGTGAGTGAAGATCCGCACCCCGACCTTGCCCCAGGAAAGCAGCAGGTCGGGGTGGTGGCCCTGGGCCTCGGCTTCCGCTCCGATTCGATTCACGAACTCCAGCGCGGAGCTAAAATCCGGGAACGAAAAGGTTTTCGCCAAGTGATGGTCCGCCACGGTTTCCCATCCCGGCAGTTGCTCCTGGAGGCGCCGCAACTCCTCTCCCTCCAGGGGCGGCACGCCGCCGCGGCAGGGTACGCACTGTCTGTTGGCCAGTTGCTCTTTCCCAGTCATATGACTCCAGGATAACCGCTGCGCGACGTCCTCGAACTGCGGCCTAATGTTTTGGACAGGAAAGCCGATGGATGAAGTACAGACCCGAAGCGTTGACAGCGGTAAAGCTGCAAGGACAGGGAGAGGAGAGAAGCTAATGAATCGTTTGACCAATCTGGCATTGAAATTGAGAATCTGGAAGGACACCCGGGGACAGGACCTCATCGAGTACGCGTTGATGGCCGGTTTCGTGGCCGTGGCCGCGGGCGCGGTGATGCCGAACGTCGCCAGCAGCATCAGCACGGTGTTCCGGAAGGTTTCGAACCTGATGACCAGCGCCGCCAGCAACGGCTAAGCGCAACCATTCGATTTTCCGACAGGCGTTCGGGCCGGAGACTCCCGCCCGAACGCCGTCGCGTTTTCAGGCCCCTTCGAACCGCGCCGGCCCTCAGGCAATCCGGGCGTAAGTGAGGATGCGGGGAGGCTCGGCCAGCAGGCCGCCCGACACGTCGAGAAAGGCCACCAGGTGGGGCGATTGGAGGTGATGCTCCAGCGCCGCCGCCGAGGTCCAGTTCTCGTAAAAGAGGAAGCGGCCCGGCTCGCCCGTGGCTTGGTGCAGGTCGTACTGCACGAAACCCTCTTCCTGGCGGGTCGGCTCCACCAACCCAAGCAGCGCTTGCCGCAGTTCGTCTTCCTTGCCCGGCTGGGCCACCATCTCGGCCACCACGGTGAGCAGGTTCCTGTGCATAGTGTGTTCGTTCCTCGGTTCGTTCTTCCAGCGAGCGTATCACAGGAGTGCGCCGCGAAGGGGGCGTCGCGAATGTTGTTGGTATAATGAAGTACGCTTATGTCTCGTAACGGGGCCGGTGTTCCGGCTGGGACGAAGAAGGTCTTGCTCTTGACTCCGCGCGGTTTCTGCGCCGGCGTGGTGCGCGCCATCGACGTGGTGCAGATTGCGCTGGAGTTGTACGGCGCGCCGATCTATGTGCGCAGGGAAATCGTCCACAACCGTCACGTGGTGGACGACCTGCGCGCCCGGGGCGCGATCTTCGTGGAGGAACTGAGCGAGGCGCCCGAGGGCGCCCGCGTCATTTTCAGCGCTCACGGAGTCTCGCCGGCGGTGCGGGTCGAGGCCCGGCAAAGGGGCCTGCACGTCATCGACGCCACCTGCCCGCTGGTGACCAAAGTGCATCTGGAGGCCGTGCGCTTTGCACGCCTGGGTTTCAGCATTGTGCTGATCGGCCACAAGGACCACGACGAGGTGGTGGGCACTCTGGGCGAAGCGCCGGACAGCACCGTGCTGGTGTCCAACCTGGGCGAGGTGGATCAGTTGACGGTTCCCGACCCCAGCCGCGTTGTGTATTTGACTCAGACCACCCTGAGCCTGGATGAAACCAGGGACATCGTGGCTCGTCTGAAAGAGAGATTCCCGGCCATCCAGGCGCCGCCCGCCCAGGACATCTGCTACGCGACCGAGAACCGGCAGGTAGCGGTGAAAGCGGTGGCGCCGAGGGCCGACGTCCTGTTGGTGGTGGGTTCGCGGAACAGTTCGAATTCGCGCCGCCTGGTGGAAGTTTGCGCGGGCATCGGCGTGCCGGCCTACCTGCTGGACGACTGCGGCGAAGTGCGCCCCGAATGGCTGGAGGGAGTCTCGACCGTGGCCGTGACAGCCGGCGCATCGGCGCCGGAAAACTTGGTGCAGGAACTGATCGAGGCGCTTCAGGAGCAGGGTTTTGCGGAACTCGAGGAAGTGCAGGTCAAGGATGAGGACGTGCGGTTCTCGCTCCCGCCCGAGTTGGCGCGGCGCGAACCCGCGCTGACGAACATCGCCGCCCCGTTATGAGTCCAGGCCTCCAGCTTCAGGATGCGCTGTTGAGCGCGGTTTCGGGGGCCGTGCGGCGGGCTTCCGAGGCGCTGCTGTCGCGACAGCTCCCGGAGGGCTACTGGCGGGCGGAACTGACGGCCGACACGACCCTGGAATCCGACTGCATCCTGCTGGAGTTGTGGCTGCATCCGCCCCAGGGCGGGGAGTGGAACCCGCCCACTCGCGAGCGCGTCGGCTCCGCCGCGCGCTCGATTCTGGCGCGCCAGTTGCCGGACGGCGGATTCAATATCTATCCCCGGGGGCCGGCCGAAATCAGCGCCTCGGTGAAGGCCTACTTCGCGCTGAAGGTGGCCGGCGTGGCCGCGGACGATGCGCGCATGACTCGCCTGCGGGAGCGGATCCTTTCCCTGGGCGGAATTCAGGCGGCCAACAGCTACACCAAAATCAATCTCAGCCTGTTCAACCTGTTCCCGCGCGAACACGTCCCTTCCGTGCCGCCGGAGATGATGCTGGCGGGCAACTTCATTTACGAGATGTCGTCGTGGACGCGCGCCATCGTGATTCCGCTGGCCATTGTTCAGGCGCTCAATCCCGGCCGCCCCGTGCCGGACGGCTTCACACTTCAGGAGATCTTCCTCCCCGGCCAGAGCCTTGCGTTTGCGCGCGACGCGGGAATGTTCACCTGGCGCAACGCCTTCGTGGCCGCCGACCGTTTCTTGAAGTCCTGGGAGCGCCGCGGGTGGAAGGGGTTGCGCCGCAAGGCCATCCGCGCGGCCGAAGCGTGGATGCTGGAGCGCTTCCGGCAAAGCGACGGATTAGGCGCCATCTACCCGCCCATGATGTACGCGATCATGGCGCTGGACCTGCTGGGCTACGCGCCGGACCATCCGGTGCGGGTCGAAGCCGAGCGGCAGTTTGCCGGACTTATCGCCGGCCAGGGTGACGATTTCCATTTCCAGCCCTGCTTCTCGCCGGTGTGGGATACCGGAATCGCGATGCACGCGCTGGGCGAAGCGGGCGCCGCGCCGCGCGAGGCGCTGCGCCGGGCCGGCGACTGGCTGCTGGCGAAGGAAGTGCGCCACCGGGGCGACTGGAGCGTGAAGCGCCCCCGCCTGGCGCCTTCCGGCTGGTATTTCGAGTTCGCCAACGAGTTCTATCCCGATATCGACGACACGGCCCAGGTGCTGCTGGGGCTGCGCCACGGCCAGGCCTCGGATTCCGCCCGGCAGCAGGCCTGCCAGCAGCGCGCCGTCGAGTGGCTGCTGAACATGCAGTCGCGCGACGGCGGCTGGGCCGCCTTCGACGCGGACAACAACTGCGAGCCGCTGAGCTGCGTTCCATTTGCCGATCACAACGCCATGCTCGATCCAACCTGCCCAGACATTACAGGCCGGGTGATGGAGGCGCTGTGCACCCTGGGCGTCCCGGCCGGCCACGCGGCCATCCGGCGCGGCGCCGCGTACCTGGTGCGAACGCAGGAGCAGGACGGGAGCTGGTACGGCCGTTGGGGCGTGAATTACATCTACGGGACATTCCTGGCTTTGCGCGGGTTGCGCGCGGCCGGACACGACGACCGGGAAGCCCACATCCTGCGCGCCGGCGAATGGCTGCGTTCGATTCAGAACGCCGATGGCGGATGGGGAGAGAGTTGCGCCGGCTACGAAAGCGGCACGTTCGTGGCGGCCGAAAGCACGGCCTCGCAGACGGCCTGGGCCATCCTGGGACTGCTGGCCTCGGGCGATGTATCCAGCAGCAGCGTGGTCCAGGGTGTCGAGTACTTGGTCGGGACACAGCGCGCCGGCGGAACCTGGCGCGAGGAACTTGCCACCGGGACCGGCTTCCCGGGAGTTTTCTACCTCACCTACCACTCCTATCGGAACTCGTTCCCGCTGCTGGCGCTGGCGAATTTCCAGAAGACGCGATCGGGAGGAGAGAGGGGATGAGATTTCCATTTTCGCTGACCGCCGGCATGGCCGGTTATATTGCCCGGAACCGGTGGATGCCGCGGCCGGCCTGGCAGGTGAACGCTTCGGCTAAAGCCGTTCCGGCGAATCCGTTTCGCATCCTGCATTCGCACCCCGGGCGGAGCGACGCGCGGCCGCCGCACCCCATGATCCGCAAGCGCTTTCCGCTGGTGCTGATGCTCGAGCCGCTGCACACCTGCAACCTGACCTGCACCGGCTGCGGCCGCATTCGCGAGTACGAATCGACCATCGGCGAGCGGTTGAGCCCGGAGCAGTGCCTGCGCGCGGCCGACGAGTGCGGCGCGCCGATCGTCTCCATTTGCGGCGGCGAGCCGCTGCTGTATCCCGGCATCGGCCCGCTGGTGGCGCGGCTGCTCGATCGCAACAAGCATATTTACCTGTGCACCAACGGGATGATGCTGCGCAAGCGGCTGGGCGAGTTCACCCCGGACTCGCGCCTGTTTTTGAATGTGCACCTCGACGGAATGGAGAAGTCGCACGACATCGCCGTCGAGCGCGAGGGCGTCTTTCGCGAGGCGGTGGAGGCCATCCGAGCGGCCAAGCGGGCGGGATTCAAGGTGTGCACCAATACCACGGTCTACAAAGAGACCGACATGCGCGAGATCCGCGAACTGTTTACGTTCCTGCGCGGCCTGGGCGTGGATGGCCACATGCTCTCGCCGGCCTACGGCTATTCGGCGGTGGACGACCGCGAGATCTTCATGACCCGCGACGACGTGCGCGAGAAGTTCAAGGACATCGACGCCTTGCAGCGGGACTTTCCGCTGAACAACTCGCCGGTCTTCTTCGACTTTCTCCAGGGCCGGCGCGAATTGCCCTGCACGGCGTGGGGCAATCCGACTTACAACGTGAAGGGCTGGAAGGGCCCCTGCTACATGATCACCGACGCCCATCACCGAACCTTCGAGGAGTTCATGACCCGGACGCCGTGGGAGGATTACGGGCCCGGCGGCGGCGATCCGCGCTGCGAACATTGCATGATGCACTGCGGCTTCGAACCTTCGGCGGCGCTGGGCATCAACTCCAAATTCAGCGACAGCATCAAGCTGCTGACGTGGGCGCTGCGATAACCCGGTGAAGCCAACGCTTGTTACCGGGGCCAGCGGGTTCGTGGGCTGGCATGTGGCTCGCGAGTTGCTGGCGCGCGGGCATCGCGTGCGCGCGCTGGTGCGGCCGGCCAGCCGCGTGCGCGAGCTGGAAGGGGTGGAAACCGTTTCCGGCGATCTGCGCGACGCCGCCTCGCTCGAGCGCGCCGCGGAGGGATGCGGCCTCGTCTTCCACGTGGCGGCGGACTACCGCCTGTGGGCGCCGCGGCCGGAGGAAATGTACCAGTCCAACGTGGAAGGGACGCGCAACCTGCTGGCGGCGGCCGAACGCGCGGGCGCCGAGCGCATCGTCTATACCAGCACGGTGGGCTGCATCGGCATCCCCAAACAGGGCGCGGGGGACGAAGACCAGCCGGTTTCCCTGGCGGAGATGACCGGCCCCTACAAGCGCTCGAAGTTTCTGGCCGAGCGCGTGGCGCTGGAGTTCGCCGCGCGCGGCCTGCCGGTGGTGATCGTGAACCCCACCGCGCCGGTGGGCGACCACGATGTCAAACCTACGCCCACGGGCAAGATCATCCTGGACTTCCTGCGCGGCGCGATGCCGGCATTCGTCGATACGGGGTTGAACCTGGTGGATGTGCGGGATACTGCGATCGGACACGTCCAGGCCGCCGAGCGGGGCCGGGCCGGCGAACGGTACATTCTGGGATGCGAGAATCTGACTCTGGAGGAGATTCTCGGCCGCCTGGCGCGGCTGGCCGGACGCCGGGCGCCGGCGATGCGGATCCCCTATGCGGTGGCCTACGGCTTCAGCCTGTGCGGCACCGCCTGGGCCAGGTGGACGGGCGGTGAGCCGCGCGCCCCGCTCGACGCGGTGAGAATGGCGCGCAAGAAAATGTTCGCCACGCACGAAAAGGCGCGGCGGGAATTGGGCTTCGACCCGCAACCGGTGGAGGGCGCGCTGGTGCGGGCCATGGACTGGTTTCGGGCCAGCGGGTATTGCCGATGACGACGGTGTTGCTGGTGGCGGCCGAGGCGATGGAACTGGCGGGCCTGGCGCGCCGGCTGGACGCGGAGCCCCTGGACTGGCCGGTGCGCTTTGCACGCGCCGCGCACGGAGGCGGGCAGCGGCTGGTGATGGCGGCCAACGGCCCCGGGCCGTGCCTGGCGGCGGCGGTGGGAAGAATCGCGGCGGAGCGCGAGAAACTGGATGGAGTTGTGAGTGTGGGCTACTGCGGGGCCCTCGACCCGGCGCTCAAGGTGGGCGACATTGTGACCGCTCGCGGGGTGGAAGCATCCGATTCGGGGGAGAGGTTCGAGACGTGCAGCCCGCTCGCCCACCGGTACTCAGCGGAAGGGTGTATCATTTCCCTTGACCGGTTTGTGCGGACGGCCGGTGAAAAGCGCCGTCTGCGCGCCTCCGGCGCTGTCGCGGTCGAGATGGAGGCCGCCGGAGTGGCGCGGGAAGCACGGGGACTCGGCCTTTCCTTTGCGTGCGTGCGAGTCGTGACTGACGGATCGCAGGAAGGCTTCCATATCGACTTCAATGCCGCCCGGGACGGGGAGGGACGGTTCCGGTACGCTAAGGTTGTCTCGCTTGCCCTGCATCGGCCCTGGCGCGGTCTTCCGGAATTGATCGGGCTGTATCGGCGGAGTCGCCGGGCCTCGGAGGCGCTTGGAGAATTTCTTGCCAACATTGAATACCAATTTTGATCCCCCCGCGCGGATGCGGGGCGCGGTTTACAGAGGTAAAAACTCGGTGGTGGTGGAGGAGGTCCCTACTCCCCGGATCGGCCCCGGCGAACTGCTGGTGCGGGTGGAGAGTTGCGGCATCTGCCACACGGATCTGAAGAAGATCGAGCACGATTTGCTGCCCCCGCCGCGCATTTACGGGCACGAGTCGGCGGGCGAAGTGGTGGCGGTGGGAAGCGGCGTAAACGGCTTCGCGACCGGAGACCGCGTGGCCGCCTTCCATCATGTGCCCTGTCTGGACTGCTTCTATTGCCAGCGCAAACTTTACGCGCAGTGCGAAACTTACAAGAGGGTCGGGATTACAGCGGGATTTGAGCCTGCCGGTGGAGGGTTTGCGCAATTCATCCGAATCATGGACTGGATTGTGCCGCGGGGTGTGGAAAAGATCCCGCCCGGGGTGTCGTTTGAACGCGCCTGCTTCGTGGAGCCGATCAATACCTGTCACAAGGCGGTCGAGCTGGCCTCGCCTCAGCCCGGCGAGACGGTGGTGATCCTGGGGCAGGGACCGATCGGGCTGATGTTCACCATGCTGGCGCGGCGCAGCGGAGCGCGGCTGCTGGCCACGGACATGATTCGCCAGCGGCGGGAACTGGCGCTGCGCTTCGGCGCGGAGGCGGCCTGGGATCCGCGGGCAGTGGATCTGGCCAGGGAAGTCAAGCGCCGGAGCGGCGGACGCGGGGCGGACCTGGTGATCGTGGCCGCCTCGGCACAGGCCGCCGTCGATCAGGCCATGGCCTGCTCGCGCCCCGGCAGCCGGATCCTCCTGTTTGCCCAAACCTCGGACCAGGAACGGGTGGAGGTTTCGGGGGCGGCAGTCTGCAAGGACGAACGGACTCTATTTGGGTGCTATAGTGCTTCGGTGGACTTGCAGGCCGAGTCGGCGCGGCTGGTCTTTTCGGGCGAACTGCCGGTGGACGACCTGATTTCGCACCGGCTGCCCCTGGACGAGATTGAACGAGGCTTCCAATTGGCGTTGCATCCGGACGGCGAATCGTTGAAAATAGTGGTTCTGCCACAGAGGTGGACACAGTGAGCACGCAGATGATGGCCGCCGTGCTCTACGGCAAGGAACAGTTGCGCGTGGAGCCGGTAGCCGTACCGACGATCAGTGGCGGGGACCTGTTGGTCAGGGTCCGCGCCGCGCTTACTTGCGGTACCGACGTAAAGGTTTTTCGGCGCGGCTATCATGCCCGCATGATCGTGCCGCCGGCCTTGTTCGGACACGAATTGGCGGGCGACATTGTGGCCGCGGGCGAAGACGTGGGGAAGTTCCGCGCCGGCCAGCGCATCGTGGCCGCTAATTCGGCGCCCTGCCGGGAGTGTTTCTATTGCACCCGCGACGCGGAGAATCTCTGCGAGGACCTGCTGTTCAACAACGGCGCCTATGCCGAGTTCATCCGCATTCCCGGCCGCATCGTCGAGCGCAACACGTACCTGATTCCGGATCACCTCAGTTACCAGGATGCGGCTCTCATCGAGCCGCTGGCTTGCGTGATCCGCGGGCTGGAAGAGACCGGCGTGCGTCCGGGCGACGACCTGGTGGTCATCGGCCTGGGCCCCATCGGGCTGATGTTCGTCCGGCTGGCCAAGGTGGCCGGGGCGCGCGTGATTGCCATCGGCAGGCGCAAAACGCAACTGGAGCGCGCGGGCAAGATGGGCGCCGACGTGGTGATCTCCACGCATGCGCACCACGACGTGGTCAGCTCCGTGCGGGACAGCACCAGGGGCCGGGGCGTGGACGTGGCCATCGAGGCGGTCGGCAAGCCCGAGACCTGGCAGCAGGCGGTGCGCATGGTGCGCCGCGGCGGCACGGTCAATTTCTTCGGCGGCTGTCCCAACGACACGCACGTGTCGCTGGACACTTCGCTGCTGCACTATTCCGAGATCACCTGCAAGGCGAGTTTTCACCACACGCCGGCTCACATCCAGAAGGCGCTCGACGCGGTCAGCGCGGGCCACATCACGGCCGGCGATTTCGTGAACCGGCAGGAGCCGCTGGCCAACCTGCTGGACGTGATGCGCCACCTCATGAGCCACAACGGGCACATGAAGACCGCCATCATCCCGTAAACGGATTCGAACGCCGTGCCGCTCGCTCCCAAGGATTTCGTTTTGTCGCCGGAAGCGATGGAACGAACCTGGAGCCAAGAGGAAGCGCTGGCCTACACTCGCTGGCTGGCTACCCGTCACTACGAGAATTTCCACGTGGTCAGTTTTCTGTTGCCCAAGCGGCTGCATCAGGATTTTTACAATGTGTATTCCTTCTGCCGGTGGGCGGACGATTTGGGCGACGAGATCGGCGACCCGCGGGAAAGCCTGCGCCTGCTGGCCTGGTGGCGCGAGGAACTGGCCGCGCTGTACGGCGGGCCGGCGCGCCACCCGGTCTTCGTGGCGCTGGCCGAAACCATTCGCCGGCACGATCTGCCCAGAGAGCCATTGGACGACCTGATCCGTGCCTTCGAGCAGGATCAAACGGTGACGCGCTACCACTCCTGGCAGGATCTGTTCGACTACTGCCGCTATTCGGCCAACCCGGTGGGGCGCCTGGTGCTGTGCCTGTGCGGATATCGCGACGCCGAGCGGCAGAGACTGTCGGATGCGACCTGCACGGCGCTGCAGCTTGCCAATTTCTGGCAGGACGTGACGGTGGATCTCGAAAAAGGCCGCCTCTATCTGCCTTTGGACCTGCTGGCCAGGCACAACTGCGCGCTGGAGGACATTCAGGCGCGCCGCGCGACGCCGGCGTTTCGCGGAGCCATGAAGGAAGCCGTGCGCGTGGCGCAAGAGCGGTTCGAGGAAGGACTGCCGCTGGCGCGCAGGGTAGACCGGCGGCTGTCGATCGATCTGGAACTGTTCAGCTTGGGGGGCATGAAGATCCTCGACAAGATTCGGGCCCGCGATTACGACGTACTGAGCGCGCGTCCCTCCATCGGTAAAACCGAGCGGGCCATGCTGCTGCTGGCGGCGCTGGCCCGGCAGGCATTCTCCCGCGCCGCGTGACGACCATGCCGCTCTCGGTGGAGCAGTCTTATGCCTGGTGCCGGGGGGTGGCGCGCTCCCGCGCGAAAAACTTCTACTACTCCTTTGTGCTTCTGTCGCCGGCCCAGCGCGGGGCGATGTGCGCCGTTTACGCCTTCATGCGCCAGTGCGACGACCTGAGCGACGACCCGGCGAACCCCGACCCGGCGGCGTTGCGCGCCTCGCTCGGCGCCTGGCGGCGCGACCTGGACCGGGCGCTGGCGGGCGATTTCGGCCCGCACGCCTGCTGGCCCGCGCTCCACGACGCCGTGCGCCGCTTCGGCATTCCGCCCGAGTATCTGCGCGTTATGATCGACGGCGTGTCGAGCGACATCGAGGCCCGGCGGATAGGGACTTTCGACGAGTTGTACCGCTACTGCTACCAGGTGGCTTCCGTGGTCGGGCTGACGGTGATCCACATCTTTGGGTTTACTTCCCCGGAGGCGCTGCCGCTGGCCGAGAAATGCGGTGTGGCGTTCCAGTTGACCAACATCCTGCGCGACGTCCGGGAAGACCTGGAGCGGGACCGGCTCTACCTGCCGGCCGAGGACCTGCGCCGCTTCGGCGTGGACGAGTCCGCGCTGCGGGAAGGGCGCCGTACGGAGGGCGTAGTCGAACTGTTGCGCTTCGAGACCGCGCGGGCGCGGGAGTACTACCGCGAGTCGGAAGCCCTTCTGGGGCTGATCGATTCCGGGAGCCGGGCTTCGCTGTGGGCGCTGCGGGAGATCTACCGGCGGCTGCTGGAGCGGATCGAGAGATCCGGGTTCGACGTTTTCCACCAGCGCGTTCGCTTGCCGGCCTGGGAGAAGGCGGCCATCGTGGCCCGGGCGGCTTGCGGGGCGATCCGGCCCGCTCCCGAAGCCGGCGAGCGGAACTTTCCCCGTTAGCGGGGGTTATACTGGGTTGTCGCATGCGTTATACGCGGTGGTGGGCTCTATTTTTGTGCTTGGCTCCGGCGGTCTTCGGGGCGACGTTTGGCTCCGTCGTGGCGCCAACGGGCGGATACCTGGTCGGCGGCATCTCGGACATCGTCCTGGACGAGGGGCGGAGCCGTCTGTACCTGGTCAATAGCTCCCAGCAGCGCGTCGAGATCTATTCGATCGCCCAGCGGCGCTTTCTGGCCAGCATTCGGACCAGCACTTTTCCGATCGCGGCGGCGATGTCGCGCAGCGGGCGCTTTCTCTACGTCACCTGTTACGACGCCAACGCGCTGAACGTGCTGAACCTGGACACCCAGGCGCTGGTCCGAACCATCAGCCTTCCGGCCAAGCCCGAAGGCGTGGCGGTGGGCGCCGACGAGCGGGTGCTGATCACCACCATCGGCACGGGCACCAACAACGCCGCCAACACGCTCCTGCTCTGGGATCCAAACGCCACCGACAGCAACGCCCTGGGCAACGTGGTCATCACTCCGCCCACCCCCATGCCGCCGCAGTTGCCGCCCCTGTCGGGCCGCCCGTTCCTGGCCGGCCGCAGCCAGTTGATCGCCACCCGGGACGGCGACCGCATCATCGGCCTGAACGCTCCGAACAACAACGCGCGGGCGGTTTTCGTGTACGAGACGGCCTCCGGCACCGTGACCCGCAGCCGCACCGTGACCGGACTATCCACGGTGCTTTCGATCTCGCCCGAAGGATCGAAGTTCATGGCCGGGCTGACGCTGTTTGAAACCGAAACGCTGACGGTGCTGGCGCAGCAGAATGCCGCCAACGCGCAGTTCCCGCTGTCCACCAACACGACCGCGCAGGGCCTCAACCAGGTGGCCGCGCAGTTCAATGCCCAGCAAAACCAGGGCGGGAGCGTTTTCGCGCCGGACGGCTCCGCGCTGTTCGCCGCCTTCAACATCGCACCGGTGCAGAATCCGCCCGCGCGAGCTAACATCAGCCAGTTTTACATCGACGACCCGGACAACATGTTCATCCGGCTGGCGCTGCAACTGCCCGAGAACGCGGCCGGGAAGATGGTCGTCACCAGCGACGGAGCTACTGTTTTCGCGCTGTCGGAATCGGGTTTCATGATCCTGCCTCTGGGGCAACTGTACCAAAGTCCCATCGCGGCGTCGGACAACCGCATTCAGTTGCTGGCCAACGACCAGTGCGGAGTGACGGCGCCGATCCGTTCCCAGAAGGTGACCGTGCGCAACGAGGGACGCGGGCGGATGACCGCTTCGGCGATCCTTTTGCAGGCGCCGGTGCAGAACCTCGCCGTCCCTGGCTTGGGCGGCGCCGGAGGGCCGGGCGGAGGCGCGCCAGGCATCACCATTCCCATCGTCTTGCAGCCGATTGTGGGAGCTTTGCCCGCCGGTCAGACGCAGCAGCAGGCACAGGTCACTCAGACGGCGCCGCGGGTGCAGTCGCGGCCTTCTCCGGACGGTTCGGAGATCACCTTCGATTACAATCCCATGGCGGCGCGCGCGCTGGGGACGGTAACGCCGCACGACTTTCTGGTGCAATCGGCCGAGGCGGTGAACGTGATTCCGAGCGTGCGCGTGTTTCAGAACAACCGCGACGCCGAGGCGCGGGCCGATATCGTGCCGTTGCAGGTGGCCATCTCGCCGAATGAAGGGCCGGTCGATCTGGTGCCGGACAACAACCGCCAGCGGCTGTACATCTCGAATTCGGGGATGAACCGCATCGAGGTTTTCGATATGCGAAGCAAGGCCCTGCTGGCCCCCATCAAGGTCGGGCAACTGCCGCGATCCATCGCGCTGGCCCCGGACGGCAACACGCTCTACGTGGGGAACACCGGGGGCGAGTACATCAGCGTGGTGGACCTGGACCGGATGGCGGAGATCCGCAAGATCCGCTTTCCGCCGATCCCCTTCAACTCCGGCTTGGGCGTGCTCAACCCCAGCGTGGTGGCCGCCACCCAGCGGGGAGTGCAGATCGTGATGTCCAACGGCACGCTGTGGAAGACCATCGGCGACGTCGCCCTGCCGCGCGCCATCAGCCCGCTGGTGGGCAGCAGCACGGTGCCGGCGCCGCGCACCATGGTGGCCACGCCCAACGGCGAATACGCGCTGCTGCTGGACGGCAACGGTTATGCCCTGCTGTACGACTCGCTGGCGGATGAATTCGTGCAGCGCCGGCAGGTGATCACCCCGCCGATCCAAGGCTATTATGGCCCGGTGGGGGCGGGCCCCCGGGGCAACTACTTCCTGGTGAACGGCCTGGTGTTGAACCAATCCCTGACGCCGACGGCCAACGCGGGCTCGACCATGGTGACGATTCCCGGCCGGGGCAACCAGACGCCGCAGCAGTTCAACCGGCCGGTGTCGGCGGTGGCGGCGGCAGGTGCGACCCTGTTTGCGCGTTTTGTGCAGCCCGTGGTGGCCGCGGCGAATGTGCTGGTGAGCGAGCCTCCCGCGGTGGAACTGGTGGATGTGAACAGCGGCCAGACCATGCGCTCGGTTTCGACCATTGAGGGGCCTCTCTCGGTGCAGGTCGGCACCCAGCGGGTGAACATGGTCGGGCGGACCTTGGCGGTGGACCCCTCCGGGACCGTGGCCTACGCTCTGACCGCCAGCGGTCTGAGCATCATTCCGCTGGAGGCGGTTACGGCGGCCGAACGGCCAGTGGTGAACCGGGACGGCGTGGTCAACCTAGCCAGCTTCGTCCCCGGGCTGGCGCCGGGCGGGCTGGCCTCGGTTTTCGGACGCAACCTGGCCTCGGCGGCCGCGGCGGATTCGACGCCCCTGCCCACGGTTCTGGGCGGCGTGTGCGTGACGCTGGGCAGCCGCCCGATGCCGCTGACGATGACTTCGCCGCAGCAGATCAATGCGCAGATTCCCCCGGAACTGGCGGCCGGCCGGTTCGCCATGGTGGTGCGGTCGATCGACCGAAAAGCCGCGGCGCAAACGACGCAAGTCACTCTGACCAAGTACGCGCCGGCGGTCTTCGTGGATCCGGAAACCAAGCAGGCCGCGATTTACCACGAGGACGGGCGCCTGGTCGGCAAGAGCGCTCCGGCCAATCGCGACCAGCGCCTGGCGATCTATGCCACCGGTCTGGGCGCCACCAAGGGCGCCAGAATCGTTTCCGGCACACCAACCCCCGCGGCGCCGCCCGCGGTTACCGAGCCGGTCCTGGTCTTCTTCGGAGACCCAAAGGTGCGGGAATCCCAGATGTCGGTCGAATGGAGCGGCCTGGTCCCGGGCTCGGTGGGGATCTACCAGATCAACGTTTACGTTCCCTGGTACCGGCTCAAGGGCGAACAGCCCGTCACGATCCGGGTGGGCGGCGTGGACTCTCCCTCCAACACGCCGGTTCGTCCCACGGTTTCGCTAGAATAGAAGTCGTGGCAAACGGCCGGCGCGCGGGGAAACTTATTGCGCCCGCGCGCCGAACTGTGATGAAGTAATCTTCAATGGCCGAACGGAACGAGGGATCACTCCATGCGACGACATAAGCTCCTATTCTGCTTGCCGGTTCTTCTGGCCCTGCTGGTTTCGGGCTGCAACTTCAGTCCCGAGGCCGCCAAACGCAGGTATTTGGAGACCGGCAACAAGTACTTCAAGAACGGGAAGTACAAGGAAGCTTCCATCATGTACCGCCGGGCCATCCAGAAGGACCTCAAGTTTGGCGAAGCTTACTACCGGCTGGGTCTGACGGAAATGCAGTTGCAGCGCTATCAAGAAGCGATTCGCGCGCTGCGGCGCAGCATGGAACTGGACCCCAAGAACATCGATGCGCATGCCAAGCTGGCCGACTTCCTCATTTTCGCTTTCTCCTCGGACCGGCGGCGGCCGGCCGGGATCCTGAACGAAATCCGGGATATCGCGAACGGTTTGCTGAAGACGGATCCAAAATCGTTTCAGGGCCTGCGCATCCGCGGTCTGCAACTGGTTCTGGAACAGAAACTGAAAGAGGCCGTAGAGGTCCTCCGCGCGGCGAACCAGGTGCAGCCGCTGACCCGGGAGGCGACCCTGCCGTTGGTGGAGGTCCTGCTGACCGACGGTCAGAACGCGGAGGCCGAACAGACAGCCAAGGCCATGATCCAGAAGGATAAGACCTTCGCCCAGATGTACGACCTGCTGGTGGTCTACTACATGCGCTCCAATCAGCCCGCGGCGGCCGAGGAAGTTCTGAAGCAGAAGGTGGCGAACAACCCGAAGGAGGGCGCGTTCCGCTTGCAACTGGCGGTGCACTACTACTCTCAGCAGCGGCGCCCGGACATGGTCCGGGTGCTGGACCAGATTGTCGCCAATCCCAAGGACTTTCCGAAGGGCTACGGCATGGCCGGCGAGTTCTACTTCCGCATCCGCGAGTTCGATCAGGCGATTCAGCAATACCAGCTTGGGGAACGTGCGTCCCCCAAAGACCGGATACAGTACCGCGTGGCGACGGCGGAAGTGCTGGCTTTCAACAACAAGAAGACCGAAGCGGCCCAATTGCTGGACTCGGTCCTGAAGGAGGACTCCGGCAACGACAAGGCGCTGAGCATGCGCGCTTCCCTGCGCTTGCAAACGGGCAACCCCGAGCAGATCCAGTCGGCGATTAACGATTTGCAGAGCGTGATCCGCCGCTCGCCGCAGAACTTCGTTTTGCGCTTCGAGTCGGGCCGGGCGCACCTGGCAAAGGGGGATGTCGAACAGGCGCGGATGCAGTTCCAGGAGGCGGTACGGTTGCGGCCGGACTACGTTCCGCCCCGCCTGGCGCTGGCTCAACTCGACTTGAGCAAGGGCGATTTCTCGTCGGCGTTGCAGGGTGCGGACAAAGTTCTGACCGTCGATCCGGGCAACCTCACGGCCAAGCTGATTCGCTCCAGCGCGCTCATCGGGATGGGCGACAAGTCCCGTGCCCGCGACGAGCTGCAGGCTACGCTCAAGGTGCAGCCCAGTTCCCGCGACGCCCAGTTCCAGATGGCCATGCTCAACTTCTCCGACAAGCAGTACCGGACGGCGGAAGAGGAGTTCCGGCGCCTGAACCAGATGTCTCCTCCGGACCCGCGCGGTTTGATGGGGCTGGTGGAGGTTCAAATCGCGCAATTGCAGTTTGACGGCGCCATTAAGATGCTGGAAGGCGAGCTGGAGAGGAACCCGGACCGGCCGGAGCTGCGTCTGTACTTGGCCAATACGTGCGTACGCGCGGGAAAGCTCGATGCGGCCATCGGCCACTACAGGACGTTGCTGGTCAAATATCCCAAGCGGGACGATGTTCACCTGCGCCTGGGAGAGACCCTTCGCCGCGCGGGCAACATTTCGGCGGCCATTGAGGCCACCCAAAAGGCCCAGGAGATTAAACCCGCCGATCCCATGATCAATGTTCAGTATGCGCTGCTGCTGGAGGCTTCCGGCCGGCGCCAGGAAGCCAAGCCGATGTACGAGAGAGTGCTGAAGGTGCAGCCGGACAACCCGATCGCGCTCAATAACCTGGCCTTCATTCTGGCCGAGTCGGGGGCGGACCTGGACCAGGCGCTGACTCTGGCTCAGCGGGCCAAGCAGAAGCTCCCGCAGGATCCCAATGTCTCCGATACCCTGGGCTGGATCTACATCAAGAAGAACCTGAGCGACAACGCGATTCAGATCTTCCAGGAGCTGCTGCTCAAGCATCCGGGCAACCCGATCTTCCGTTACCACCTCGCGATGGCGTTGTTCCAGAAGGGGGACAAGCCGAGGGCGAAGAAGGAACTGGAAACGGCGCTAAAGAGCAAGCCCGCCAAGGAGGACGAGATCAAGATCAAGGACCTGATGGCCCGCATCGGGTGACGGACCCAGGACTCGTGCCCTCCGCATCGAAGCTCACTCCCCGGCGATGGCCGCTCGGCGGCGTGGAACGCCTATGGCGGCATCCTGCGTTTCCCTACGTGGCGCCTTTCGCGCTTTTCCTTCTGCTGCTAAGTTTGCAGGACTACCTGCTCTTCCTGGAGGCCTGGCAGGCGCCGCTTCGGTTCGCGGCTTTGGGCGCGGTCCTGCTGCTGGTTTCACGGCGGGTAGTGGACCTGAGAATGGCCTCGCCGGCGGCGACGGTCGCCCTGGGCCTGGTGGTGTTCGCGCTGTGGATTGCGCCGGATCTGTTGTGGCCCGGCTACCGCCAGCACTGGCTGTTTGACAACCGGCTGCTAGGCTCGGCCGCCAATCCCCACAACCGAATCCTCAGCGAGAGCGGAATGTTCATCGTCTTTCGCCTTCTGCGCGCGGTGGTGATCGTACCCGTGGTGGAAGAGCTGTTCTGGCGCGGATGGCTGATGCGCTGGCTGGTGCATCCGGATTTCCAGTCTGTGCCGCTGGGCGCTTACACGCGGCGCTCCTTCTGGTGGACGGCGATCCTGTTCGCGATGGAGCACGGCTCCTACTGGGAGGTGGGTCTGATCGCCGGGGTGGCCTACAACTGGTGGATGATCCGGACCAGGCGCCTGGGCGACTGCATCCTGGCGCACGCCGTGACCAATGCCGCGCTGTCGGCCTATGTAGTGCTGTACGGCCAGTGGCAATACTGGCCGTGACGAGCGGGCATGTCCAGATGCGCGATCATCGTCGGCGCGGGTCCGGCCGGATTGACGGCGGCGCATGAGCTGTCTGTCCGGACGGATATCCGGCCCGTGGTCCTCGAAAAAAGCGGCTTCATGGGCGGGATTTCCCGCACCGTGAACTACAAGGGCAACCGGATCGACATCGGCGGCCATCGATTCTTCTCCAAGTCCGATCGCGTCATGCGCTGGTGGCAGGATGTTTTGCCGGTCGAGGGGACCCGCGACGCACCCGATCCGGCGACCTCCGACTTGGTCTTCCTAGTGCGCAACCGGCTGTCGCGAATCTACTACCTGCGGAAGTTTTTTTCTTACCCGCTCAGCCTGAGCGCGGAGACGATACTGAAGCTCGGCCTGCGGAGAACCGCGCGGGCGGGCGCGAGCTACCTGTGGTCGATGCTCTTTCCCTTGCGGCCGGAAAAGAGCCTGGAGGACTTCTTCATCAACCGCTTCGGGCGGGAGCTTTACGAGACCTTCTTTCGCGATTACACCGAAAAGGTCTGGGGCGTTCCGTGCCGCGAGATCGGCGCCGAGTGGGGCGCGCAACGCATCAAGGGGCTATCCATCGGGCGGGCGATTGCGCACATGCTCAAGAAGGGCCGGGGCGGCGGCGACGTGGCTCAGAAGGGAACCGAGACTTCGCTGATCGAGCGCTTCTTGTATCCCAAGTTCGGCCCCGGGCAGATGTGGGAAGAGGTGGCCCGGAGGGTGACCGCGCGCGGCGGCGAGATCCTGACCCACTGGAACGTGGACGGAGTCGAGCACGACGGCGCGGGACGGGTCCTGGCGGTGCGGGCGGCGCAAACCGAAACCGGCGAGAGCCACCGTTTCGCGGGCGACTTCTTCTTCTCGACCATGCCCGTGCAGGAACTGGTGGCGGCGATCGAGCCGCCCGCGCCGGCCCCCGTCCGCGAGATCGGCGAGGGCCTGATGTACCGGGACTTCCTCACGGTCGGCGTTCTGTGCCGGGATCTGAAGTTGAAGAACCGCACCCCTCGCGGCCCGGAGCCGGTTCGCGATAACTGGATCTACATCCAGGAACCCGAGGTGCAGGTGGGCCGCCTCCAGATCTTCAACAACTGGAGCCCGTACATGGTGGCGGATCCCGCCACCACCTGGGTCGGCCTGGAGTACTTCTGCAACGAGGGCGACGCCCTCTGGAGCCGCGGCGACGCGGACCTGATCGAGCTGGCCAAGCGTGAGCTGGCGGCGATCGATATCGCCGATCCGGCGGACGTGCTGGACGCAACCGTCATCCGCATGCCGAAAGCCTATCCCGCTTACTTCGGCGCATACCGGCGCTTTCCGGAACTGATCGAGTGGAGCCGGCAGTTCCGGAACCTGTACCTCGTCGGACGCAACGGCATGCATCGTTACAACAATCAGGACCACTCGATGCTGACCGCCATGCTGGCCGTGGACCAGATCGCGAGCGGGTCGCGCGATCCGGATGCGCTGTGGTCGCTCAACACCGAAAAGGAATACCACGAGGAAAAGTGAGGTTGCGTGCCGCCGGCGAATTCATCCTGCCCGGAACCGAGCCGGTTCGGGCGTCTTTGGAGGGGCGTCTGTGGCCCGGCATGGCCGGCCAGACTGGGCTTGTTCGGCAAGTTCTTCCTCCCGATTCTCGTTTTCGTTCTTGTCCTCCAGTTCTTGAGCGGAGCGTACCAGAGTGAACTGAGCCATTGGCCCGACGAGGCCGCTCATGTCACGACGACCCTGATGGTGCGGGACTACCTGGTTTCCGGCTTCGCGTCGCCGCCGTTTCAGTTCGCCCAGGAATACTACGTGCGCTATCCCAAGGTGGGCCTCGGAATGTGGCCTCCGGTTTTCTACGTGGTCGCGACGGTATGGGTTCTGCTGTTCGGCGAGCCGCGGGTGTCCCTGCTGGTCCTGATGGAGTTGGTGTGTGCGCTTCTGGCGGTCACTTTAGCCCTGTTCGCCCGGCGCGGTTTTGGAGATCTGCCCGCTCTTGGTTTGGGGCTGCTGCTGGTTGCCCTGCCCGTTATGCAGGACGGGACCAGCATGGTGATGCTCGATCTGCCGGTCGCGTTGCTGGGCTTTTGGGCGCTGCTGCTGCTTTTGCGTTTCTTTCGGACCGAACAGACCCGTTGGGCGCTCCTGTTCGGCTTGGCGACCGCGCTGGCCCTGCTTACGAAAGCGAACGCGATCGCTCTGGTTCTGGCGCCGGCCATCCTGGTCGTGCTGGCTGGCCGTTACCGCTTGTTTCTTCGTCCGGACTTGTACCTCAGTGCGCTTGTCGTGGCGTGCCTCGGCTTGCCGTGGCAGATCTTTTCGTACCGAATGCTCAGCTCGAGCGTGCCCATGGAGCCGCTTAGCGCTTCCTATGTTGCCCGGGCGCTGGTGTTATACGGAGCGGGCATTTACCGGAATCTGGGCGCGGGGCTTTTTGTGGCGGCAGGGCTTGGTTTCACGGTTGAATGTGCCCGGCTGCTGTCGCGGCGCAAGGATTCGTGCCTGGACCTGGCCGCGGCCGCCGCCCTCGTGGTCGCGGTTGTTTCTTTCCATTCGCTGGTCACGACTTCGGTCGACCTCCGGTACATGATGATGGCCTGGCCCTTCTTTCTGCTGTTCGCCGCGGCGGGAATCCGCTGGATGGCCGGGCTGATATCTCTCCGGTTGCCCCTTTCCATACCCAAGCACCTGGTGGCGGGCGGTCTGTGCGTTCTGGCCCTGGTTTTTACTCCCATGAGAATCCCGAAGCGCCCGGAACTGGGCTTCGCCCGCGTGGCGGAGATGGTCTCGAGTTCGGCGGGGGATGAAGTCGTCTTTGTATGTTCGGATGCGAACGGAGAAGGGGCGCTGATCACCGAGCTGGCCCTGCGGAGCGCCCGCCGGAAGCACGTGGTTCTGCGGGCCTCCAAGACGATCAGTGACAACCTGTGGACTCCGGCGGCCTACACCCCGCTGCTTCGCACCGCCGAGGAAGTTTCCAGGTTTCTCGAAGAGATCCCGGTCGACGCGGTCGTCATAGACAACTCCGCGGTCATCTGGGAACAGGATCGAGCGGTTCTGGTCGAGGCGCTGCAACACGGCGGCGCCCGTTGGACCTTGGTTCCCGAGGCCGCTGGGTCGCCGGTTTCGCGGCGCATCTCGCTGTACCGAAGGACTGAACCGGCCCTCTCTCGCGCGGAATACATCCGCGTTCCCGTGCGGCACACTCTGGGCGGCGAACTGGTGCTTCGGCGATAAGAGATCCGGCCCCGCCGCCCGGCAGGCCGGCGCCCCCGTGGGTATCTGGTTGACAACCGGGATATAGTTGCCCTACGATCAGACTAGTCTAATAGACTGGTCGAAAATCCATGCGGGAAATCCAAGCTTCCGAGGCCAAAACTCATCTGCCTCAACTCCTCGATCGCGTGGAGCGCGGCGAAACCGTGGTTATCACCCGCCACGGCCGGCCCATCGCGCGAATTGTTCCGGAGGCGGATCGTCGTCAGGAGGAGATCGACAAAGCCATCGCCAGCATGGCCGCTCTCCGCCAGCGCACCGGGAGAATCACGGTGGGCGAACTGCTCTCGGCGCGAGAGGAAGGCCGCAAACGCTGATGCCCTTCGTGCTGGACGCATCGGTGACCCTGTGTTGGGCCTTTTGCGATGAGGATCACCCGGTTGCCGGCCGGGCGCTGGCCCGCATCCGAACGGAGGAGGCCGTGGTTCCGAGCCTCTGGTGGTTTGAAGTGCGGAACATCCTGATCGTGAACGAGCGCCGCAAGAGGCTGACCGAGTCGGACACGGCGGCGTTCCTGAGAGATCTCTCCCGGCTGTGCATCCGGCAGGACCGCGATCCGGATGAAGCCGAAGTCCTGCGGCTGGCCCGGAGACGCCGCCTGTCGGTATACGATGCCGCGTATCTGGAATTAGCCCGGCGGGAAGGGTTGGCGCTCGCTACCCTCGATGCGGACCTGGTGAAATCCGCCCGGGCCGAACGCGTGCCGCTGCTCGGGTAGCCGCCGCGGCGCCCGGCGAGCCCGGGTCCAAGTTAAACTGAAAGATCTGGGAACGCTGCATCTGGAAAGGACCCGGTTTTGGGAATGGAAACTCCTGTGAAGACTCCGCGCGAGCTCTTGCGGACGCTGCCCGGCGACGATGTGCGCCAGATTCTCTGGCGCTTCGCGGATCGCTTCGACCTGCAAATGATGGTCCAATCGGTGCGCGCCGTGGCGCGCGGGCCGGTGGCCCGCCTGGTGGCCGAGGGCGCGCGCAACAGTCATGAGTGGACGCCCGAGAAGGACCGTCTGCTGAAGGCTTTCGACGAAGCCGGCATCACCAGCGTCTTCATGGACCCGCACCAGGGCGGCTACCTCGAGGGGCCCAAGAACCTGGCGCTGGCGCTGGTGGCGTTCGAGCTGGCCTGGGTGGACGCCGGCGCGGCCACCGGCAGCCTGGCCGGCTGCCTGGCGCTGTCGCCAATCCACGAGCGCGGCACCCAGGAGCAGCGCAACTACTACATGGCCAAGTGCGTCCCGGCGCAGCCGGGCGAGGACCGCGAGCCCTGGCGCGGCGCCTTCGCCCTCACCGAGCCCATCCCCTACGTGGGCGTGGAAACCGGGCTGCTGGGCGGCAAAGTGCGGGTCGCCGAGTGGAAAGAAGGCCAGGAGCCGGTGCTGCAAGTCGACAAGCGCGGCCGCTTCATCACCAACATGGGCTTCGCCAACTTCGTCACCGCCGCCGTGGATTCGGCCGACCCGCGCATCAAAGGCACTTGCATGGTCATTCTCGAGGAGGGCGACCCCGGCATCTACGACCGCGGCACGCCGACCAAGAAACTGGTCCATCAGCTCTCTTCCACCAACGACCCGGTGCTGAGCCTGCGCGTTCCCGCCAGCCGGATCATCGGCGGATACACCGTCAAGGACGGTGTCATCGTGCCGCGCTACAGTCACGGCGAGATCATCGAAGCCGTGTTCCGCCGCACGCGCGTGACGGTGGGCATCATGACCTCGGCCAAACTGCTGTCGGCCGTCGAGCCGCTGTTGCGTTACCAGCGCACCCGTTTCCGCGGCGGCGAATCGGTGGCGCCGGGCACGCCGCGCTACGAACTCGGGCTTCAGCAGCGCGAAGACGTGCTGCACCGGCTGCTCGACGTGTGGGCCACCGGCGAAGCCAGCGCCTCGCTGGGCTTCGCCGCCGCGCGCCTGTTCGACGAATTGGACCCGCTGGAGCGGCAAAAGGACGAGATCTTCGCCGAGCAGGGTGTGGGCGGCGGGTCGGCGCAATTCAAGGCGCTGCGGCGCCTGCAAAAGGACGCGCTGGATTGCCTGCACCAGTCTCTCGAGCCGGAGAATCCGCTGGTGAAGTACATCCTGCTGGACTCGCTGGCCAACGTGCTGTGCCCGGCCACCAAGCTGTGGAACACCGGCCACGGCGCGAACATGATGCGCGAGGCGGTGAGCCTGATGGGCGGCTACGGCATCACCGAGGACTGCCCCGGCTTCCTGGGCCACAAGTGGATGGACGCGCAACTGGAGGCCACTTACGAAGGGCCGGAAGCGGTGCAGCGGCGCCAGCTTTCAGTGACCATGACCAACGAGATCTTCCTGGCGCAGTTCCACCAGTGGATCGCCGAGATGCGCGAACTCGCCGCGCTCAAGCCCGGCACGGGCGCCTGCACACTGGCCTCGGCCATGCAGATGTGGCTGTGGACTCTGAACTACCTCCAGCACGCCACCGACGCCGACGGCGCCAAGCTGTACCAGAGCGCGCGCCAGGGCGTGACCTTCCGGCTGGCCGACGCGCTGTGCTGGCTGCTGGCCTCTCGCTGCCAGATCCTGGACGTCCTGGAGCTCGAGGAGCAGGGCCCGCAAAGCCCGGCGCTGGCCGAGGGGCTGGCCGGCCTGGCCGGCTTCCTCACCGACCTGTGCCATGTGCAGGCGGTGCGCGGTGCCGGCGAGGTCGCCCGCATCGCCACCGAGCTGGTTTACGGCTACCAGCGGCACCCGGCGTGGGATGCCGAAGGGAGCGGGTCCTGCTACCGGTCCGACGACCTGGTGGCCCTGGAAGCGGTCATGCCCGGTCTGGCCAGCGTGGCGCGCGACGTGGTGGAATCCGACGGCTCGCATCCGGCCAAAGCCGGCCCGTGCGTGCGGTTCGAGGGGATGGAGCAATTCATGCGCCTGCGGGCCAAGCTGGACGGCTGCCTCACCGGCGCCATGCTGGCCAAGGACCGCGCCGCCGAAGCGCTGACCAAGGTCATGATCCCCGAAGCGCTGGATTATCCTGCATGATCGAGCGCCAGAGCATGGACGTGGACATCGTCTGCGTCGGTTTCGGTCCGGCCACGGGCGGCTTTCTAACCACGCTGGCGCGCGGATTCGCGGACTCGGATACCCCGCCGCCCATGGTGATCTGTTACGAGCGCGCCGACGACATCGGCTACGGCGTCTCGGGCGTGGTCACCCGCGCGCGCGGCATCCGCGCGTCGTTTCCGGAACTCAATCCGGCCGAGATTCCCATGGCGGCGGAGGTCCGGCAGGAGAAGGTGCTCTACCTGCTGGACCCCATCGGCGCCAGCCGCCGTTCGCTCGCCTTGCGCGCCGCCGACGCGGCGCTGCGCGCGCTGCGCTTCGCGCTCCCCGTCCAGGATCACGCCCTCGAACTGCCCTTCACTCCGGAATTCCTGCACAAGCAGGGCGGCTTGCTGCTTTCCATTGGGCAGTTCAACCAGTGGGTCGGGCAGCAATTGATGGCCACCGGCACGGTCCAGATCTGGCCTGGCACACCGGTAACCGAGGCTATCGTCGAAGGCCGGCGCGTGGCCGGCGTGCGTCTGGCCGACCAGGGGACCGATCGCCAGGGCAATCCCGAAGCCGGCTTCCTGCCCGGCATGGACATCCGCGCCCAGTTGACCGTGGTGGGCGACGGGCCCTTCGGCGCCGTGGGGCGCCAGCTTAACCAGCGGTTCGGCATGCCGGAAGGCCACTCGCAGCGCGAGTGGGCGGTGGGCATGAAGATGGTGATCGATCTGCCCGAGGGCTGCGCACTCGAGGCCGGCACGGTGCTGCACACCTTCGGTTATCCGGAACCTGAGATCTTCGGCTTCCTGTACGTGCATCCCGACCGGGTGGCCAGCGTGGGCATCTTCGTTCCGTCCTGGATGGACAGCCCGGTGCGCACCAGCTACCGTTACTTGCAGCACTACATCCGGCACCCCTGTCTGTGGCGGCATCTGAAGGGGGGCGCGCTGCGAAGCTGGGGCGCCAAGTCGCTCCAGGAATCTGGCCGCCGCGGCGAGCCGCTGCTGGCCGGCGACGGCTTTGCGCGCATCGGCGAAGGCTCGGGTTCCACCAACGTCCTGACCGGCTCTGGCGTCGACGAGGCCTGGACCACGGGCGTCGAACTGGGCGAAGCCGTGCTGGAGCTGCTGCGGGAAGGGAAGCCGTTCAGCAAGGAGAACCTGGAAGCGACCTATGTGCGGCGGCGCCGCGCGAGCTGGGTGGAAACGGAAGGGCGGGTGGCCGAACGCGCCCGCGACGGTTTCCACCACGGGGTGGTCACCGGGCTGATCGGGATGGGCATGGCGGGACTCACCGGCGGCCGGCTGTGGATGCCGGGCGAGCACGTCCCGCACTACGAGCGCATTCCGACGGTCTTCGAATACTACAAGTCGAAGATCCCGGCCGAGGAGATCGCGCGCATCCGCGAGGAATGCGCCGCGCGCGGCGCCTCGGTTCACGACGCGCTGATGGAACGCAGCGGCTGGCCGGCCATCGAATACGACGGCAGGCTGCTGGTGACGCAGCAGGACGCGCTGCTGATGGGCGGCAAGGTGCAGGCCCCGGCGGGCTACGCCGACCACGTGGTCTTCCTCTACCCCTCGCTGTGCGAAAGCTGCGGCACGCAGGTCTGCGTCGAGGTCTGCTCGGGCCAGGCCATCGCGCCGGGCCCGGAGGGCGTGCCGGTCTTCGACCGCGAGAAGTGCGTCCACTGCGGCGCCTGCCTGTGGAACTGCTCCCAGCCGCTGGAGGAGGACCCCGAGCGCACCAACATCGACTTCCGCGCCGGCGCCGGGGGACTGCACTCGGGCGAGAATTGAGTTTCGGGGTTTAGTAGCCTGTCCCCGAAACTCCCGGTTGCGGTAGAGTGTTTACCATGCGTTTCATTGCTCTTTCCGTTACACTGCTGGCCTGTTCGGCTGTGGCCTGCGCCCAGTCGCGCAAGGCGGTTTTCATTATCACCGACGCCGAGGGGGTGGCGGGCATCTGCCGGCAGTCGCAGACCGAGCCTACCAACAGCGAGCACCAGCGCCTGATTACGGGCGAAGTGAACGCGGCGATTCGCGGATTCATTCAGGGCGGGGCCAGCGAGGTCGTGGTCTGGGATGGGCACGACGGCAGCCAGACGCTGTCGGTTCTGACCATCGAGCCGGACGCCAAGCTGATCCACGGGTCGCTGGGCGCCTCGATGCTGCTGGAGCGCGGATGGGCGGCGGTGGCGTTTCTCGGCCAGCACGCGCGGGCCAACCGCTCGCCGGCCGTGATGGCGCACAGCTACAGCTCGCTCGGCATCCAGAAGATGATCATGAACGGCAAGGAGGTCGGCGAGATCGAGACGCGCGCGGCGCTGGCCGGCTGGTTTGGTGTGCCGGTGATCTTCCTTTCGGGCGACCAGGCCGCGGCGGAGGACCTGAAGGCCATCGTTCCCGAGGCCGAGGTTGCGGTGGTGAAGGAGGCGTTCGGCTACTACGCCTGCATGTCGGTGTCGGCGCCGGCGGCTCAGAAACTGATCCAGCAAAAGGCGCGCGAGTCGATGGCCAGGATCGGCCAGATCAAGCCCTACAAGATCGAGGGGCCGGTGACGCTGGAAATCGAGGTTTCGACGCGCAGCACGCTTTCGCCGCAGACCTCTTATCAGCCGGGCGTCGAGCGCGCCGGGCCGCGCACCCTGCGCTACTCGGGCAAGGATTTCATGGAAGCCTGGACGCGGTACGCGGGACGCTAGCAGCACTGGAGATTCGGTGACAGGCGCCATTTTCGGCGGCCGAAAATGGATGCCTGTCACCGAATTTTCCCGCCGCCACCGGTTTTCGCGGACTTCGCTATATTCAGAGAGTGATTCGAAACGCCATTGTTCCCGTTGCGGGGTTGGGCACGCGCCTGTTGCCGGCCACTAAGTCCCAACCGAAAGAGATGCTGCCGGTGGCGCGCAAGCCCATCGTGCAGTATGTCGTCGAGGAGCTGGTTGCCAACGGCGTCGGCGACATTCTGTTCGTCACCGGCCGAAACAAGGCTTCCATCGAGAACCACTTCGACAGCGATCCGGAGCTGGTGCGGGCCTTGAACAACACCAACAAGACCGACCTGCTCCAGGAGGTGCAGTTCGAGGAGCTGAACGCGAATTTCTTTTACACCCGGCAGCGCCAGCAGCGCGGCCTGGGCGACGCCATTTTGTGTGGCCAGAACTTCGCCGGCGAGCAGCCGTTCGTGGTCGCGCTGGGAGATTCGATCCTGGGTCTGCACGGCCGGTCGAAAACCATGGGCCGCATGATGCAACTGTTCGAGGAGCGGCGCGCCAGTTGCGTGATCGCGGTGGAGGAAGTGCCGCTCGACCAGACGCAGCACTATGGCATCGTGCAAGTGGCCGAACAGTGCGAGGATTATTGCCGCGTGGGCAACCTGGTGGAGAAGCCCAAGCCCGAAGACGCGCCGAGCAACCTCGCTATCGCGGGCCGCTACGTCTTCTCGCCGCTGATCTTCGATCTGATTCGCCGCGTGCAGCCGGATCGCAAGGGCGAGATCCAGCTCACCGACGCGATCCAGCTCATGTGCGAAGAGGGCAAGCGAGTGCTGGCCGTGAAGCTGCCGCCGGGCGAATGCCGCTACGACATCGGCAACTTCCCCAGCTACTTCGAGACCTTCGTCGAATTCGCGCTGGCCGACCCGCTCTACGGCGAGGCGTTCCGCGAGACGCTCAAGCGCCTGGTGCGGGACTAGGCCGGAGCCGGCGACGTGCGCGCGCGGGTGCTGTTCGCGCTGCTAACCCTCGGCGTCCTGGCCGCGCGCCTGTGCCACGTCGGTATCCTGTGGACCGAGGAGAATCTGCCCCTGGCCGCCGCCGCGCAGATGCTCCACGGCAAGACGCTGTACCGCGACGTGTGGTTCGACAAGCCGCCCGCCGCTCCCGTTGCGAACCTGCTGTCGGGCGCGCAACCGGGCTGGCCGCTGCGAGCGGTTGGCACGGCGTACGTGCTCGCCTGCTGCTGGCTGGCCTGGTGGTTCGCGCGCCGCAAGTGGGGCGCGAGCGAAGCCGCCTGGGCGGCGTTTTTCGTGGCCTTCTTTCTGACCTTCTGGATCCCGGCGGCGGTGCTCCCGCTGGCCGCGGACCTGCTGCTCATTGCCCCGCACCTGGCGGCCGTGTACCTGGCCTGGCGCGGCCGCGCGCTGGCCAGCGGCGTGATGGCCGGCCTCGGGCTGCTGGTGAACGCCAAGGCCGTGTTCGCGATCGCCGTGTGTGCGCTGTGGGTCTGGCGCGCGGCGCCTGCCTTTGCCCTGGGCGTCCTGCTGCCGAACCTGCTGGCGGCGGCGTGGCTGTGGGCCACCGGTTCGCTGGGCGCCTACTGGCGCGAGGTGTGGCAACTGGGGCTGCTTTACTCCGGCCACACCTTCGTGGGCAGCCCGCTGCGGGAAGGCTTCGCGCGGACGCTCAACTGGCTGGGCTTTCACGCCGCCCTGGGAGCGGCCGCCGCGTGGTTCTGGTGGAAAGGGAGGGATTCCGACCGCTGGCGGTTTGCCGCCTGGGCTGCCCTGTCGCTGGCCGCTGTGACCGCGGGCTGGCGTTTCTTCCCGCGCTACTACTTTCAATTGCTGCCGGTGGCCGTGCTGGCGGCTTCTCGCGGCATGGTCCTGTTGGGCCGGAAGCGAGCTCTGGCGCTGTTGCTGCTGCTGATTCCGCTGGCGCGTTTCGGCCCCCGCTACGCACTGCTGGCCCTGGATGGCGGCCGGCCGTGGAGCGACATCGAGATGGACCGGGACAGCCGCGCCGCGGCGCAAATTGTCCGCCGATCCGCGCGCCCCGGCGACACGCTGTTCGTCTGGGGGTACCGGCCAGACCTGTATGTCTACACTCGCCTGCCCGCGGCCACGCGCTTTCTGGAGTCCCAACCGCTCAGCGGCGTGCTGGCCGACCGCCACTTGTTCGACACCACCGCCATTCCCGCGCCCTGGACCGCGGCGCACCGCGCCGAACTCGCGCGCAGCCGGCCCGCCCTCGTGGTAGACGGGCTGAAGCTCTACAACCCCCGGTTGGCCCTGGAAACTCACGACGATCTGCGCTCCTGGCTGGCCCAGTACCGCGAGATCGCGCGCACGCGGGGGAGCGTGATTTACCGGCGGCAACCCCCATAGGGTTGGTTTCGAGACTGCTTCGGCGTTTCCACGCCCCGCCAAAACCTCCGGCCGGGATCAGAAGATCCGATACTCCGTTTTTGCTTGACGCCGCTCATGCAGGCGCTTAGGATGAGGGTATTGCGAGCGGGACACCCTCTCGCGCAGCGCAACCGCCACCCCCCATTGGGGGTGTTTTCTTCGACAAAGGAGGATTTCGTATGGCAAGCTACGGGGCGGCCAGCGCCGCCGCACGGACCACCAACCCGGCCAGCAGAGGCATCGATATGGCCGGCGTGAGCCTCGCATACAACGCCGCTATGCTGGTCGCTGCTCAGATCGGCGCGGGGACCGAGTTGCAGATCTCCGTGCCCATGACTTTCTTCCCCTATCGCGGCCGTATGCTTCCGGTCAGCGACCACGCTGGGGACAGCGTCATCTGGCGTGGCGAGAAGCACGGCTACAGCGCGGTGAAGGACGAGACCGACACAAACCGCACCCTGATACTGGACAACGGGGCCGAATGCTACCAGTACAAGGACAGTTGGGGAAACTGGCAGAACGGTTCGCAGCCGAACGTGGATGTGACTCTGCAAGTGGACGACTCGGCCTTTCGCGACGCCATGATCGATGACATCATGGAGTCGGTAAAAGATCAGATCCGCGGGGCTGTGGATCTCGCCGGGCTGTATTTCAACTTCCTGCCGTGTCAGGATGGCAACGTGATCCTTTCCGCAGTCCGGCAGGCCTCCGGCGGAAGGACCGTGTCCTCCGGGCGGGTTGTGAAGCGGCTTGACTTGGGCTTGTTGCGGCAGGAAGTGCAGGCCGCACTGGACAAGCCGGACCAGCCGATCGAGGCTGGGAAGAAGGCCGTTACGGATCTTCTGGTCACCGCCCTGAGGAAACTGTAGCATCCCGGAAAACACGAAAGGCCCGGCTCTTGCGGGCCGGGCCTCGAGTTGGATTCAGCGCACCTGACGTCAGACCGCTTGTTGCGTGCGGTAACGGTTTAGCATGTCCATCATCTGGTCCTTCAAACGCAGTTTCAGCTTCTTGAGCCGGGTCTCTTCGATCTTCTCGTCTTCGGAGAGGTAGGGCCGGGATTCCAGATCCTCGACCTTCTTCTTGTACTGCGCGTGTTCGGCGGCCAGACGCCGGAACTCGCCGTCCGTCTTCATCAGATGCGCCTTGAGATCATCCAATTGCTTCTCCATCGTAGGGGATCCCTCCTTGTGAGGTCGCCCACCGAGTCGTAAGGGTGTGAGGAAATTGGGGGCTCGGGGGTGATCGCGAGTGACTTCATAACAGCGTTGCGAGAGCTTCTCACCGAACGCCTTCACTTGCGACATTAACATGATTTTAATCTCATGACAACCGCCGCTTCGGGGGGGTTCTCGTAGTACTTCGGGCGGCGGCCGACCCGGTCGAACCCGAGCTTGCCGTACAGATCCTGCGCCGCCAGGTTGGATTCCCGGACTTCGAGGAACAGTTGGCCCGGCCGGCGGCGCTGCACGCTCCGCACCAGCGCGCTGGCCAGCCCGCGGCGGCGGAAGTCCGGGTCCACGGCCAGGTTCAGGATCTCGCTCTCTCCGGGCGCGGTCTGGCGGGAAACCAGGAACGCCGCCACCTGTCCTCCCACCTCGGCCACTTCGGTGTCGTAGGGCAAGTACCGGTCCGGCTTCCATTGCGCGGCCTCGGGCGAAACGGATTGGATCTGAGCCATGCGCTCCAGGTCGCGCGGCTGGCCGGGCCGCAGCGTCACCGGTTCCTCCAGCAACTCCCGCAGCAGGCGGCGCTGCTCGCCGCCCACCCCCTTCCAGTCGAAGCGCTGCTCGGCGATGCGGCGGGCGGCGCGCGCCAGTTGAGCGCGCAGCGCCGGTTGCTCCACAAGCTGCGAAACCCCGGCGGCGAAGGCTTCCGCCGTGCCGGCAATCCAGACGCTTTCGCCGTGTTTCAGGCCCAGCCCCGCGCAGCCACTGCTGGTCGAGATCACGGCCCGCTCCATGGCCATCGCCTCGAGCACTTTCAGGTTGGTGCCCGCCGATTCGAGCGTCGGGACCAGCACCACGCTGGCTTCGGCATACAGCGGCCGCACGTCCCGCACGAACTCCAGAAAGCGCACGCGCGAGTCGCGGGGCGGCGCTTCGCCCAGGTAGCGCAGCCCGTCCGGCCCCGCCACCACGGTGAGGGTCATCTCCGGGAACCGGTCCCGCAGCGCGGGCCACACTTGGTGGATGAAAAAGCGGTATGCAGTGAGGTTGGGGAAGTGGCGGAACGAGCCGACGAACAGGAGCCTTTGGCCCTCGGGTTCCGGTTCCGGCTGGAACCGGTCGAGATCGACGCCGTTGGGGATCACGCGCGTCTGGGCGCGCGGGAGCAGGCTCGCATCCTTGTCCGACATCACCACCACGCGCGCGTAGCGCCGCACCGCTTTTCTCTCGAAGCATGCCCATCGCCGCCAGTTCCACCAGGCGCCGAGAGAGGGGTGCCGGCGGCGAACCTGGTCGTAGAGATCGAAGGTGACGTCGTGCTCCACCAGCACATCGCCCGGGTAGCCGGCCATATAGGTGTACTCGACCTGCACCAGGTCGAGCTTCCACTCCTTGCGCAGGCGCGCGACCAGCTCGCGCATGGGCTGCGAGCCGAACTCGCGCACCTCGGGCGGCGCGATCGTCGACCAGCGCGGCTCGCGATAGCGCGGCACGGGCAGCAGCGCCGCCTGCGTGCAGAACTCCAGCACCGGCGCCAGGTCCTCGTCGCGCTGCCGTTCGGAGAAGGCGAACAGGTAGACGTCGAACTCGCGCGCCATCTCGCGCAGCAGGTGGAAAATGCGCACCGCGCCGCCGTGCGCGAGCGGGTACGGGAAGTAGGGCGACACCACGCCCACGCGCCGCCGGTCGCTCGACGCCGGGCGGCCGGCCAGCACGCGGCAATCGCGCGGGAAAACGCTGCGGTCCTTCTTCCACGGGCACAGCCACCAGGGGCGCAGCCAGATGCGGTCCAGCGGCACGCCGCGCAGGAACAGCCACGAGGCGATCCACGAAGAGAGCTTCAAATGGTGCCGTTCGCCGCGCCGGTTAAAGGCCAGGATGCGGGTGGGCGCAAGCAGGAATGCGGCCCGGCGCAGGGCGCGATGGCGCGAGCCGGAGCCGAACAGCACCGCCGCCATGCCGATGCGCTTGCGCCGGAAACGCCGGCGCAGTTCGCGCCACAGGCGCCAAGTGGAACCCTGCACCGGCTCCACGGTGAAATGCTCGCGGTCCGGAATCAGTTGCCGGATTTCCTCCGCCATGGCGCGCGCCGGCGCCGCGTCGCCCGAAAGAAACGTCACCACGACGGCCTCGGCGTCCTTGCCGGCGAGACCGAACAGCCATTGCTTGAGCCGCTGCCTCAAGACCTTCCTCTCGTCAATTGAAGCACGCCCACGGCGGCCAGCGGCAGCACGGCCGTCCCCACGCAGACCGGCTCGAACCCGTAGCGGTCGATAAGACGGCCGAACAGCGGCGACACGAAGGTCTGCATGAGGCCGTAGGCGAAGGTGAGCACGGACACGGCGAAGGCCGCGCGCGCGGCGCCGAACAGGTCCAGCGGCATGGCATACAGGTTGGCGCTCATCGCCACGCACCAGAAGAAGCTGAGTGAGATGAGGGCCGTGGCCCAGCCGGCGCTGGGCATCCAGGGTATCGCCGCGGTCGCCAGCAGGAACGCAGCGCTCACCAGCGACGCGCGCATGCGCGCCGATTGGACCCCGGCGCCCGCCCGTGCCCAGCGCATCGACAGCCACCCTCCACACAAGCCGCCCAGCGAAGCGAAGACGGGCGGGATCCAAGCCAGCCGCCGGTTGGCCTCCGCCTGGCTGAGCGCGTGCGCCGTGACCAGGTAGATGGTGGTCCAGTTCATCCACAGGCTGTAAACGGTCATGAGCAGGACGTTGGCGACGGCCAGTCCCCATAGCCGCGGATCGCGCAGCAGGCGGCGCACGGTGGCGGGCGGGGCCGCCGATGCGGCTTCGGGCGGGATGCGCCGGGTCACACCGCTCCATAGCGGCAGCCACAAGAACCCCACGAGACCGGTGGCGACGAACGCCGCGCGCCAGCCGAACCGGCCGGCGATGGCGCCGGCAAACAGCGGCGCGGCCACCAGCCCCAGGCTGATGCCAAGCTGATTGACAGCCGTGCCCATGGCGCGCTCGTGCGGCTTGAGGTAGGACGCGAAGGCCTTGCCCGAGGCGGGGATGCCGCCGGCTTCCGCCACTCCCAGCGCGGCGCGGCAGGCCACCAGGCTCGCCAGTCCGCCCGCCAGTCCGGTAGCCGTGCCCGCCAGCGACCACAGCCCCACTGCCAGCGCGGCGCCGCGGTTGAGCCCCAGCCGGTCGATCGCGAGGCCCATGGGCGGCGCCGCCAGCGCGTAGGCCAGCGAGAAGGCCGCCACCACCCAGCCGTAACCTTCGTTGCTCAGATGGAACTCCCGCTTGAGCGACGGCGCCAGCGCGGCCAGCACCTGCCGGTCGAGGAAGCTGAGCGAGGTGGCCAGCACCATCACCGCCACCGCGATCCATCTATTGGAAGCGCAGGAAGGTGGCATCGCCCGAGGTTTGCATCTTCTTGTCCGCGCGCGGAGTGTAGTCGGCGGTGAGCTTGCGCGGCGGCTTTTGCGGGCCGCAGCGCAGGGTCTGTTCGCCGCCGCCTTCAATGACCACTTGGGACGGATCCCGGATCAGAAGTTGGACGGTCTTGCCGTCGGAGGCGCGGATCGCCAGGCGCGCCGGGCCTCCCAGGCAGTCCATCCGTTCCAGCACGCCGTTGACGCGCGCGCCCGGCCCGGTGTTGTCGCCCCACCATTCCTCCACTTTGCGGCCGGGTTCCAGGGGCGGGTTGCCGCCCGCGGCCCTGGCCTCGGCGGCGCGGATGCGCTCCAGCGCTTCGTTCTTGAGTTTTTCCAGTTCGCGTTCCTTCTCGCCGGCCAGGCGTTTGCGTTCGGCCGCTTCGGCGTCCAAGCGCCGTTGATCCATGCCCAGACGGGTTTGGTGCAAGGCGGCACGTTCCTCTTCGGTGGCCGCCGCGCGCTCGGCGGCGATCCACGAGCGGGCCGATTCCGAGAACAGCCCGGCGCCGAACTGTGCCTGCGCCAGGGCGCTCCACGCCGCGGCGTTGCGCGGGTCGAGCTTGGCGGCAATAGCCAGCAGCGGCGCCTGGCGGCGCGGGTCCTTTTCGGTCGCGGCCCGCCGCAGGTACGGCTCGGCCCAGCGCGGATTGAGCTTGGACGCGCTCTCGAAGGCGCCGGTCTCCAGGTGCGCGCGCGCGTTGCGGCTGCCCAGTTCAATGGCTTTGGCAAAATGCCGGCGCGCCCCGGCGGCGTTCCCCTCGCGCAGGTGCAGAAAACCGAGCCCTTCGTGCGCTTCGGCGGAATCCGGCAGGGCGTCGTAGGCCCTGCGCGCCGCGTCCACCGGCAGCAGATCGGCGGCGATGACGCGTGCCAGCGGCGCTTCGACGGGGCGGGGCGGGAAGTGGAACTCCGGATCGATAGCGCGGCCGGAGAGCGCAATGGTGGCGGGCGTATCGGTTTCGCGATCGATCTCAGCGCGCGTCTTGCCGAAGGCGTTGCGCCAGGCGGGATCCTCGTCCATGCCTTGCTGAAGGTTGGCCAGCAGCACGCGCAGCTTGCCGCTGTACTCGGGGTTGGTGGCCACCAGATGCAGCCGGTGCCAGGCGGGGGTTCGTTCGGGCGGTGGCGCGCCGAGAGTGACGCGCGTGACTTGCACATCCAGCGTCGAGAACATCTCCAGCAGGCCCTCCTCGGTTTCCCGCGGCATGCGGCCCGCGCTGGAATCGAGCAGGATGCGGCCGCACTCGCGCAGCCACTGTTGAGGGACCCTCGTGCCCGGCGCGATGCTGGCGATCCAGGCGTCCCGCGCCAGGACGAAGCCGGTGGTCTTCGCGCCGCGCTCGACCACCACGCGGATCGGCCACAACGAGCCCATCTCCGGCCGGCTCAGCAGCGTGCCGAAGGTGTGGCGGAACTGCTCCAGCACCACCAGGACGTCGCGCGCCGGCTTATCGCCGCCCGTGGTGACAACCTCAAACGGCCCGCTCCGAAACGCATTCCAGCGTTCCTGGGCCGCCAGCGCCAGGGGCAGGCACAACAAACAAACCAATCGCCTCATCCCCCTCCAGCATAAACCGGGGACAATCCCTCAAGGGCCGGCCGCGGCCGGCGATGCGGCCTCGGTGCCCGGCCGGGGCAGTTCCCAAGGCGCGAAGCGCGGCAGAATCTGCTCGCGCATCGCCAGATGATAGACCGCGGAGGCCACCACCATGGCGGCTTGCTTCAGATCGTCCTCGACGATGCGCTCGTAGGCGTCCAGATTGGTGTGCCAGGTGGAGGTTGGATATTCGATGGGGTCCTGCAACAAGCCGATCCCCGGGAGTCCCGCGGCAGCAAACGAGGTGTGGTCGGAGCCGCCCAGGCGGCGCGAGCGCGAGCCGGCCGCCCCGGCAACCCCCCAGCGAGCGAAGGGCTGGACGATCTCGTTCAGGGCCGCGGCCGCCGCCGGCGGGCCGAACACCGAAAGGCCGCGGATGCGTCCGGTGCCGGAATCGAGATTGAAGCAGGCGGCCAGCCTGTAGAAGGCCGGTTTAGGCGATTCGGCGGTTCCGAACTGCTCTCTCACGTGGGCCTGCGAGCCCAGCAGCCCCTGCTCCTCGCCGCCCCACAGCGCCAGGCGGATGGTGCGCCGCGGCTGGACGCCAAGAGCCTTGAGGATGCGCGCGGCTTCCATCATGACCGCGGCGCCGGTCGCGTTGTCGGTCGCGCCGGTGGCCCCGTCCAGCGAATCGATGTGGCCGCCCAGCATCACGATCTCGTCGCGCTTGTCGCCGCCTGGGATATCCGCCAGGACGTTGTACGCGGTGCGGCCTTCGGGATGGGTACGGCTGGCGATTTGCACTTCCATCTCCACCGCCAGCCCCTCCTCCAGCAGGCGTGAGATGCGCCCGAAATCCTCGTTGCGGAGGATCAGCGTGGGAGGAACCTGCGTGATGTCGTAGGCCCGGTTCTGCGAAGCGCGAACCTGTCCCAGCGGCCGGGCTGAATCGTTGACCCGCACCAGGGCGCGGTTGTCTCTTAGAAAGCGGTCGATCTGGTCGCCGATCTGCTGCGCGGTGAGAGGGACGGCGGCTTGCGCGGCCGGCGCCGGGCGCAGGAGGGTCAAGTCCGCCTCCAGCCGGAGCGCGGGAGGCTTGAAGTTCACCGGCACTTCCGTGTGCCTGCCGACGAGCACGATCCTGTCGCGGACGATCTCCCGCTGGCCCTCGATCCAGGCCGTGAACTGCTCCTGCACGGGGTTTTCCGGCGGAATCAGTTGCACGCACTGGCCCGTGACCGTTCCATCGGTGCCCGGCGTCCAAGGCAGCGCCTTGCCGACCAGCGTGTCTTCGACCGGGGCGGTGAGGAAAGCGGCGACGCGCTGATTGGACCAGCCGTGCCGGCCGAAGTCCCAAGGTTCCAACCGCGCGTCCGACAGGCCCCACTCGCTCATCTGTCTGGCCGCCCATTCACTGGCGGCCCGGCACTGCGGCGAGCCCGTCAAGCGGGGCCCGGCAACATCCGTGAGGTAATGCACCGTCCGGCGGATCCGGGAGTTCTCCATGGCCTCCTGGCGGATCCTGTCGTTGACGTCGGAATCGATCCTCTCCTGCCCGGCGAGGAGGAGACAGAAGCCCAGCGAGGCAGCAATGCGACAGACCATAAGAGCAGCCTATAACACCCGCCGGCGGCGTGCTGGCTCAGACCGGGGCGGTGGTGTCTTCGCCGGCCTCGGGGCCGCCGTGTTCCATCTCCTCGATGGCTTGCTCGAACTCCGGGCCGGCGTCTTCGCCGAGGTCCTGGCCCATGCGCTTCATGAAGCGGGCCACGCTCTTGGGATCGTTTTCATCGACCCCTGCCAGCGCGGCGTCGCCGGTCAGGTGCTCCAGGCGGGATTCGTCGCTGCGCGCCAGCGCGAACCGGCTAACCAGACGTTCCAGACGACGGCCCCCGCAGTGCGGGCAGCTTTCGGCTTCCTCTCCCATCCGCCGCACCCAGACGCTGACGCGCCGGCGGCAGTCTTGGCATCGGTATTCGTAGATCGGCATAGAGCGAAATGCGTCCGTGTGCCGATCTTAACATCCGCCCGGACTAGGAATCGAGCCGGGCGAGCAAGGCCTGGAAGCGCGGCAGGGCGCGCAAGGGGTCCAGATTGCTGTCGTGAAGGTACCAGCCCTTCTGGGTGAGACCATTCTCCACCGCCCGCTCCAGGACTTCCAGAGCCGGGTCGAGTTTCCCCGCCAGCGCGTAGACGCAACCGACGTTGTACAGCACCATCGGTTCCTCCGGCTGGCGCTCGATGGCGCGCTCGGCCCACGCCAAGCCGCGGCCAAGTTCCCGCAGGCCGACCAGACCGTTGGCCGCCATGTACATAGCGCGGGTGTCGTCGGGATTGGCTTGGAGTTGCTCCTCGGCGAGGCGGATGCCGCGCTCGCGCGCGGCTCGCGCCCGCTCCGGCCGGCCCAGGGCCTCGTAGCTCTGCGCCATCAGCAGCGGCGACTGGTAGTCCTCCGGACGCACGCGCACGGCCTTTTCGTACAACTCGATGGCCCGCTCCAGCTCTCCTCGGGCGAATCGGTGGCGGGCGTAGAAGTAATGGGCCTCGAAGAGACTCGGATCCAGGCGAACGGCCAGCTCAAAGGCCTTCTCGGAGTCTTCGTCGCGCCAGCTCAGCGAGAGCGACAGCCCGCGCGAAGCCTGAGCCTGCGCCGAGCGGGAGTCGAGTTCCACCGCCCGCAGGCTGGCCTCGTCGGCCTGGCGGCGCGCGTCTTCGGTCCGCGCCGCGTACATGTAAATGTACGACCAGCAATCGGCCAGGCCGGCGTGCGCCAGCACAAACGCGGGGTCCAGTTGGATGGCGCGCGAGAACAACTGGATGGCGAATTCGACGTCGCGGCGGTTGTAGTGATAGTAGAATTTGCGGCCGCGGAGATAGCAGTCGTACGCCTCGAAGTGGCGCGTGGGAGCTTGGCGCAGGGCGCCGCTCTCCTCGGCGCTGAGCGTCACCTCGAGTTTTTCGACGATGCTGTGGGCGATCTCCTCCTGAACCGCGAAAACGTCGCTCAGCTCGCGGTCGTAGGTTCCCGCCCAAAGCTGATAGCCGGTTTCGGCGTCGGTGAGCTGGGCGGCAATCCGCAGTTGGTTTTGCGCCTTGCGCACGCTGCCCTCGAGCAGCGTTCTGACCCGCAGCCGCCGGCCGATCTCGCGGCTGCCGGCGGGCGCGTTCTTGCATTGAAAGGAGGACATGCGGGAGGCCACGCGCAGTCCCTGGAGGCGCGACAGGGCATTGAGAATCTCTTCGGCCATGCCCTCGCAGAAATACTCCTGGTCCTTCTCGCGGCTGATGTCGGTGAAGGGCAGCACGGCGACGGAGGGACCCAGGTCTTCGTCCGTTCCGGCGTCGTGTTCGACCAGGGTGCGCTGGCGCGCCATCCAGGCGTCGAGCTCGGAACGGTAGGCGTACACCGTGCTTCCCAGTTCATGACGCAAACGGTGCACGGGCAAGCCCTGTTCGCGTTCCCAGCGCTGGACGGTGCGGGTGCCCCGGCGCAGGTGCGCGGCGATTTCCTTCCAGGAATCCAAACGATCCGCGGCAGATCTCACCACCCGCGATCCACCCTCGGACCCGGGGAAGTCAATCGTTTTGAGAGAGGTCGGTTGGGCCATCGTCGAACCCCGAAACGTCCGCCAGACTGTGATAGACGTAAACGGATCTGAAATGTTCCAGCCGAAAACCCGGGTAGATCAGGCTGACGGGGTTTTTAAGCGGGGTGGGCGCCTTGGGTTTCGACGTAGACGGCGTAGAGGGACTGGCTGGCGGCCATGAAGAGCCGGTTCCGGCGGCTGCCGCCGAAGCAGAGGTTGGCGCAGATTTCCGGCAGCAGGATCATCCCGATGCGCTCTCCACTGGGCGCGAAAACGTGCACTCCGTCGTATCCTTCCCCCACCCAGCCCGCCGCGGCCCAGATATTACCGTCCGCGTCCGCGCGGATCCCGTCCGCCATCCCCGCGCCCTTGCCGGCGAGTTCCATCGAGACGAACTGGCGGCCGCCGCGCAGTTTTACGCCATCCGTCACGTCGAAAACCTGGATGTTTTTGGGCGCCCGGGGGTAGTGCGAGGCGCCGGTGTCGGCGACGTAGAGCTTCTTGTAGTCCGGCGAGAAGCACAGGCCGTTGGGCTTGAAGACGGCGTCGGTAACCAGACCGAGTTTGCCGGTCTTGGCATCCAGGCGGTACACGGCTTCCTTCAGTTCGAGCGTGCCCTTGAAGCCCTCGTAGTTGGCGAGGCTGCCGTAGCCGGGGTCGGTGAACCAGATGCCACCGTCCGGGTGAACCACGGCGTCGTTGGGCGCGTTGAACGGCTTCGCCTGCCACTTGTCGGCGAGCACGGTCGCCGTGCCGTTGGCCTCGTAGCGCACCACGCGCCGGTGGCCGTGTTCGCAGGAAATCTGCCGCCCTTCCCAGTCGAAGGTGTTCCCGTTGCTGTATCCGGAAGGCGAGCGGAACAGGCTGACGTGGCCGTCTTCCTCCAGCCAGCGCATCTGCCGGTTATTGGGTATGTCGCTCCACACCAGGTAGCGGCCCACGCCGCTCCAGGCCGTGCCTTCGGCCCACAGCGCTCCCGTGTACAGGCGCTGAATGGGCGTGTTGCCGACCTTGTATTTTGCGAAACGCGGGTCCAAAACCACCACGTCGGGATCGGGGTAGCGCACCGGAGTCTTGCCGCTCCAGTCCCGCGGCGCCTGGGCCAAGACCGCGGCGGTCAAGAAGGAACGTCGATCCAGAGATTTCATGAGGTTTCACCTGCCGTGGCAGATAGTATATCCTCAACTCGACGGGAGGCGGTATGAAAAAGAGCTTTTCCCGGCAGGCGCTCGGGCGTATGCTGGAATGTGGTCACCGGCCTGGACGAAGTCCGCCGGCTGGCGGAGGCGAAGCGGGCGGAAAACCTGGATTTCCGCCGCTATCTGTGCGCCCATCATTATCCCATCGAGCCGTTTCAGCTTCTGGCGGCCGAGATCCAGAAGCGCTTCGACTGTACCCAGTGCGCCAACTGCTGCCGCTACACGGCGGTCGACGTCAGCCCGGCGGAGATTGCGGCCATCGCGTGCCACCTGGGCGAGTCGGCTGGCGACATCGTCCACCGGCACACGGCGCCCGACCCAGCCGATTCAACGGCCCGGATACTGCTCAACCGGCACGACGCCTGCACCTTCCTGCACCGCAACCTGTGCCTCATCTACGACGCCCGGCCGGCGGCCTGCCGCGGGTTTCCCCACCTGTCGCGGGGCGACCACTCGCTCGGCGCGCGCCTCGAGTCGCTGTGCCGCCACGCCTGGTTTTGCCCCATCGTCTACAACGCGCTGGAGAGTTACAAACGGCTGGTGGGCTACCATCCCGGCCGCCGTTTCCGATATAATCCGGCTCTCGGGCTCTGAATTCTTTCGTTCCAAGGAGAACCTATGCAAACCGATTCCGGCGCCGGACGGCGGGGCTTTTTGCGGCGCTTGTTAACCTTTTCCGGCGGCGCGGCCGCCTCGACGGCGGCCTTGCAGGCGCAGGCCCCGGGACGGGGCGGACGCGGCGATGCCTTCCTTCCCTCCTACGCGCGGGCGCAGAATTACCGCTCGCTCAAGCAGTCCAGCTACGATACCACCGGCGGCAACGCCGACCGCTGGCCCATCAAAGCCGGCGCCACGCAGGAGCTGTTCAACCAGAAAGGCCCGGGGGTCATCACTCACATCTGGTTCACCATCGCGGCGCAGAGCGTCCACCACCTGAAAGAACTGGTCCTGCGGGTGTGGTGGGACGGCAATCCGAAGCCCTCGGTGGAGACCCCGGTGGGCGATTTCTTCGGCCTCAACCTGGGCCAGTACGTGATTTACCAGTCGGCCTACCTGGCCTGCTCACCCGGCCGCTCGCTGAACTGCTACTTCGCCATGCCCTACCGCACGTCGGCGCGCATGACCGTGACCAACGAGGGCAAGGGGGACGTGGGCGCGTTCTACTCCAACATCGACTACATCGGCGTCGATGCGCTGCCGGCGGATGCGCTCTACTTCCACGCGCAGTACCGCCAGGCGGCGCCCTGCCAGCCGCAGCGCCTGCCCGGAGGCAAGAATCCGGACGGCAAGCTGAACCACGTCGTGTGCGAGGCGCGCGGGCGGGGACAGTTGATGGGCATGACACTGGGCGTGCTGCTCAACGCCGACGGGTGGATGGGAGAAGGCGACGACATGATCTTTATCGACGACGAATCCAAGCCCGCCATCGTCGGCACTGGCAGTGAGGACTACTTTCTGGGAAGCTGGAACTTCGGCGGCCGCGATGGCGCCATCCCCTTCGGCCATCACTACTACGGGGCGCCCCTGATTATCATGCCCGAGCGCACCGGCGGCCGTTACTGCTGCTATCGCTGGCACGGAGACAACCCGGTCACCTTCACCCGCTACCTGAAACACACCCTGGAACACGGGCATGCCAACGACCGCGGCGACAACTGGTATTCGGTCGGTTACTGGTACCAGGACAAGCCGTACACCGACTTCCCGGCGCTGGCGCCCATCGAAGAACGCATCCCGCGCGTGAAATTACCCGCTTAAGGAGAATAGGATCGTGAAACGAATCGCAATGACTTTGCTGGCCTGCGGCGCGCTGCCGCTGGGAGCGGCCGAACCTGCTGGATTTGTATCCTGGCCCGCGGCCGAAATGAGGGCCTACGGCAAGAAGCTGGCGCCCAAGATGAACGAGCAGAAGGTGGCTACCGAGCAGCTTGGCAAGTTCGGCCGGCATTCGGCGATGGTCGCCTATCGGGAGGCGAGCGGCGAAGCCGAAGTCCACGAAACCGTGGCCGACATTTTTGTTGTCAGCGCCGGCGAGGCCACGCTGGTGGTGGGCGGAAAGGTGGTGGGCGGAAAAAGCACCGGGCCGGGTGAAATCCGCGGCACGTCCATCGAGGGCGGAGTGAAGAAGAAACTCCTCCCCGGCGACGTGGCCCACATCCCCGCCAACACGCCGCACCAAGTGGTGCTGGCGCCGGGCGCCAAGCCGTTCACCTACATGATCGTCAAGATCGAAAAGTAAGAAACCGGGACAGGCAGCACTTTCCCATTTTTGAGATGCGTTGAAACCATTGGACTTAAAAATGGGAAAGCGCTGCCTGTCCCGGTTTTTGTAGGGTGGTTCGGGGGCGGCGAGTCGGGGGTTTGCCTTAGGTGGCGGGCTGCTCTTTGAGCCGAAAGTGTAGAGTGAGTGGGCCTGAGTGTTTCCATCGACGTTCTTGGTATGCCCGCTGTAATCCACAGCCGGGCCATGCGCGAGGTGTTTGAGAGAACCGAGCGAGCGGCCCGTTCCGACGCCGCGGTCCTGGTGGAAGGCGAAAGCGGCAGCGGCAAGGAACTGGTGGCGCGCGCCGTGCACCACTTCTCTTTGCGGTGCAGCCGGCCGTGGGTGGACGTCAGTTGCGCGGCCTTGCCCGAAAGCCTGATCGAGAGCGAGCTGTTCGGGCATGAGAAAGGCGCCTTCAGCGGCGCCGAGGCGGCCAAGCCGGGACTGTTCGAGGCGGCCCATACGGGGACGCTGTTTCTGGACGAGGTCGGCGAATTGGATCCCCGATTGCAAGTAAAGCTGCTGCGGGTGTTGGACGGCGCCGGGTACTACCGCCTGGGGAGCACGCGCAAGATCTTTGTGGACGTGCGCATTGTGGCGGCCAGCAACCGGGACCTGCTCGCCGGCATCGAAAGCGGGCAGTTCCGGGGAGACCTCTACCACCGGCTGGGCCAGATCTGCATCCGGGTTCCCGCGCTCCGCGAACGGCCCGAGGACGTCCTGCCGCTGGCCTTGTTTTACCTGCGGCGCGGCAACCCGGAAATGCGCCTGTCCGCGGACGCCGTCCGCGCTCTCACCGAGTATCACTGGCCGGGCAACGTGCGCCAGTTGCGCAACGTAATCCTGAAGACGATCGTGTTTTCGACCCATCCCCTGGTGGAACTGGCCGACCTGCCTGCTGAAGTCACCGGACGGACCTGCCGGGTGGAGCCGCCGCCGGCCGCGGCGGGCTCGCGGATCGACTGCGTGGAACGCAAGCTGATCATGAACACCCTGGCCAGCACCGGCGGACACCAGCAGCGGGCCGCCCGGATGCTGGGCATCTCGCGGCGAACTCTGGCGCGCAAGCTGAAGGTCTACCGGCTGGAAAGCTCGAGCAAGGCCTGCGCGACATAGGTGCGGCATGCCCGAGCCAAGCGACGACCGACGCAGCGAGATCCGGGAAGCGCTGGAGGGCGGTTTGACCCTCATGATATATCACCCGGCGCCGCGCGAATTCCAGGGGCGCCTGATAGACGTCAGCCACCGGGGTTTCCGCGCCCAGCACTCTTACCCGCTGCTGGAGCCGGGCCAGAACGTGCACTTCCGCTATTCCACGCTGGAAGGCGATGCCCGGGTGATCTGGAACCGCATTCTGGCCGGCCAGGTCGAAACCGGGTTTCTGCTGCTCTGATCGCCCGTAACCCCGCCCCCGCGAATAGCGTTATTCTATTCTCGTGCCGCGCTGCAAAGCGCTAAGCTACAAGATGAGCGAACTCATGTCTATACGGAAGTGGCTCGCCCTGGCGAGCCTTACAATTGTATTCAGCGGATGCAGCCGGCAGAAGGCCGCGGTCACCAAACAGGACACGGGTCCCATCGCGGTGCGTGTGGCGCCGGTGATCACGCGCGAGATGCGGCGCGTGGTGGAGTCGGTGGGGACCCTTTTTCCCTTCGAGGAGATCATTGTCAGCGCGGAGGTGGAAGGCCGCATCGAGCAGGTGAACGTCGATCTGGGAGACCAAGTGACGCCCGGCCAAGTCATGGTGCGGATTCTCGACGAGGAGCAGCGTTACGTGGTGGCGCAGAACGAGGCGCAATTGCGGCAGTCTCTCGAGCGGCTGGGATTGAAGGACGAAACGGACAAGGTCAAGGACATTCGCGAGACGCCCGAAGTGCGGCGTGCCCAGGCGGAGCTGACCGATGCCGAGCAGCGTTACAAGCGCGCGCGAAACCTGGTGGACCAGGGCATCGCTTCCCAGGCGGATCTGGACCAGGCCCAGGCGCGGCTCGGCACCATGCAGGCGGCTTACGACGCGATGCTGAACCAGACCCGCAACCTGATCCGCGAAGTGGAACGATTCAGGGCCGTGCTGGACTTGCAGCGTAAGAAACTGCGCGATACCATCGTGCGTGCGCCTTTCGCCGCCGCGGTCAAGGACCGGCAGGTCGCGGTCGGACAATACGTGCGCACCAATACGCCGCTGCTGACGCTGGTGAAGATCGATCCGATCCGGCTGCGGCTGGAGATTCCCGAACGCATGGCCCCCTGGGTCAAAAGCGGCCAGACCACGGAGGTGGTCCTGGAGGCGTATTCGGACCGGGTTTTTCACGGCAAGATCTGGCGCATCTCACCCACTGTCGAACAGTCCAAACGCACCTTCCTGATTGAAGCGCTGATCGACAACCCGGGCGGGACGCTGAAGCCTGGTTCCTACGCCCGCGCGCGGGTGCCGACCGAGAAGATCGACCAGATCCGCCTGGTGCCGGTGCGCGCGGTGAACTACGTGCTCGGTTCCAACAAAGCGTACATCGTGCGCGGCGACCAGGTGGAAGCGCGCGAAGTGAAGCTGGGCGACCGCTTCGACCAGGAAGTGGAGATTGTCGAGGGGCTGGAGGTGGGCGACCGGGTGGCCACCACGCAGGTGGCGCGCCTGGATACCGGGACCAAGGTTCGCGTTGCTACCGGCGCCGAGGGCAAGCAGGAGGGCGCGCGGAAAGCGGAATGAGGAACCGCGCCCTGCTCCTGGTGCTGCTCGCGCTGCCGGCTCCGGCCGCGACCCGGGTGCTGGTCACGGTGGTGGAGCAGAAATCCGGGCGGCCGGTGCGGGATCTCAAAGCGGGCGACTTCTCGGTGCTCGACGACCGTGTTCCGCGGCGCGTGGAGTTGGCCGAGCACTCCAGCGGACCGATCGACGCGATGCTGCTGCTCGATACCAGCCTGGCCGGCGGCGCCGTGCTGCCAGTGGCCGGCAACCTGATCGGCCAGTTGCAGGATAAGGAGCAAATGGCGGTGGTGGCCTTCGACTCGTCGGCCACCCTGATCCAGGATTTCACCTCCAGCCGGGAACTGCTGTCGCGGGCCGTGGCGGGAGTGAAATTCGGCAACAGCCCGCGGGTGCTGGACGCGCTGTACGCCGCCATGGACGGAGGGTTTCAGGGGACCGTGTCGCGCCGCGTCATTGTCCTGCTCAGCACCGGCTACGAGGGGCCCAGCCGCACCGGCGAGCGCGAAGTGTTTCGCCTGGCGCGGCGCAACCAGGTATCGATCTATCCGGTCTACATGACCGGCGTGGGGCGATCATTGTTCGAGTCGCTGGCGCGGCAGACCGGCGGGGCGTCGTTCAACTTGCGGGACATGAAACGGGCCTCCGAGGACGCGCCCGGAGCGCGCATTTTCGAGGTGCTGCGCGCGCACTACATACTCACGCTGAGCGGCAACCTGGCTCTGAGCGAGCGGATGAAAATCGAAGTGCGGCGTCCGGAGAAGCTGCTGGTTTCGGCCTTGACCCTGGAGTAGAGGCCGGGCACGCCCGGCCCGATCTCTATCGCCCGACCACTTTGGGAGTGGACAGGTAGCCCACGATGATGTCCTTCTTGACCTCGTTGACCACGATCTCGTAAGGGCGGCCCTGTGCCTTGGCCACCAGGAACTGCACCGGCTCGTTGACGCCTTTGTCTTTCTTCTCGACCTTCTTGTCGTCGGCCACGACGTCCACGGTGTACTTGTTCTTCTTGGGATCGGTCTTCTTAAGCTGCATGGCGATATCGCCGATGCGTTGCGGGGCCTTGGTCTTGCCCAGCGTGAATTCGAAGATGTTGCGGTCGCCGAGCGCCTTCAGGGCCGCGATCTCCTTGCCGTTGGTGGCGATCAGCCCGCTCTGCATACCCAGGTCGCCGGTCACGCGCTTGAGATCCGCGATAGTTTTCTCGAGTTCGCCCTTGGTGGCCGCGACTTCGCTTTTCACGCTGCCGACCTCGGTCGAAACCTCGCCCAGCTTGCTGCTGGTGGCGGTGGCGGTTTCACGCACCTGGCTGATCTCACCCTGCACCGCCTGCTGGGCTTTCTTCTGCTCCACCTCCAGGCGGCGGGCCAGGTCGTCGGCATGTTTCTGCGCTTCCACTTTGGCCTGACCGGCGGCCATGGAGGCCTGCCGGCGGGCGGCTTCCAGCTCGTCGCGCAGCGTGTCCAGGTTGCGGCGGGAAGTTTGCGTGGTCACCGAAGAGGTTTCGCGCAGGTTCGCGATTTCAGTGGCCAGGGCCTCGCGGTTCTTGGATACGTCGGTCCGCACTTTGTCCAGTTGCAGGAACAAGTACACATTGGCGGCCAGCAGGGCAATCACGGCGCCGAACAGAATCGGAATCTTCAGTCCCGAGCCGCCGGACGGCGGGGGCGGCGGGGCCATGGGGGTATAGTCACTCACGGCTGCAAGTCTCCTTCACTCATCTCAACTTCTTCACTACTGCCAGTTTAACATCCCTACTGTCATTCGCTATCCCGTTCCAGGCGCGGCCGGGCGAATTCCAGCAGTTCCTGTTTCGGGATGCCGGGCTCGAAACACCGGCGGCAGCGCGCTTCGTACATCCCCGCCGCGCCGACCACGATGAGGTCCTCGGACTCGACCAGCCGCTGCGTGTGCTTGGCGGGGTTGCCGCAGCGCATACAGATGGCCAGCGTTTTGGTAATGGATTCGGCCAGCGCCAGCAAGTCCGGGATGGGCGCGAACGGCCGCCCGAGGTAGTCGGTGTCCAGGCCGCCGACGATCACCTGCTTGCCGCTGTCCGCCAACTGGCTGGCGATCTCGACCAATTCGGCGCCCAGGAAATTCGCTTCGTCGATGCCCACCACCTGCGTGCGCCAATCAAGCCGGGCGAGGATTTCCGACGGTGCGGCGACCACTTCCGAGTTCATCCGCTGGTCGCCGTGGGAGACGATCTGTTTGCGCGAGTAGCGGTCGTCGATCACGGGCTTAAAAACCTGCACGCGTTTGCGCGCGATCATGGCGCGGCGCAGGCGCCGGATCAGCTCCTCGCTCTTGCCAGAGAACATCGGGCCGCAGATCACTTCGATCCAGCCGAGATTGCCGGTGACGAAATCCATAAGAGTTTATTTCACCACAACCGGTTCCAGCCCCGCCTCGTCCAGGCTCCGCCAGGCCGCCTCCCAGGTGTAGTTCCGCTCATACAGGCGGCGCGCCGCGGCGCCGAGACTGGCTCGCCTTGCCGGCGAGACCAGCAGGCCGTCGATGGCCCGGCGCAGGCCCTCCGCCGAGTCGGCCAGCAGCAGGTGCTCGCCGTCGCGCGCTTCCAGGCCTTCGGCGCCCAGGGTCGTGGACACCACTGGGAGCGCCGCGGCCCAGGCCTCCAGGATTTTCACCCGCGTTCCGCTGCCGGAGAGCATGGGCGCCACCGCCACCGAGGCGCGGGCCAGCTCCGCAATCGCGTCCTCCACCGGGCCGGAAAGCTCGATGCGCGGGTCGCCGGCCGCCAGCGCGCGCAACGCGTGCGGGTTCTTGCCCACGATCCGCCAGCGCAAATCGGGCCAGCGGGCGCGCAGTCCGGGCCAAACAGTACGCGCGAAGAATTCGGCCGCCGCGCGGTTGGGATGATACTCCAGGTTGCCGGAGAACACGATCGCTTCCTGCTTCTCGGCCGCGGGGACGCCGCGCCAGGGGAGGGCATTCGGATAGACGCGGATTTGCGCCCGCGGGGCGATCTCCCGCGCGCGGGCCGCGTCCTGGCGGCTGGTGACCAGCAACCAGGGGAAGCGCGGCAGCCATTGCCGCTCCAGCGCCGCGCTGGCGGCGGCGAAGCGGCGCAACATGAGCCGCGCCGGGGCGGTTTCGGTGTCCGCCGTGCGCGCCAGCAGGACCGACTCGAGGTTGTGCAGATCCAGCGCCACCGAGCGGCTCACCGCGCCCACTTGTTCCAGGTAGGGCGCGCACCAGAAATGCTCGACCAGGGCGAAGTCGTAGGCGCGGCCTTCCAGAAGGCGGCTGAGGGCATCTCCGAAACCCGCGAAGCGGTCGTTCAGCGGGGGAGCGCCTCGCAGCAGGCGGGAGAGGTTTCGCCCGGCGCGCGCCGGCCAGTGGCGGGCGTGATAAGGGAGTTGGAGGACATCCTGGCGCCGCGCCAGTCCGGCCGTAAACGCCGCGAGCGGGAGTGGCGCGGACGGCTCGCGAAACACGATGATGTCCACCGTGAAGCGCCGCGCCAGGTACTCCACCAGCGACGCCGTGCGCAGCGGCCCGCCGCCCACCGCCGGGTAGGGCGCTTCGGGCGCGAGGATGAGGGCCGATCTGTCAGCTCCCGAAGCGTCGGATGGCTTCCGCATACACCTCTCGCGTCTGGCGCGCCGTGCGCCGCCAACTGAACTGGGCGGCCCTTTGCAGCGATCTTTCGCTCTGTCGCCGGCGCCAGTCCGGGTTCGCCAGCGCCAGGCGCAGGGCTTCGGCCCAAGCTCGCGGGTCGCCGGCCTCCAGGCGCAGCGCGGCATCGCCAGCGACTTCTCCCAGCGCCGCGTCGCGGGACACGATCACCGGAGCGCCGCACTGCATGGCCTCCAGCACCGGCAGGCCGAAGCCCTCGTAATGGGAAGGATACAGGAACGCCGCGGCGCCCGCATACAGGGCGGGCAGGTCGTCGTCGGGCACGGCGCCGGTCCACTCCAGTCCCGGCTCCGGCGCGGGCGGCGTGAAGTCTTCGCGGCACCGGCCGGCCAGCACCAGGTCCGCGTCGAAGTGGCGGCGTGTTTCGCGCCACGCTTCCAGGATAGTCGCCAGGTTCTTGCGCGGCTCCAGCGTACCGACGAAAAGGAAGTACGGCCGCGGCCGGCGAGGCGGGGCGGCGGGCCGGAACAGCGGCGACGCGGCCAGCGGCACGCTCACCACGCGCCCCGCCGGCAGCAGAAAGCGGTCGATGGCCTGGCGGCGCACGGCCTCGCAGGGTGTGATCGCCAGGGTCGCCAAACCCAGGCGCAGAAGCGCCGGCGTGCGCGCGCGGACCCGCTGGGCGCCGATGTGCCAGGTTGAATCCATCCAGGGAGAAAGATCGTGCAGCGTCATCACGCTCGGGCACACCGGCAGATAGGGGACCGCGAAATCGACGCCGTGAAAAAGATCCACCCGGCGGCGCAATAACTCCAGGGGAAGCCCGGCCGACCACCAGCGGCGGGTGAGCCAGGTGGCGGGTTGTCCCCGATCGGTGAGGAAGATCGTCTCGTCGCCCGGCCCGGTCTCCCGCAGCGCGGCGGCGAGTTCACGGAGATAGCGCGGGATGCCGCCGGTAGCCACCGACAGCGGGGTTGCGTCGAGGGCGATCCTCATCCCTCGGCGGCGGCGCGCGCGGCCGGGGTCTGGAAACTGGCGACCGCCGCAGCCTCGTCGGTAAAGGCCTCAAACACCGTGTACAGCTTGGTGATTTGCAGCACGTCGTGGACGCGTTTTTGCGCGTGCAAGAGCTTCATGTGGCCGCCGACGCTGGTGACGGTGGCGTAGCTGCCTACCAGGTCGCCCAGGCCGGCGCTGTCGATGTAGGTCACCTCGGCCAGGTTCAACAGGATGCTTCGGGAGCCTTTTTCCACCAGGCCCTTGACCGTCTCCCGAATGACTCCCGAGCCGTCGCCCAACGTGACCCGCCCCTTGAGGTCGATGATGTCCACCTGGCCCGTGGACCGAATGATCCCGCTGCATGCCATGATTGGTTCCCTCCTGCCGGTTGAACTTGCTGCCTACAGAATCCCTCCGGATCAAGGGGAAGTCAAGGCTTCGGGAGTCTCGACAGCGGTTGTATACTGGCCCTGTTCGGGAGAGGACCGTGTTTGCAGGAGTGTTGCAGGACGTCTGTTACGGCTTGCGCTCCATGCGCGCCAACCCGGGAGTGACAGCCGTGGGCGTCCTGACGCTTGCTTTGGGGATTGGCGCGAACACGACGGTTTTCGGCATCCTCAACGAAGGGCTGCTCCGCCCCGTGCCCCGAGCGTCGGATCCCGGCGCACTGGTGCAGTTGCGCCGGCAGTTCGGCGGACGCGACACGGATGGTTTTTCGCATCTCGGCTACCTGGACTACAGGGACCACGCCCGCTCTTTCTCGGGACTCATGGCGTATTGCGATTCGGGAATGAATCTGAGCGCCGCAAGTCGTCCGGAGGAGGTCCCGGTTGGCATCGTGACGGGGAACTACTTTCAGGTTTTGGGCATCCGGGCGGCGCTCGGCCGCCTGATCGGCCCCGAGGACGACCGCATTCCGGGCGCGCACCCGGTCGCCGTACTGAGCTACGCGCTGTGGAAAGGGCGCTTTGGCGCCCGAGCTGACGTGGCGGGCCGGACCATTACCCTGAACGGATTCCCTTTCACGGTGCTCGGAGTCTCGCCGGACGGGTTTCGCGGTGTGGAACTTGGTTCGAAGCTGGACCTGTGGATCCCTCTGGCCATGGAAAGACAGGCGCGGCCGCAGTTCCCCGCGCTGGGCGACCGCCTGTTCACGAGCTTGAGCGTGGTGGGCCGGCTGCGACCGGGAATCCCGCTGGAACAGGCCCAGGGGGAGCTGAGCGTGCTGGCAGCTCGGTTCGAGGAGCCGGACGACGGGAAGCGCGCGCGCGTGCTGGTGCTTTCCGGGATCCGGCTGATTCCCGAGTGGCGCGGTTTCTTAGTGGGCATGTTGCGCGTCCTGGTGGCGATGGTGGGATTGGTTTTGCTGATCGCCTGCGCCAACGTCGCGAACCTGTTGCTGGCTCGCGCGGTGGCCCGCAGGCGGGAGATCGCGGTTCGCCTGGCGATCGGCGCCGGCCGGGCCCGGTTGGCCCGGCAGTGGCTCACCGAGAGCATTCTGTTGGCGCTCCTGGGTGGGGTGGCGGGACTCGCCGTTGCGCTGGGGGGCGGGGAATTGTTCCGGAGCTTCTACAGCGAAGTCGACTACACGATCGATCCGCGTGTCTTCGGCTTCGCGCTGGCGATTTCAGTTTTCAGCGGCCTTCTGTTCGGGTTCGCTCCGGCTCTGCAATGCCGGCGGGAAGACGTTATCTCCAGCCTCAAAGGCGGGGCGCCGGGGCGAGGCGATTCGCGGGTCCGATTGCGGCAGATGCTGGTGGTCTCGCAGGTCGCGCTGTCGCTGGTCGTCATGGTCGTGGCCGGACTGTTTGTGCGCACGCTGCGGAATCTGCAATCCATGGACCCGGGCTTCCAGCGCCGGAGCGTCTTTTCCGTGCAGTTCGATTTCCGGGTGCAGGGGTATTCCGATGCGCGCGGGAAGGCGCTGTACGGCGAGTTGCTCGCGCGGGCTGCGGCGCTGCCGCAGGTGCGCAGCGCCGCGCTGGCCAACACCCTGCCGGTGGGATGGGTCTGGGATGCGGAGATCGAGGCCGAGGGAAGCGCACGCGGCGCCGGGAATGCGCCCCGGCGGGTGGGCAATACCGTGGTCAGCGAGAAGTATTTCGAGACGTTTGGGATCGCCTTGTTGCAGGGACGCGGTTTCGGCCCCGCCGACGGCGAAGGCGCGCCGAAGGTCGCGGTGGTCAATGAGACCATGGCCCGCCTCCTGTGGCCGGGTGAGGCGGCCATCGGGAAGCGCTTCCGCTTCCGGTATCGACTCGGTCCGCGGCCTTTGATCGAAGTGGTCGGGATCGCGCGCGACAGCAAGTACGGCTTTCTGGCCGAGAAGCCCCAGCCATTCCTGTATCTGCCCTTCGCCCAGAACTACCAGCCGGGAATGAAACTGGTGGTGCGCAGTAACGGCGACGTCGCGGGGGCCATGGCCGTCGTGCGCGACCAGGTTCTGGCTCTGGATGCGAACCTGCCTTTTCCGACGCTGCTGACCATGGACCGGCACATTGCCGAGACTCTGGCGAACGAGAGGATGAACGCCACCATGATCGGCGTTTTCGGTCTGCTGGCGCTTTTCATATCCGCCGCCGGCGTTTACGCGGTGACGTCCTACGCGGTCGCGCGGCGCACGGCGGAGATCGGCATCCGCCTGGCGCTGGGGGCGCGGCCCGCCGACGTGTTCCGCATGATTCTGCGGCAAACCATGTCGCTCACCGGCGCCGGACTGGTGATCGGCGCTTTGCTGGCGCTGGCCGTGATACCTCTGATCCAGGCGGACCTGTTCGGTGTGTCGCCTGCCGATCCGGAGAGTCTTGCGGGCGCGGCCCTGATCCTGGTGGTGGTGACGCTGCTGGCGGCCTGCGTCCCCGCTCGTCGCGCACTGCGCATCGAGCCGATGGCGGCCTTGCGATACGAATGAGGCGTCAGCGCAGCCCCAGCACCTTCCCCAGCCGCGCGGCCAGGCCTTCGGCCATCCATTGGAAACCCAGGTCGTTGGGGTGGGTGCCGTCCACCAGGCCGTCCAGCCGGTCCGGACCGAGCAGGTCGGTGCCTTCGACCAGTTGCAGGCGCGAGTCGCCCTCGGCTATGCGCTTGGCGACCGCCAGGCGGATGTGAGACCGCATGGCCTCTAGGCGCTCCCCGGCCGGTCCCAGGCGCTCGGCGGCGCTCGAGATGGGAGTGATGGCCAGCAGGGGCGTGTTCGGGTGCTTGTCGCGCAGGGTCTTCATGAACGGCTCGTAGACCTCGCGGAGGGATTCCACGCTCTTGTTGTTCTGCGCGAAATCCAGCACGAAACAGGCGGCGTCGATCTCCGCCACCATGCGCGCGACTTCAGGCTCGCCTCTGCCGTTGCCCGAGAAACCCAGGTTCACGAAATCCAGGTTCAACATCCGGCCCAGGATGGCTTGATAGCTCATGCCCGGACGGCTGGCGCACCCTCCCTGCGTTATGGAGGTTCCGTAGAAGACCACCGGCTTGTCCAGCGCGAAGGGCCGCGCCCGGCTCAGGCGGGCCTGCTTGTCGACTCCGACGGCCAGCACCTTGACGGGCTTGTACAGCGGCAGGTAGAGCGTCGCCTCTCGTTCGGTGCGCGGGCCGCCGGGGAGGTCGAAGTAAACAAACTCCGCGGACACGCCTGGCTTGGAGTCATTGCCGGCCGTGGCGGTGGAGCGGTAGACGCCGTCGACGTACAGGTCCACGCCGGTCTGCCCGAAGGCGTGCATGTTGCGCATGTTGGGCGCGGAGGGGTACTCCAGGCGGATGGCGAGCCGGGCGGAGTCGGTGCGGAAGCGGATTCTGCCGCCGCTGGGCGACTGGCCCAAGTCCCAGACCGCTTTGGGCAGGCTGTCCTTGAGCCGCAGCGGAAGGCGGAATAGCTCGCCGCCGTTCTCCCCGTACCAGGGCAACCCGTTGATTTCAAGCCGCGTATCGGGCGGCGCGATCCAGTTGTAATCGCCCGTCTGAGCCAGCGCCGAAAGCGAGGCAAATGCAAGACCAGCCAGAATGTTCCGCATGATCCCTCCGCGATGCTAAACTTCAAGTAACACGAAAGGAGCTACTTAATGCAAGTGCCATTCTACGGTCATGTCCGCCAGTACCGTAATATCCAGGCGGAAATCGACGCCAACATGAAGGAGGTTTTGGAGAGCGGCCAGTACGTCATGGGCCCCATGTTGAAGCGCTTCGAGAAGGAGTTTGCCGCATACAGCGGAACCAAGCACGCCATCGGCGTGGGCAACGGCACCGACGCCCTGTGGCTGGTATTCATGGCTCTGGGCATCGGCCCGGGCGACGAGTGCATCACCACCACCAACACCTTCTTCGCCACGGCGGAGGCCATTTGGATCGCCGGCGCGACGGCCGTCTTCGTCGACTCCGACGCCCGGACCAACTGCATCGATCCCGCCAAGATCGAGGCCGCCATCACGCCCCGGACCAAGGCCCTCGTGCCGGTGCACCTGTACGGGCAGTGCGCGGATATGAAAGCCATTCGCGAAATCGCCGCCAAGCACAAGCTGTTCGTGGTCGAGGACAATGCGCAGGCCATCGGCGCCCGTGGCGACGGATTCAGGATCGGCGAGCTGAGCGACGCGGCCTGCACCAGCTTCATCATCCAGAAGAACCTGGGCACCTTCGGCGACGGCGGCGCGGTGGTCACCAACAACGCCGAGATCGACCGCGTGGTTCGGAAACTGCGCAACCACGGCTCGGACAAGCGCTCTTGCCACAGCTACGGCTTCAACAGCCGCCTGGACGACCTGCACGCGGCCGTGCTGAGCGCCAAGCTGAAGCACATCGACGAGATGAACGCCATGCGGCGCAAGTGGGCGGCGCGGCTGACCGCCGGCCTGAAAGACGCCAAAAACTTCACGCTCCCTTATGAAACTCCGGGCTACTATCACGTCTTCCACCTCTATGTCATCGAGACCCGCAAGCCCGAGTGGCGGGACCAGTTGCTGGGCTTCCTCAACGACCACGGAGTCGACGCCAAGTGCCACTACAACATCGCCATCCACCAGCAGGAAGGCTACCCGTGGGGCAAGGGCGCCCGCATCGTAGGTCCGATCCCCAACTCCGAGCGCAACGCCGGCTGCTGCATCTCCCTGCCCATGTTCCCCGAGCTGACCGAGCAGGAGGTGGATTACACCATCGAGAAGGTGCTGGCCTGGGACCGGCAGGTGAGCTAGCGCCATGGATCGCCAGTACAAAGTTGTCGTCGTGGGCATGGGCAAGCGGGGCATGCACCATGCCGCCACCTTCCAGGCCAACCCCCGCTTCGAACTGGCCGGCATCTGCGACATCGTTGCCGCGCGCCTCGGCGCGGCCGCGGCCAAGCTGGGTGTGACCGTCCAGGGGACCGACGCCGCGCAGGTGGCGGCGTCGGTCCGCCCCGACGTTTTCTGCTTTTGCACCATGCCCACCGTGCGCGCCTCGATGCTGGAGATCGGCATCCGCAGCGGCGCCCGGCTGATCGCCATGGAAAAGCCCGTCGCCATCACCAGCCTCGAGGGGTTCGAACTGCGCCGGATGATCGAGGCCGCCGGCGTCAAGGTCGTGGTGAGCCATCAGCATCGCTACGGCGTGCACTACCGGAAGGTGAAAGAGGTGGTGGCCAGCGGCGCGCTGGGCCGCATCCACACGGTCTATGGCACGGCCACCGGCTGGGCCATGCACATGCTTTCGCACCTGGTGGACTACATGCGCTGGTACAACGGGGAAGCCGAGGCGGAGTGGGTGATGGCGCAGGCGGCGGGCCGCGGCAAGTTCGCCGACGCGCATCCCTCGCCCGATTACATCGCCGGCTTCATCCAATTCGCCAACGGCGTGCGCGGCATCGTGGAATGCGGCGCCGGCGCGCCGGACGTGCCGGAAGTCGACTACTGGTGGCGCAAGTGCCGCATCGGCGCGCAGGGCAGCGACGGCTTTGCCGAGGTGCTGACCGGCGGCGGCTGGCGCGCGGTAACCAAACAAGGGTTCCTCTCCGGCGAGGGTTGCATGAACTACGATCTGGACATGCCGCCCTACATCCAGGACATGGCCCAGTGGCTGGACGACGACAGCCGGGTGCATCCGTGCAATTTCGGAAGCGCTTACAAGGGCTTCGAGATCACCATGGCCCTGGGCCGTTCGGCGGCGCAAGGCGGCCAGGTCGCTCTGCCGCTGGCTGAGGCGGCCAACGAACTGGAGTTGCTGAAGGCCGCCGTGGCGGACCGGAAAGTGCTGTTGTCCATGCCGGCGAACGCCAAGGAGTACCTGTCATAGGCCGGCCCATGCTATTCCTCTCCCAGGAGACTCACAATGTGCTGCACGGACTGCTGGAAGGCCTGGCTCCGGAAGGGGAGGCTCGCGAACGGGCCTTCCGGCAAATGCTGGAACTGGTCCCCGACGACCACATCGCCTTGCGCGAACTGAGCATGTTTCGGTACGAGGCGGGCGATGCAGTCGGAGCCGAGGATCTGGCCTGGCGTTCCATCCGCTCCGCGCCCACCGATTGGGCGGCGTACATGACTCTGTCGAGACAGGTTTCCGGGCAGACGGCGCTCTCCATGGGTTTGGCCGAACTGGCGGTTCGCAAGCTCCTGCTCGACGAAGAGTCCATGAAAGATCTGGGGCCGGAGCCGATGCCTTTCCAGGGTCCGGAAACCGAAGACCTGGCGAAACTCGACAAGGCGAAGCAATTCCAGTTCATCGCCGGACTCTCCTATCGGGCGCGCGAACTTGAACCGGCGGACGTCACCACCCGTCTCCGGCCCTATCGCCTGATTCAGCAGTTGCAGGATGCTCCGAAGATGGATCGGAAACTCGTCGGCGCGCTGATCTCGGAAGGCGAGTCCCTGGTCCCGCTGCTGGTGGGTATTCTGCGAGGTTGGGCGCGGAACTTCGTGGCTCGCAAGGACGAAGACATGGTGCGGAGCGCGCTGGCCCTGCTGGGCGAAATCGGCTCGGCCTCGGCGATCCCGCACGTGCTGGAGTTCATCGGTGTCGAAAGCGCGGACCTGTCCGGCGCGGCGCGCTGGGCCTTCAACCGGATTCTCGACCAGAGTCCGGAGGATGCCGCCGGGGTCATCGCCGAGATCGCCTCGCAACTCGGCGCGGTCGAGCGCACGGCGGTGACCAACGGTCTGCTCCTTCATCCTCGTATCGACCCGGCGGGCGAGTTGCTCGAGCGGCTGGCCGAGAACCTCGGTCCGCTGGACGAACAGGCTCGCGCCTTTTTCTTTCCGATACTGCTGACCTCGATGATCTTGAGCCGAGGCCGCGCCGGTCTCCAACAGGCGCGGGCCGTGTTGGAGCGGAACCGCGAGGTGCTATCCCGGAAGATTCGCTGGGCGTGCAAGGACCTGATCGACAAGCTCGTCCCCCACGCGGGCGCTCCGCCGCCCGCGCCCGAGCCTTCCCCCTACACGGTGTACGATGTCTGCGCCGGCAACGCGGTGTGGGGCGAGGCTGAGAAAGAAGAGGACGAAGAGGAGGACGCTCCAGTGCCCGAGCCTGTGCTGCGCAAAGACGAAAAACTCCCCCCGGTAAAGGTGCGCGGCGAGTTCGACGCTTTGCGCAGCCGGATCGGGGATTTCCTGGCCGAGGCGGTCCCGGTGCGCGAAAGCCGGCGGGCGGTGGAGAAATACTACGGCGGCGAGGAGCGCGATAGGGATGGTATGCCGCTGGTGGACTGGATGATCCACGACTGGACTGTGCCGCGTTTCGGCCGCACCGTGATGCGGGAATTCCTGCTCCGCAACGGCGCCGGCCTCTCCGCGCGGGAGCGCGAGTTTGTCGAATCCTCCTCGCGCAGCCACGTCGCGCTCTACGAAGTGCAGCAGGTAAAGCCGGGCAGCGGCGTCGAGGTCAAAGACCTCCACTCAGGTGAAGTCTGCTTCGTCCACGACGTGAGCATGTCCAAGAGCGTGGTTCGCTGGGACGGCCTCCTGGCGCGCCGGGTGGAGGGCGAGCGCGGGCACGAGTTTTCCGGCGTGGGCGTGTCCGTTCCGCGCCAGCAACTGGAAGCGATGCGCCATTGGATGGACCTGGACTGGCAGGCCAGCGGTCTCTCCTGGCCGGATTACCTCAAGCGCAACCTGCCACGCATCCGGCGCCAGCCGAAGAAGCTGAGCCGGGAGTGGCTGGATGGAATACGGCTTCAGAATAACGACGGCGACGAAATTCAGTTCTCCAAGGCCGTCTACCGGGTGCTGGATCCACTGCCGCTGATCGCCGCCCTGCAGGGCTCGGCCGAGATGCACGAGGATGAGGACGGCGCCCGTTTCACCTGGCTGAGAGGAAAGCCGGGCGGCGAGAGCAACACCGTGCTCGGCACAATTGGTATCCAGGGCGGCGAACTGACCCTGGAATGCAATTCGAAACAGCGCTTCGAGCGGGGCAAGAGCCTGCTGGCCGGCCTGGCCCGCGGCGCGCTGCAACACGTGCGCGACGAGATCACTTCCCAGCAGGAAATGAAGCGCCAGGCACGGGACAAGTCTTCCAAGGACACGTCCGGGCAGGATGAGATTCCGCCCGAGGTGCGCCACGAGCTGATGACCGAGGTTCTGGAGCGGCACTACGCCGCATGGCCCGATACGGCCCTCCCCGCGCTCGGCGGGAAAACTCCCCGTGAGGCCGCCAAAACCGCCGGCGGCCGGCGCGAACTCACCGCCATCCTGCGCAATGCCGAGAACATAGAAGAGGTCCGGCGCCGGGCGGGCGAGCCGTATTACGATGTCGCGCGCCTGCGCGCCGAGCTGGGTTTGAAGGAGGAGTAGGCCCGGTTCCTCAGCGGTCGCGCAGCGCGAGGCGCAACGCCAGTTTCCGTGCCGGGGAGCCCGCGAAGAGATCCTCCGGGAACGTGCAGTAGTGCAGCAGGTCCTCGTAGATCCCCCAGGCCTTGCGCTGGTTCAACCCCATTCCCGCCAGGTATTGCAGCCGCAGGTTGCGGTCGCGATTGATCTGGGCCCCTTGCAGCCAGCGCCGCAACTCGGCCCGCCGGCCGGCGTAGGTGGCGAGCACGCTCACCCCGGATCCGAATCCCACTTCGCGCAGCGAGCGCGCGGCGGGCCCGTGATCCGGGCGCTCGAACCTTCTCTCGACCGCATCCACGTCGATGCGGGCATCCTCCGCCCAGCCCAGCAGGACCACGTCATAGCCCTCGCCCAGAATCGTATCGTTGGCCCAGATGGTTCCGCCCGGGAAGACCTCGAAGAAGGTGGCGATTTCGCTGTTGACCGTTTCCGGCGTGCTCTCGTACAGCGGCACCCACTGCGTGACGATTCCGCCCGGGTTTAAACGCCGTTTGCAGAGTTCGAAATACTCCTTGGTGTACAGCGTGGCGGAGCCTTTCACCCAGGGATGGATGGGGTCGGAGGTGATAATGTCGAACCGGTCCTGGGTCGTGAAGATGTAGTGCCGGGCATCGTCGAAAACGGTCCGCGTGCGCCGGTCGCGCAGCACGTGGTTGTTCTGGGGGCCGAAGTAGCGCGCCGCCGCGGCGGGGATCAGCGGTTCGATCTCGCACAGCACGATTCGCTCGACATCCGGGTACGGGACAAACGAGCCGGCCGTGACTCCCGCGCCGCAGCCCACCACCAGCACCGAGCGGGGCTGGGGGTGCAGCAGCGCGGGCAAGTGCCCCAGCAGGCGCTGGAGCCGCATGTCCTGCGGCCCGCTGGAGGCCTCCACCTTGCCGCTCACGTGGAAGGTGCGCGTGCTGTCGACCTCGGCCACCACCACCGACGCGTTCAGGCCCTCGCCCAGATAGAGCAGCTCGGAGCGGGTGCTCATGGTGTTCAACTGGCGGCCGTAGGCCACCACGCCCCAGGGGACGGCGGGCAGGAACCAGGCCAGCAGAACGGCCGGTGCGGCAGCCGCGAACAAAGCCATCCGCGGCAGGACCGACAGGGCCGCCAGGGCGGACAGCGCGATCAGGAACCCCTGGGAATGCTGCGTGCCCGCGCCCGGAATCAGCAGCAGGCTGAAGCCGAGTGCGCCCGCAATCGCGCCCAGCGTGTTGGCGGCGTACACCCGCCCGACCAGCCGTCCGGGATCTTGCCCGCGGCGCGCGATGGCCGCCAGCGCCAGCGGAAAACTGGCGCCCCACAGGCAGGCCGCGGGCAGCAGGGCGGCGAGGCAGCGAAGGAAGTCGAAGCCGAACCGGAGCCACGGATTGGCCGACAGGTTCGTGCCAAGCTGCCAGTACGGAAGCTGCCGGGCGAGCATGTAAGCCGCCCAGGCGACGGCCGCGGCCAGCGAGATCTGGCACACCGCCAGCGCGACGCGAGGATTCAGACGGCCGCGGGAAAGGAACGATCCCGCGCTGCTGCCGATTCCCAGCCCCAGCAGAAACACCGCCAGGATGACGGAAAACGTGTACACCGTCGCGCCCAGCATGAGCGATAAGAGCCGCGTCCAGACCACCTCGGCGCCTAGCGCGCAGAGTCCGGAGATGGCGATGGCAACGTACACCGCCCAGGCGCCCGGAGCGGCGGAAGCGGAGGAGGCGCTGCCTACCGCGGCCCGGTGCGGCGTCACGGCGGCCAGCGCGAAAGCGACGGCGGCCACGCCCGCATTGACGGCCGCGGCGGTGCAGGTCGCCGTGGCCATGTCGTGGACCCGCAGCAGATAGAAGCCCGCCAGCAGGCAGCCGAATACCGCCCCGGCGATGTTGCCCCCGTAGAAGAACCCCAGCCACGCCACTCCGCGCGGCGTGGTTTCGACCCAGCGGGCCATGGCCGGCAGCGAAGCGCCCATCAACACGGTGGGCGGCAGCAGGCACAGCGCGCAGGCCGCTCCCCGCAGCAGCACTTCCGGCAGGCCGTGGCCCGCGCCGGCGGCGTAAATACGGCCGATCCAGGGCATGAAGAACAGCACCGCGACGCCCAGGACTCCGATCCCCAGCTCGATGGCGGCGTACACGCGCAAGGGATGACGCCGCGCCGAAACCAGGCGCGGCAGTGCGAGGCTGCCCAGGCACATGCCGCCCATGAAAGTCCCCAGCAGCGCGCCCAGGGCGACCGCCGACGATCCGGTCAGAAACTGGAGCAATTGCAGCCAGACAATCTCGTAGATCAGCGCGGCGCACCCGCTGCCCGCGAACAGCGCCAGCAACACAAGAAGAATGCTCATAAAATAGGGACGGTAACAATTTACCCCATCTTCCCATGCGACGAACGACCGTGGTCTGCTTATCAGCCATCCTCGTTTCCGCGCTGAACGCGCAGAATCGGGTGGAGGCCAACGCGCGCGTGAACCCGCCCGGCTGGGCGGTGCTGGAACGGCGGCTGATCGAGGACATGAGCCGGGCCGCTTTCGAGTTCACGCGCAAGCACGTGCGCAGCGGCGGCACGCTCATCTGGAAGACCAGCGGGCCGGCATCGCCCGACGACCCCTACGAGAGCTTTTACAACTACCCTCTGCTCTATGCGCTGGGCGGCGACGATGAGCTGCGCGATCTTTCATTCAGGTTGTGGAGCGCCCTCACCCGGCAGTTGACCTACGACTTCCGCGTCATGCGCAACGAGTACGCCAAGCAGACCGACTGGTTTCACCACGGCGAGGGCAATCTGTATTTCTACTACCTCGGCCTGGCCGATCCAACGGACCACGAACTGGCGGACCGCGCCCGGCGCTTCGCCGGCCTGTACATGAACGAAGACCCCGAAGCGCTCAATTACGATCCCAAGCTAAAGATCATCCGCTCGCCGCGCAACGGCAGCGCGGGGCCGTACCTGGGTTCGGCCCAAGCGGCGCGGCCGTTTCGCATGGCTCGCGGCATGGCGGTGTACGGCCTTCCGCTGGAGGACGTGCCCGGCGTAAGTTCGGAGGCGGATCTCCGGAATCCGGCGAACGCCCTGCGCATGGGCCTGGCGCTCGAAGAGCGGCTCTATCGCGGCGGCGACGTTCCGCCCAACCTGGCCGCCACCAGCCTGGCGGTCAACGCGTTCCTGCTGACTGGCGAGCGCAAGTATGCGGACTGGGTGAAGGAGTACGCCGAGGCATGGGTCGAGCGCACGCGCCTCAACGGGGGCATCACGCCCGACAACGTGGGGCTCTCGGGTCGGGTCGGCGAGTACTTCAACGGCAAGTGGTGGGGCGGATTGTACGGCTGGCGCTGGCCGCACGGCTATCACAGCGTGGGCCAGGCAATTCAGATCGGCGCGGCCAACGCCATGCTGCTGGCGGGCGGCGACGCACGTTTCCTGTCGATGCCGCGCACCAACCTCGAGAAGATCGTCGGCCTGGGCAAGAAAACCGAGAAGAGCTTCGTCGCGCCCTCGCAGAAGGACAACTCGGGTTGGTTCGCTTTCACCGGGGTGGACCACACCTACCTGTCCAACCTCTGGTACATGTCGCGCGAGGCATCGGACTGGCAGCTTATCGAGAAGGTGCGCGCCGCCGAGGCCACCGACTGGCGCAGAGTTGCCGGCATGCACAACAAGATGGACACCGGGCACGACGCGCCCTGGCTGCGCTTCCTGGCCGGGGACAATCCCGACTACCCGGAGCGCATGCTCGCCTCCGCGCTGGGGCAGGTGGCGTTGCGCCTGGAGCGCATGCGCGACAACTGGCTGCTCATCGACGAATACCCTGGCATCTGGCGCAAAGTGGATCCGGACAAAACCGACTTCACCAAGCTCAACGAGCACCACTGGCAGGGACAGAACCCGGTGACCACCGAGGCGCTGGTGCAGCTTATGCTGGGCGCGCCGCAGATTCTCTACAACGGCGGGATGCTGCACGCCACCCTGCGCTACTTCGATCCCGAGCGGCGCCGCCCGGGCGTTCCGCCGGACGTGGCGGCCCTGGTTCGCAAGCTGGAACCCGGGGGCGCGACGCTCGAGCTGGTGAACTTGAGTCCCTTCCACGCCCGCAAGGTCATCGTGCAAGCGGGCACGTTTGGCGAGCACCAGTTCACCACGGTGGGATCTCTGGCGGTGAACCGCAAGTTCTTCGAGGTCGCGCTGGCGCCGGGCGCCGGCATAGTCCTCGACATGGGCATGCGGCGCTTCGCCAACCAGCCGACCTACGCTTTTCCGTGGCACGGAGACGCGATCCCCGTGCGTTGAGGAGGATTCCATCTATGCTGGACCGTCGCGAGTTTCTATACGTCGCGGCCGCACCGCGGCGTAAGTACCGCGCCGCGGTGATCGGACATACCGGGCGCGGCAACTACGGCCACGGTTGGGAGCGGACCTGGAACGGCCTGCCCGGCGTCGAGGTGGCGGCCCTGGCCGATGCGGACGAGAAGGGCCGCAAAGCCGCCGCCGCGCGCTGCGGCGCCGCGCGCCAATACGCCGACTACCGGCAAATGCTGGCCGCCGAGAAGCCGGACCTGGTGGCCATCTGTCCGCGCTGGCTCGATCGGCGCCTCGAGATGGTACTGGCCGCCATCGAAGCGGGCGCGCACATCCTGGTGGAAAAGCCTTTCGCGCAGAGTGTGGAAGACGCCGACCGGATGGTGGCGGCCGCAGAGCGGCGCGGAGTCAAAATCCAGGCCGGCCACACTGCCCGGCCGCACCCCATCACATTGCAGGTGCAGCGCCTGATCGGAGAAGGCATTATCGGCGAACTGATGGCGATTCGCGCGCGCGGCAAGGAGGATGCCCGCGCGGGCGGCGAGGACCTCATGGTGCTCGGAACGCACTGCTTCGATATGATGCGGCAGTTCGCCGGCGATCCGGAATGGGTGTTCGGCAGCGTCACCGAGCAGGGCCGGCCGGTACGGCGCGGCATGGAGCGAAAAGCCACCGAGCCCATCGGTCCTGTGGCCGGCGACGAGGTGATCGGAATGTACCGCTTCGCACGCGGTGTGCACGGGCACTTCGGCTCGCGCAAGAGCGATGTCCGCGCCGGCACGCGCTTCGGAGTGACTTTCTGCGGCAGCCAGGGACAGATCTTCGTGCCGCTGAGCACGGTGCCCAGCGCGCCGGCGGCCCTCCTGCGCGCCGCCTCCTGGTCTTTCGAGAAAGAGGCCCGCTGGGAACTCATCGCCCCGCCGCCGGAAGCCGCCGCGCTGGACCGGGAAGCGATCAACCGGATGATGGCGGCCGACCTGATCGCAGCCGTCGAGAAGGGCCGCGAGCCGGTGTGCGGCGCGCGCGACGCCCGCTGGACCATCGAGATGGCGATGGGCCTCTACCAGTCGCACCTGGCCGGCGCGCGCGTGGCCTTTCCCCTGCGCGACCGGCGTGCTCCGTTCGCCGGGACCGGGCTGCCCGCGTAAGGTTTCCGCTTACCCTATCGATCGGGTTTAGTAGCCAACAGGAGGTTGGAGGGAACCTGCGAGAATCCGTATCCGATGCGGAAATTGAGCGGTTTGGGTTTCTCCGTGGCGTAGGCTTTTTTCAGATCCGGCTGTTCGAACCACTTGAAGCTGCCGAAGGGGCGGTCGAACTCCCCATACAACTGGACCCGCCAGGGCGGAGCGGGAAAGAAGCGGTACTGGATGCCCGAGTCGTCCTGCAAGACGGCCCCGCTGTGGGCGAGAACCTGGTCGCGAATGACGGTAAACCCGGGCTGGTGCAGCATGTACGAGGTGGCCTTGAAGAAGGTCGTCACGCCGCTCAACTGGGAGAGGAAGGCCAGGAAGGGCTCGTTCTTCCGGATCCTCGAGTCGGACAGGTTGACCGAAAAGTAGTACAGCTTGTGCCTCGTTCGATCCGCCGGGTTGAAGAAGTCGATCTCCACGCCCTTATTGAGGGCCTTGGTGCCGCGGTCGGTTTTCGGGTTGCGCTCGCCGATCCGTCCTCCCGCCTCGAACCGCACATAACGGTAGCCCAGCACGCGGTTGTTCGCGCGCACCAGCAGATGCAGGATGGGCGGGAACAGCCCGTCGGTCACCTGACCCCGGAACTGGCGATCCATCTGCCGGGTGATGAAGAAACTGCGCTGGAGCTCCGAGGATACGGTATCGCGGATCTGCTCCAGTGCGTTTCCAAGGTCCTTTTGGGCGAACTGTTGCGGAGTGGGCAGGGTGCCCGGGGGTTCTAAACCGACCATCACATAAGTGGAATTGCGCGGGAAAAAGACCGTCAGCATCAGCGCATCCGGCCCGCTAAAGGGATAGAAAACCAGGGAGTGTTCGATCAAAGCGCCGCTCAGTTCGGTTTCTTGGAACTCGCGCATGGCCGGCAGGGTCCGGGCCTCGATGTTCTGCCAGGCGCGGTCCATTTCCTGGCGGTGCACCTGCCAGGCCGGGTTCGCTTCCAGGTCGCGGAACGAACTGCCGTCCCGGCCGGGCAGACCGGCCAGGAACCGGCCGGCGTCGTCGGCCTCGCGCGCCCAGGGAACCGGATCGGGAGGCTGCTGGGAGGAGGCCGCCGGGGGAACGCTTTGCGCGGGATGCTGGCAGGAGAGACAGGCCGCTGCCACCAGGACGGTGGCCGCCAAACGGCCACTGAGTGACCTTCGGGGGGAAGAGTTCTGAGGCGTGAAACCCAATCGCTTCTATTATAGAAGAAGCAAAACGGCAACATTTCAGAGGTGTCAGCGGGCGCGAGCCACCGCCCGGCCCACCGTGTCCCCGGGGAGCCAGACAAACAGTGGCGCCAGAGGAGCAGGCGAGGGCCAGGGCACCACGACGCGCAAAGTCTGGAGATCGCCTTCGCCGGCCAGACCGCGCGGGGGCGCGGGCACGGCCAGGCCGCGGGCGGCATCCCAGCCGGTCTGGCGGACGAGTCCGAGGTCGCGGCCTTTCAGCAACGCGATGTATCCCGCCTCCGCCTTCTCTTCGGTCAGGGCGATGCTTTCAATGAGCGGGAGGCGCACCACCCGGCCCAACTGCATCGGCTCGGAAGCGCCAGCGGCTTCGGTTTCCAGCACGGCGGCGACGGTGCAGCCGGGCTGTCCGACAGCGCCGGGGTCGAAGGAGACGAACAGCTTATTGTCGCCTGTCACGATGACCCTGGCGGCGGACCGCTTTTCGCCGGCCCGCACGCGCTGCGCTTCCAGCGTGAGCGCCGATTCGGCGCAATCCAGGCGAAGGGCGGCCGGCGACTCCAGGTTCTGAGTCTCGAAAGAGAACCCGACGAACGATCCGGCGAGCAGTTCGCCCTCGCGCAAGGCCACGCCGGTATTCTCGGGCAGGGAGACTTTGGCCGCGGCCAGGCGCGGCCGCGGGCCGGTCACCAGCAGCGCTCCGGCCAGGCGCACGGCGCCGGCTACTCCACCGATTCCGAGCTGTAATGTCAGGCGCCGGCCCTTCTCAACGCCCTCGTTCAAAGAGACGAAGATCTCGCGCTCGTCGCTCGCCGCCGGTCCCAGACGCACGGCGGCGCCATCGCAGGACACGGCTTCCACGCGCGCCAGGTCCGCGCCGCGCAGCAGGAGACGTTGCTCGCCGGCGCCCAGGTTCACGCGCAGGGGCAGGCCTTCAATTTTGGGCGGAGGCGCCAGGACGCGCAACGGCGCCTCCTGGGTGGAACCGCCCGTCTGGGTCAGGGCCAGGCGGTACTCGCCGGCGTGCAGGCCGCCGGTGTCGATCTCGACTTCCACCGCCTGCTGGGGTCCGGCGCGGGGGCCCAGCGGGAGCGTGTAGCCGAGTTCCAACGGCGCCGCGCCCAGGCGCCCGGTCCTTTGCAGGGTCATTCGCTCGACAAACTGAAAGTCGGTTCCCTCCAGCCGCACGGCGACCCGGCCGGAGCCTGCCACGAGCCGCTCCTGGGCGCCTTCCGCCAGCCGGATGCGGCTTGCTTCGCCCGCGGGCGCCAGGCGGACGTCACCCGCCACAGGCAGGGTCTGCCAATCCCACTTCCCTTCCAGGCGATAGACGCCGGGCGGGGCCGCGGCGCCGCGCAGGTCCAGGACGATGGTACGGCGCGTGTCCGGCTGCACCTTCACCGGCACCGGCGCCCCGGCGCCCACCAGCTCCCACTCGCGCACCTGGCCGATTAGCGGCCAGTCCTCGCCGGACAGGCTGCGAATGGGAACTGTCGCGCGGGCGCCGAGCGGCAGCCAGGCCGTCTGCGCCAGCGCGACCTTGGGAGGACCCGAGTTGATCGCCCGCCGTGCCCAGATGTAAGCGATGCGGTTGCGGCTGCCGCCCGGACGCCGCTGTGCGCAAAGGGTGAGGCCGTCCGGCTTTGCCCCTTCGGCATAGACGCTCCGAAACTCGGTGTCCGGCATGAGAAACGATTTCATGACCGGCAGCGCGCCGCCTCCCGGCACGACGCTGCCGGCGTTGTCGAAGAAGGCGCCCGAGGCCTTGCCCATGAGCGTGGCTGGGCCGGCGGTCTGGCCGGTCCCCAACGGGTTGTAAGCCGTCACGACCGGATTGAGAGCCCGCATCAGGGTGTACAGCGCCTGGCTGGCTGGAGAACCGCGACTAGAGTCGGCCTGTTGCTCACGGTCGTCCGCTGGGCCCTCGTCCTGGGCGGCCGCCAGGGACTCGATGGTCGCCTCGAGATCTTCGGTCTGGCCAGCGTAACTGGCCAGCTCAGCCACCAGGTCGTCCTCTTTGGACACCAGATTCGCCAGCCGTTTCTCGTCCAACCCCTGCGGACCGAACACCAGCAGGACCACGGAGGCCGTGAAGGGTACGGTCCATCCTCCGGGATTGTCAGCGGGAAGGGGTTCCAGGACCGTAACGCCGGACGCGCCGGGGTCGGACGCCGGCACTATGACCAGAGCCACGCGCGCGTTCTTGTTCCCGTCAGGAGGAAGTTGCACGGGCGCGTAGGTCAGTTTGGAGCCCTGCAAGATGCCGCGCACTTTCAGGATGGGCAGCGGTTGGCCGCCCTTGGCCGGCGTCATGCGCAACTGGAAGGTCCCCACTGGAACCGAACCGGCGCAGGGCTTGAGGTTGGCTGAAAAGGCGAGACCGGAGAAGCACAACACGAAAAGCGGGATGCCGTTTCGCACCGGGAAACCTCCGATACCTACATCGTATCGCGATTGGCGCCCGCCTCAATCCGGCGCACCTTGAGGTCGCGGAACCAGACCGGAGTGCCATGATTCTGCAAACAGATCGGACTCACGCGGAGGATCGCGCCTTCGGCGCCCCGGTTCAGCCGGAGCATCTTCACGGCTTCAGGCTGGGTGAGGGTGTACTGAGATTCGCAGGATTATGCCGCGCCTACCCCGGCTCGCCGCGGAATGGCTTCAGGCGCGGGGCCATCACGTCGCGCTCCCAGGCGGCTAGCTTGGCCTTCAGGCGCCCGGCGTCGGCGCCGGAGCCGGCCAGCAGGTCCTTCTGTTCGCGCTCGTCCTGGGCGAGGTTGTGTAACTCCTCTTTGCCATCGCCGGCGACGTACTTCAGGTCGCCGTCTCGAACCGCTTTGCGCACCCGGTCTCCGCGTTTGAAGCGCCAGAAGACGGTGCGGGAGAAGGCCGGCTTTTGGCCTTTCAGCACCGGCAGCAGGTCCGCACCGTCCAGCTTGCGCCCAATCGGCGCCTTCGCTCCCGCGGCGGCCAGCAGGGTGGGCAACAGGTCCATGGTCAGGCCCACCTGCCGGGTGGTTTTTCCCGCCGGCAGCACGCCCGGCCAGCGGACCAGGCAGGGAACGCGGATGCCGCCTTCCCAGAGCGAACTCTTCTTGCCGCGCAGGGGTTCGTTGCGGCCGTTGGCGTCGCCGCCGTTGTCGCTCAGGAACAGCACGATGGTGTTATCGGCGGCGCCCATGGCGCCGAGTTGCGCCAGCACGGCGCCCACGCCGCGGTCCATGCGCTCGACCATTTTGGCGTAGATCGGCCGGTGTCCTTGTCGCACCGGCGCGGTGCCGGTTTTCGGGTCGAAGCCGTCGGGGTCCTGTATGGGCGCGTGCGGGGCGTTAAAGGGCAGGTAGAGGAAGAAGGGATTGCGCGAGCGTCCCTTGAGCCAGCGGATGCTCTCTTCGACGAACAGGTCGGTGGTGTAGCCGGGACGGGTGACGCGTTCGGTGTTGTGATAGAGAAAAGCGACTCCGTTTTCCCCTTCCTCCTTGTGCGTGAAGTAGTCCGCATTGCCTCCCAGGATTCCGAAGTACTCGTCGAAGCCGTGGCGGTTGGGCCAGAACTTGTCGCGGTAACCGAGGTGCCACTTGCCGAAGCAGGCCGTGTCGTAGCCCCGCGCCTTGAGCATCGCCGCCAGCGAGGTCTCGGAAACCGGCAGGCCCAGTTCTCCCTGCTTCTGGAGCCAGATGGCCTCGTCGTAGCGCCCCACGCCGCCCACGCCCAGAGCGCATTCCATCCCTCCGGCGCGCTGCTGGTAGCGCCCGGTCAGCAGCGCCGTGCGCGTGGGGCTGCATTCGGGACCGTTGGAATAGAATTGCGTGAAGCGCACGCCGCCGGCGCCGATGGAATCGGCGTGCGGGGTGCGGATGTCCGGGCAGCCGTAGGAACTCAGGTCTCCGGAGCCCAGGTCGTCGGCCAGCAGCAGGACGATGTTCGGCCGGCGCGGCGCGGCTGCGTTCAGGACCAGCGCCGAACCTGCGCCCAGCCATTCTCGTCGGGTCATGATTCTCCTTTCGCGGACTCCAAGGATCAGAACTCGAATCGCCCGATGAGGTAGAGGTTCGGTCTCCCGCTGCCGATGTTGGAGAACGATCCCTGAACCCCGGTCATGCGCCCGAACGTGCCCGGGCTGTTGCGATTGTAACTGGAGTTGGGGTTCGAGAAGTTGGGCTGTTTGAACGGGAAGTTGTTGCCGTCGAAGCGAAGCTGGAACCGGTAGCGTTCGCCGAACTTCCACCACTTGGAGAGCGAAATCTGGGTCCAGTTCAGCCCCGGCCCTTCGAACATGTTGCGGCCCAGCGTGCCGGCGGAGAACGCATCCGGGTAGGAGAAAGCGCTGAAGTTCAGGTACGGATTCTGCGCCGAGGTCGGGAAACGGTTGGGGCCGATGGCCCAATTCTCCACCCGCGCGCTCCCCGCGCCGCCGGGGAGATTGGGGCGCGACGAGCCCGGCAGATAGCGGTTCGGGCTGCCGGTGAAGGAGACGTTGAGCGGCGTGCCCGACTGGAACGTCTGCACCCAGGTGATGTCCCAGCCGCCGGCCAGATGGTTCTTCAGCCCGCCCGAATTCAACCAGTGCCGCCCCTTGCCGAAGGGGAGTTCGTAGCTCATGACGCTGACGAAACGGTGGCGCAGGTCGTAGTTGGCGCGCGCCTTCTCCAGGCGGCGGTTGTAGTAGGTGATGCCGCCTCCGCCGCCTTCCGCGTCGGTTTCCGCCAGGGTCTTTCCCAGCGTGTAGAAGGAGTTGAAGCTCAGGCCCGACGAGTAGCGCTTTTCCACGCGCAGCGTGCCCGAGTGATGCGAGTTGTGGCCGTAGTTGGAGTACAGGTTCACCGCGCCGAATTGAGTGGACGGTTTGTAGTTCTGGGTGGCCTGGAAGATCTGGTTCAGCACGGTTGTGTCGCGCGAGACATCCAGCGGGATGGCGTTGGTGTCCCAACTGTTGACCAGGCCCACGCCGGACTGCCCCTGGTAGACCGTCTCCAGCAGCCAGTTGCCGGAAAACTGCCACTGCACTCCGCCCGACCAGTTCATCACGTAGGGCAGGCGCATGCCGGGATCCCACCAGCTTGCCGTCCGCGAAGAGTAATTCGACCCTATGAAAGGCACCGAACCATCCGGCTGAAGGCGGTACTGGAAACTCGGCGGCCCGTCGGAGAGGCGGAAGACGTGGCGCGGGTCGCCGGTCGGCGCCTGGATGGTGGCCGTGGCGAGGTATTCCTCGAAGAGGATGCCGGTGCCGACCGTGAAGATGTCCTGGTGGATGACGCCGAACGAGGAACGCAGCACCCATTTCGGGCGGAAGCTCCAGGCCAGTCCTACGCGCGGCGCGAAGTTATTCAAGTCCTTCTTGGCGAAGGGTCCGGGCTGGTGACCAATGGCGCCGGTCCGCCCCGTGATCGGATCCTTGGCCGCCGGATCGTATTGCGAGTTCTGTCCGTACTTGGTCTGAAACGGGCTCTCGTAGGACCAGCGCAGGCCCAGGTTCAGCGTCAGTCCGCTGCGCGGCTTCCAGTCGTCCTGGATGTACCACTGGTGCGACCACCAGCGCGGCAGCCAACTGGCGAAACTCTGGGTGTAGGTGGCGCTGGTGACGGTCCCCAGCAGGAACGAAGCGAAGGTCTGGCCCGTGTTGGGGACAAAGGGCGCATTGGTCCCGCCGAAGTTGTAAGTGCCGCTGGGGAGCACCGCCACGGTGGCGTTGTAGCGCGTGCGAATCAGTTCGTACCCCAGCTTGACGGCGTGCTTGCCGCTGATGCGGGTGAAGTTGTCCTGGAGAGTGAAGTCGTCGCCGACGTTCTGGAAGCTCGACAATCCGCTCAGCCCGAAGCCGATGTTGAAGTTCGGAAAGGTGGAGCCGGCGACATTGGGGATGCCGAGCTGTTTTGCCCAGTCCTGGTCCTTGGTGAGGGCCGTCTCGAAACGGGCGCGGCGGTTGTAGCCGGCTCGAAGCTCGTTGTTCATCGTAGGGCCGAGAATCATCATGTCCGAGAAAACCACGTTCCGCTGGTCGACCGGCGCCAACTGCGCGTTGGGGTCGATCTCGCGCCAGGCGAACTGCGCCTGGTAGTCGCCTTTCCAGGCCCGGTGGCGCGCCTCGGAGTAGCGGCCGAAGACCTTGTGACTGGGGGTGAACTGGTGGTCGATCTTGATGTCCATGCGGGTCCGGCGGATCCGCTTCTCCTGGTTCATGACCAGGTTTTCGGCGGGGCCGGTCGCGCTGGGGATTCCAGCCTGGTTGGGCGCCGTGAAAGGGTTCTTGGCCAGGAACTTCAGCACAGCGGGGTCGAACAGGCTCTTGGGGATCACGTTGTTGGGGAATGGATCGCGCAGCCAGTTGGCGCCCTCTTGCCGGGTCGTGAACGGATTGTAGACCGGCAGCGGACGCGGGCTGGTTTGTCCGCCGAACGAGAAATCGCCGTTGTACATCCCGGCGGTGGGAACGGCCGTCCGCGCCGCGGTGGTGCCCCCGATTTCGCGGTGGCGCTCCCAGCCGAACAGCCAGAAAGTGCGGTCGCGGCCGTTATAGACCTTCGGCAGCAGAACCGGGCCGGTGCCCAGAAAACTGGTTTCGTGGTAGGTGAAAGGGTTGGTGGACCGCAACTGTTCAAGATAGGAGCGGTGGATCATGGTCTTGCCGATGTAGCGGTCTTCGCCCGATCCGTGGAACTGGTTGGCGCCGGACTTGAAAACGATCGACATCAGCCCGCCCGCCGCGTGCCCGTACTCGGCCGGCACGCCAGTGGTATGCACTTTCACTTCCTCGAAGGCGTCCTGCGTGGTCGAGATCTGGTCGTCGGTTCCGCCCACGCTCTGCGTGCCGGGCTCCTTTCCGTTTACGCCGTCCACCGTGTAGCCGATCATGTTTTGCCGCTGTCCGAGCACGTGGTAACCGCTCATGGAGCTGGTGCCCGGGTAGTAGTACATCATGCGGATGGAGCGCTTCTGCGACAGGGGGATCTTCAGCAACACGTCGCCCGAGAGAATCTGGCCCGAGGAAGATGTTTCGGTCTCCAGCAGCGGCGGCGCTCCAGTCACGTTGATGCTTTCGGTGAGCGCGCCCACTTCGAGCTGCACGTCGACGCGCGGAACCTCCGAGGTGCGAATCTGTATGCCGTCGCGCACGTGGCGCTTGAAGCCGGCCGCTTCCACCGTCAGGCGGTAGACGCCGGGCGCCAGGTAGGGCGTGTAGTAGGAGCCTTCCGGCGAGGTTACGGTTTCGGAAACAAAGGACGTCTCCACGCTGACGACCCTGACTTTGGCGCCGGCGACGATCGCGCCGGTGGTGTCGGTCACCGTTCCGACCAGGGTCCCGGTTCCCGCCGTTTGCGCCCACAGGCCGCCGGCGAGCATCCCGGCGGAAAGAAAAAGAACAAGACGAGCTGCACGAACCCCAGACATCCGTACGCCCTCCCAATCGTCCCGAAGGACTCTCGGTATTCTACATCATTTCTTCGGAAAGCCTACGGTTTGCGCCAGGACGATCTTCTGCTCCGGGCGCAGTATCATGGCGGGGGCCAGAGCGTCCCGGTTCACGCCGGCCCGGACCACCGTCGCCAGGCCCTCGGAAGCGCAGTACAGGTAGACGTTCTGGCTGATGAAGCCGGTGTCGGCGCCCGCCATCGGAGCCTTGTCCTGGTCGGAACCCTTCCCCATTTTGGCGTAGTCGGCCACGTAAACCAGGTTGAGGGCCGCCTCGCTCACCCAGGCCTGGCTGCCGGTCTTACCGCGAAGATCCCCGGCAACAACGGGCTGCAACTGGTGGGCCTTGGCGTCGTACAGGAACAGGCCCTCGGGAAGCGCGACGTAGATGTCGATCTCCTGCCGGTTGCTGGCCGAAGGAGCCGTGCGCCGGCCGTCCGGGCGGTTGACTCCCCAGGCGGCCCACAGCAGGTTTGAAAGCGTCTGGGGCGGGAGCTTTTCCGCGCTGAACTCCCGCGCGGAGGCTCTCGCCTTCAGCGCCTGCATCAGAGGCATTCCGCCTTCGGTCTGAGGCTTGGGCAATTCGATGGGCTTGAGATCTTGAGCGGCCGCCGCGGCGGCCAGCAAGGGGATACAGAACAGCAATGATCGAGGTCGCATTGGATCACTCCCGCTTTCGGAGGCGAGTATATCAGATGCCGGAGTCGCATTAGGAATTCGGCCGCAAGCCGGACGGACCGCTCCGCACTCATTCACCGCAAAAGCATGCTCACCGCGGAGTCGCCGGGCCGAAGTGCCTGCTACCCTTTGCCGGCGCGCTTCCTGAAATCGTAGAACTGCAAGCGGCAGAACGGGCACCAGTAGAGCGGCGCTCCGAACAGCGCCTGGAGCAGGCTGATCGGATTCCTGTACAACCGCTCGATCTCGTCGAGTTCCTCAAAACGGTGCACGTCGCCCCCCCAGCAGCGCGGGCAGCGGCACTTCAGCGAGAAGAAGCGCCGGATTGGCCTGGGGACCAAAAGTCTTAACTCGCAGCCCAAGCACCGGTAGGCGGCGGAGAACATCAGGCGTTCGACGCCTTTCCGTCGCACACGCACCATGCGCCCGCCGCACCGGCATCTTGCAGTTGCTCCGGCCAAGATGTCACTAATACCAGATGCTGCGGGCGCAACACAACGCACACGCCGGCGGCCACGGAACACGAAAGCTGCGCGCGGGGGAAGAAGGGCGCCACGCATTGCAGTCCGAATTTGAAATGTGCGCCCGGGAATCGTACACTGTGCCAAGCATGACTCCGCGACTGCGAATTTCGACTCTCCTTCTGCTGGCGCCGCTGGCCATGGCGGCCGATCTGTTTCGCGACGATTTCTCGCGCTTCCCGCCGCGGATCTTCTCCGAGCCGGTCAAGCAACTGACCAACGCCATCCAGGAGTATCACTACCTGCCGCACCGCGGAGTGCCGGTGGCCCCCTGGGAGGACGCCATTTGCCACGACGACGTGTGGGCCGGCGGCGACGAGGACGGCAAGACCTACCTGGAACAGCACACCGTCAACTCGCAGCATGGCCGCAACATGAATCCGCTCATGATCGCCGGCGACCCGGAGTGGTTCGACTACACGCTGGAAGTCAAGGTGCGCGCCTTCTCCAATGCCAACTTCGCCGGCCTGGCGTTCCGCTACCGCACCAACCGGCACTACTACCTGTTCGCCCTCACCGGCGGCAACCGGGCGGTGCTGCGCCTGCGGCTGCCCTACGAGAAGAAGACCCGCATCGCGGAGTGGAAAGAGCTGGGCGCGGCCGAATTTGCCTACGACTCCAAGCGCTACTACACGCTGAAGGTGGAAAACGACGGGCCGAAGATTCGTGCGTTTATCGACGGCAAGCTGCTGGTCGAGGCCACTGACGGTGAGATTCTCAAAGGCAAGGTTGGGGTAACCTCGAACATCCCGGCCCGCTTCACCGGCGTGCGCGTGAGCGCGGCGGACGGGGTCGAGAAGCAGATCCGCGCGCGCATCGCCGCCCGCGAGGCGGAATTGGCGAAGCTGCGCGCCGCGAATCCGAAACCGAAGTTGTGGAAGAAATTCGACACGCCGCGCTTCGGCGCCGGCCGCAACGTGCGCTTCGGCGACCTGGACGGCGACGGCAAGCTGGACATGCTCATCGCGCAGAACGTCCGCAAGGCGTCCAAAAACTCGTTCGACCATATCAGTTGCCTGACCGCTTTGAACCTGGACGGCAAGGTGCTTTGGCAGGTTGGCCGCCCGGATCCCTACAACGACACGCTGGCCAACGACACGCCCTTCCAGATTCACGACATTGACGGCGACGGGGCCAGCGAGGTCGTAATGGTCAAGGACTTCAAGATCCAGATCCTGGAGGGCCAGACCGGCAAGGTGAAGAAGTGGGTTTGGATGCCCGAAGCGCCCAAGGACAACAAGGATCGGCCGTACGAGCTGGAGGTCGGCGACTCGATCTATTTCGCCGACTTCGCGGGACGCAAGGCGCAGCGCGAGATCGTGGTCAAGGACCGCTACCGCACTTTCTGGGTCTTCGACAGCAACCTGAAGCAGTTGTGGTGGAACCAGTGCAACACGGGCCACTTCCCCTACTCGCTGGATACCGACGGCGACGGCCGCGAGGAGATGGTTATCGGTTACTCGATGTTCGCGCCAGACGGCAAGAAGCTCTGGTCGCTCGACGAGCAAGTGGGCGACCACTCCGACGGCATCGTGCTGGGCAATTTCAGCGGCAATCCGAAGGGCCCCATCCGCAGCTACATGTTCGCCAGCGACGAAGGCTTCATCATGAGCAACCTGAAGGGCCAGGTCGAGGTGCGGGTGCGCGCGGGCCACACCCAGAGCCCCAGCGTGGCCAAGTACCGGCCGGAGCTGGCGGGGCTGCAACTGATGAGCATCAACTTTTGGCGCAACCCGGGCATCGTGACGCTGTTCGATCCCGAGGGGCGGGTGATCGAGCAGGGCGAGCCGATCCACTCGGGCAGCCCGATCCTGCCCGTGAACTGGCGCGGCGACGGGCAGGAGTTCGCCATGCTCTCGGCCAGCGTGAAGGAAGGCGGCATGATCGACGGCCACCTGCGGCGCGTGGTGATGTTCCCCGACGACGGCCACCCGGACCTGGCCTGCAACGTCCTGGACCTCACCGGCGACCGGCGCGACGAGATCGTGGTCTGGGACAGCCGGCGGGTCTGGATCTACACGCAAGACCGCCTCTTCCCGGGCGACCGCATCTACGCGCCCCGCCGCAACCCGGACTGGAACGAATCCAACTACCGGGTCAACGTTTCGATGCCCGCCTGGCAACCCGTGCGCAGATAGGCATGCGGATAGGAACCACCACGTTCGGTTTTCGATACCAGTTGCTGGACCGGGCGCGCGCGCCGTCGCTCGAGAGGGTGGCGGAGCAGGCGCGCGGCTTGGGGCTGGACGTGCTTCAGATCTGCGAGAACGCGCGGCCCATGGATCTGGGTGAGAGCCAATGGGCGGAAGTGGTGCGGCGCGCCGGCGACATCGGCCTCGAACTTCAACTGGGCTGCAAAACCACCGCGCTCGGCGTCTTCCGCGGCTACCTCGACCGCGCCGCGGCGCTGCCGGCGTGCCTGCTGCGGGTGGTGCTGGAGGAAGAGGAAGGGCGCGCGCCGGAGCGCGCCGACGTGGATCGCTTTCTCGCGGCCGCCTGGCCGCTGATCGAGCGAAGCGGCGCGCGGCTGGCCATCGAGAACCACTTCGACGTGCCTTCGCGCGTGCTGGCCGAGGCGGTGGCCCCATACCCCGCCGGCCGGATCGGCTTTTGCGTGGATACGGCCAACTCATTGCGCAACTTCGAAACGCCGGAGATGGTTTTGGACCTGCTTGGCAGCCGCGCGCTGTGCTACCACGTGAAAGATTTCCGGGTGGACGGCGACAAGCTCGGCTTTCGCGTCGCCGGAGCGCCGCTGGGAGAGGGCCGGCTCGACCTGGACGCCACCCTCGAGCGCATCTTCCGGCACAATCCCGCGCCGGAACTGTTCGTCGAGAATTGGACGCCGGGTTCGGGCGACTGGGAAACCGATGTCCGCGAGGACGAACTCTGGCTCCGTCGCGGTCTGGATACACTGAAACAACGGCTCCGTAACAGAGGCATCTCATGAAGCGAATCCTTCTTTTCCTGGCTGTGAATGTCTGCGGCTACACGGCCGAAACGGCCATTCAGCAATATCATTCGCACGATTTCGCGTTCGGGGCGCAGGCCGTCGGCAACCCGTTCGATGTCACTCTGGAGGCCGAGTTCACCGGCCCCAACGGCGCGCGCCTCCGCGTGCCAGGATTCTACGACGGCGGCGGCGTGTGGAGAATCCGCTTCTCGCCCGCGCTCGAAGGGCAGTGGTTTATGCGCACCATCTCGTCGCTGGCGGCGCTGGACGGCAAGGCCGAGACGGCCATCTCGTGCACGCCCAACCGCCACGCCGCCATCCACGGCGGGTTGCGCGTGGACCCCGCGCATCCTTATCATTTCCGCTACGAGGACGGCACGCGCTACTTCCTGCTGGGCTACGAGGCGGACTGGCTGTGGGGCGCGGACATGCAGGACCCCCAGCGCGCACTCATGCACCGGCTCATCGGCCAGATGGCGGGCCGGGGTTTCAACCACGTCATCGTCAACGTCTACGCGCACGACACAAGCTGGAGTCCGGAGCGCAAGCACGAGTGGGACTGGGGCCCCGCGCCGGTCTTTCCCTGGGAAGGCAGCAACGAGAAGCCCGACCACTCGCGGCTCAATCCGAAGTTCTTCCAGATTTACGACGGCATGATGGAAGCCCTGCGCGAGAAGGGCATTGTGGCCCACATCATGATCAAGGTCTACAACAAGATGGTCAACTGGCCGGAGAAGTGGAGCAAGGATGAGGAGCGCTACTTCCGCTACGTGGTGGCGCGCTATCAGGGCTTCTCGAACGTGGTCTGGGATTTCTCCAAGGAGGCGCACAACGAGAAGGACCTCTTGCTCCAGCGCCATTTGATGGAGTTCGTGCGCGCCAACGACGCCTACCGGCGGCTCATCACCACGCACGACGACGACGTGTTCTACTGGACTCCCGAACTCAACCGCGCGGTCGATTTTCGCACCGACCAGCAGCACACACACTGGCCCGAGATGATTGCCTTTGACCGCGCCATTCGCCGCTACCCGGTGCTGAATTCGGAATTCGGTTACGAGCGCGGTGTCGACAAGATTCCGAGCTACCGCGTTGAGCACGACTGGCAGGAACAGTTGCGGCGCGCCTGGCTGATCTACCTGGCCGGCGGCTACGGCGTTTACTACTACCACAACACCGCCTGGGACGTGGTGAAGCCGGACCCCGAGCCGCCCGGCATGCAGCGCTTCCAGTTGCTGAAGGACACACTCTCTTCGCTGCCCTACTGGCGCATGGATCCGCACGACGAACTGGCGGTGGGAGGGCCGTGCCTGGCTCTGCCCGGCGAGGCGTACGCGTTCTATCTGGAAGGCGCGCAGATCACGGTGAACCTGACCGGCCTGGAGCAGCCGGAGAAGGCTCGCGCCGAGTGGGTCGATACCTGGACCGGCGCACGGGCGAAGCCGGCATTGAGCGGCGCCGCGGTCGAGCGCCTGCTGCGCAAGCCCGCGGCCTTTAAGGACGCGCCAGCGGTGCTCATCATTGAGAAGGCGCGATGATACCGGTCCTGGCAATGCTGCTGGCGGTCACCGGCATCGAGCAGTATCACTCGCACGATTTCGTTTTTCGAGCGACCGTCGCCGGCAATCCCTTCGACGTCGAGCTGGCGGGCGAGTTTCAAGGCCCCGCGGG
>JACQZT010000204.1 GCA_016213755.1 Acidobacteriota bacterium | reverse complement strand
GAAACAGCGTCTCGATGCGGCGCTGGAGGTCCTCGAAAATCTCGTCGGGCGAACGGTTGGCGTCCAGGACCTCGAAGCCGTACTTCTTGGCCATGCGGTCCAGGGCGCGGATCATGCGCGCCTGGTAGCGGACGAAGCTCGAGTACATGTCGGTGCCGAAGCGCATGTCCATGCCGCTTTCCCAGTGGTCGAAGGCGCCGCGGCCGAGCACCACGCGCGAGACCAGATGAGGGACGTCGGCGCGCAGGTAGAAAACCGCGTGCGGAACCAGCGCGAAGCCGGCGACGTGTTCGATCCAGGCGCGGTCTTCGCCGCGGGCCAGGGCGCGAGCCATGAGCGAGAAGATGTAGCGGTCGGTGAGCACGACGAAGCCGGCCCGCAGGGCGGGGATGATCTCGTTCTCCAGGCGGTCGGCGAAATCGGTCGCGTAGAACAGGGTCATGGTGATGGGGCCCAGCGTGTTGCCTTCCTTGGCCTGCTGGATGCCCTTGCCGGCCAGCGCCGAGCGGGCCATGCCGGTATCCAGCACCGCATGTCCCTGGTGTTCAAGCCAGGCGCGGAGCCGGTGGACCTGGGTCGAGCGCCCGACGGCGTCGGGGCCCTCGACAACCAGGAGCTTGCCCTGGAGCTCGGCGGTGTCGATGCCGGGCAGCGGTTCGCTGTAGAACTCAAGCGGTTGCTTCGGGGCCATTGCCTTCTCCCGTGGCGGTCCGCAGAACCGTGTCGCGGAGATTGTCGCCCAGTTCGCGCAGGACGATCTCGCGCATCTGGCGCTGCTGCTCTTCGATCGAGCCGGTGGCGTCGATAACGTGAAAGCCCATCTCATCCGCCATGGCCTCGTACTCTTCGAGGATGCGGCCCTGAAACAGGCGGAAGCTCTCGACCACGTCGCGGCTGAGACCGAGATCCATGCCGGCCTCATAGTACTTGATGGCGTCGCGGCCGCCGAGAATGCGGCCCAGGGCCACTTCCAGCGGCACGCGAAAATAGAAGGCCAGGTTCGGCCGGACGGAGAAACGGTAAAGGTTGCGGACCCAGCGACGGCTGACGCCGCGAACGACGTCGCGGGCGAAAGCGGTGAAGGCGTAGCGGTCGGCGCAGACGACGGCGCCCGCTTTGAGCAGGGGAAAGATGTAGCGTTCCAGGCGGTCGGCGAAATCGGTGGAGTGAATCAGGCTGAAGGTTGTCGGGGTGAACATCTCTTTCTTCTTGCCGCGGCGCGTGGTTTCGCGCACCAGCGGCGAGGAGTTCCACTCGCTGAAGGCCACGGCCACGCCTTGCGAGCGAAGCCACTGGCTGAGAAGAGAGAGCTGGGTGGATTTCCCGGAACCGTCAATGCCCTCCACGACGATCAGCTTGCCCCGGAATCGGTTGGGCTGGAATGTGGGCATATACGTTGCCTTAGGACTTCTATATTATAGACGTAGATGCCCAAGTACGCGGCTGCCGGCATCGGGAGTAAGGCGCCCGACATGCGCCAGTTCGCCGCCGGGCAGGTGTCAAGCCTGCTGGGGCGGATGGTGTTTCAAATGCACCGCGCGACGCGCGCACACGATCCCGAAACGATTCACGACCTGCGGGTGTCAATCCGCCGCTTCACCCAGGGGGGGCGCGTGTTCCGGCAGTTCCTGCCCGAGCGCGAGATGAAGAAAATGCGGCGCCGGTTGAGCGAGATCCTGGCTCTGGCGGCTGCGGTGCGCGACCGCGACATCGCGATGGAACTGTGCGCGCAAGCCGGCCTGCCGGAGACCGCGCCGCTCGTCCGGACGCTGAGCGACCGGCGCGAGGAGGCCGTGCGTGCACTCAGGGAGGTGTTGAAGCGCATCGAGGCGCGGGACCGCTCCGCGCGCTGGCGCGTTCGTCTGGGTCTGTAGGTTCGCCATGAAGAAGATGAAGTTCAAGTGGGACGAGACCGAATCCGTGACCTCGAACGTCCGGACTCAACTGACTCGCGCCTCCCGAGCTTACTTCGAAGCCGGCCGCGACGCCGTTCGCGCCGGCGCCGCGCCGGCCGATCTGCACGCCTTCCGCCTGCGCACCAAGCGCTTCCGCTACACGCTGGAATTGTTCGAGCCGCTTTACGGGCCGGCGTTCGAGCGGATGATTCGCTCGCTGCGCCGCATCCAGCAACTGCTGGGCGACATCAACGACTGCGTGACCGCGCGCAAGCTGGTCGAGGAGAACGGCAATGGCCGCTCGCCGCAGGTGCGCCGCGTCTTGCGCACTCTCGACCGGCGGCAGGGCGAGCGCATTGCCGAGCTGGCCCAAACCTGGCCCGAGTTCGACCGCGCGGGCGCCTGCGAGCGCTGGCTCAAGTACCTGGCCGCCCATTCGGGTCGCGCGGCACCAGAACCGGCACGCCGTTCTCGATCCGCGCGTCCTTGACGCCGCCGAACCCGGCGGGGATTTCCTCCAGGAAAATGGTGAACTCCATTTTGAGGCGCTGGCGGGCGCCGATCCAGCGGAAGGCGGGCGTGCCGAGCAGTGAGTTGCGCTGGACGCTCCGGCGCAGCCCTTCGGCGTAAGGCGTCGAGCCGAATTCGATGCCCCGCGCGACCACCTGCCCGTTCCAGGGCAACGTCGTGTTGCGGCGGTTCTCCTGCCAGTCGGCGAGCCAGGGGCTGCCCTCGCTTGGAAACAGGTAACCGATAAGCACGCGATATCCGGGATGGTACAGGGTGAAGAACTGCTCGGCGCGCGCGGGGTCCAGGCGCAGCGCGTGGTAGGCGCCGGATTTCGGCTGGGGAGGGAAAACGCGGTCGGGCAGGCGGTCGCCCGCGACCGCGCGCACGGCGGAGGTATCCAGCGCGGTCTGGCCGGGCTCGACGAAGGGCGGGCCGAAGGTGGCGTGCTGCATCCAGTTGACGGGGCGGTCGAAGCGGGCTAGGTTCTCCACCCACTCCTCGACGCGCACCGTGCGTTGGCCGCGCGACAGGCTGACGGCGCGCTCGACGCGGAACTGGGTCTTGGGCAGGTCCGCGCCGTACCAGAACGTCACGCCTTCGGAGTTCGTGCCGGTCTTCATCCGGCGCCACTCGACCACGGGCGCTTCGCCGTGATTGCCCAGTCCCTGGCGGGCCTCGTCTTCCGAAGGCGGGCCGTAGAAGGGGAAGCACAACAGGTGGCCCATGTAGCCGCTCGAGAGCCGCTTGTGCGGCGTGTCGCCGTAAGCGGCGTCGTGGCGTGCGGGATCGTAGAGGTGCGGCTCGATGGTGGGGTAGTGCGGCACGCGCATGGGATTCACGTTCTTCTTGGGGTCGTCGGATAGGAAGCGGACCTCGGCGATGTGGCCGCCGCCGGTCAGCAGGCTCACCCGGATCAGGCCGTTGGAAAGCACCCACGCGCGGCGGCCGTGAAAGGTCTCTTCGGCCACGGTCACCGGCGGCTGTGCCAGCCCCGCGCCGGCGGAAAGAAGCAGGAGAAGCACGGCATTTCGGTTCATTCGAGAAGTATCATATACAAATGCCGCAGACTGTGTTGAGCCGCAGACAACTGGTGACCGCCGCCGGCGTGGCCCCGTTCGCGCCGCGCGAGCGGCGACCGAATATTCTGTTCATTCTGCCCGACCAGATGCGGGCGCAGGCCGCCGGGTGCATGGGCAACGCGGAAGTGCGCACGCCGGAGATCGACCGGCTGGCCTCGCAGGGCCTGCTGTTTCGCAACACGGTGGCCAACACGCCGGTGTGCTGCCCGGCGCGCGCCATCCTCATGACCGGCCAGTACTGCCACACGAACGGGATGGTGGCCAACGACCTGCGCCTGCGCGAATCGCGCAACACCATCGCCAAGGTGCTGCGCGGCGAGGGCTATCGCACCGGCTTCATCGGCAAGTGGCACCTGGACGGCGGACCGCGCCTGCCGGGCTTTGTGCCGCCGGGCCCGCGCCGCCAGGGCTTCGAGTTCTGGGCCGCCAACGAGTGCAGCCACGCGCACTTCAACACCCAATACTTCCGCGACTCGCCCGAGCCGGTCCCGGTGAAGAAGTTCGAAGTCGAGGCGTGGACCGACGCGGGCCTCGGCTTTCTGCGCGAGAGCGCAAAAGACGGGCGGCCCTTCTTTCTCTCGATTTTCATGGGACCGCCGCACGACCCCTACGGCGCGCCCGAGAAGTACATGCGGATGTACGATCCCGCCAGGCTGACCATGCGCCCGAACTGGAAGGCCGCCGGCCGCGCGCCGGGGCCGAAAGAGATCGCGGCTTACTACGCGGCCATTACGGCCATCGACGACCAGGTGGGCCGCATGACGGCCGCTCTGGAGGAACTGGGCATGGCCGAGGACACCATCGTGCTGTTCTCCTCCGATCACGGCGACATGCTCGGCTCGCACGGCCTGCGCCTGAAGCGCAAGCCGTGGGAAGAGTCGATTCGCGTGCCCGGCATCCTGCGCTACTCGCGGCGCGTGAAGGCGGGGCGCACCGAGGACGCGTTCTTCTCGCACGCCGACTTCCCGCCCACGCTGCTGGGCCTGTGCGGCGCGCGCGTTCCCAAAGAGATGCAGGGCGCGGACCTCTCCCGCCTGGTGACCGGCGATTCGCGCCAGGGGCCGGACTCGGCTTTTTTCCAGATCTTCGGACCGTACCAGGGCGACGGCACCCCGGACGGCTGGCGCGGCGTCCGAACCCGCCGCCACATGTACGCCCGCTTCCGGAACAAGCCCTGGGTGCTGTACGACCTCGACCGGGACCCGTACCAGATGGACAACCTGGCCGGCGACCCCGCCGCGGCCTCGCTGGTCAAAGAAATGGACCAGCGGATCGAAGCCTGGATGCGGCGCACCGGCGACTCCTGGGACTACAACTGGAGCGAACCGGTGGAAGACCAGGGCCGCCTGTACCGTACCCGCACCTTCTACACCGTCCAGGAATACCTGAAAACCGGAGACAGTACACTCAATGCACCATTTCCTGGCCCCACGTGATCTCGAGAAAATGGTGTATTGAGTGTACTGTCCCTGGTTTTAGGGGGTGGGGTGGTAGAGGTAGAGTTTGGATTTGCGTTCGGCCTGGCCCAGGTAGATGGTGCCGTCCAGGCCGATGGCCAGCGCGTCGATGACGTAGGCCTGCCAGGCGTAGAATGGGCGGCGGTTGACGTCCACCATGCCCAGCAACTCGTAAGTGCCGCCGGGACGGAAGGAGAACAGCCGCGCCATCTCGTCGTCGTCGCCGCCCACTCCGTAGAGCTTGCCGTTGGGGCTCCAGACCAAGCCCCGGATGCGGTACTGGTTGAGCGGTTTTCCCAGGTTGTCGAGCCGGCGGGCTTTGGTGTTCAAGCGGAACAGATAGCCGTCGGACGTGCCGCCGTAGAGCGTGTCTCGCGATCCCCAGGCAAACGCGTCCACGCGGTTATAGGCTTCCCGGCCGGGAACCGACGGCACGCTGAGCGGCAGTTTCTCGAGTTGCTGCTTGCCGGGATCGAAGCGATAGAGCGCGCCGTTCTCACCCGAAGTGAATACGCCGCCGTCTTCCGACACCGCGATGGCGCGGCCGATGGCCTTTTCGTTTTCGAACTTCTCGCCGGGGATGCGGCGCTCGGCTACCCTTCCGTGCAGCGTAAACTTCGCGCCGGCAATCGAGTAGCTAAAGAACTGCCCGTTCGGAGAGCTTAAACCGTAGATCACCCCGCGCGGGCGGTCGATGGCCAAACAGAAGATGCCTTCCCCCGCCGCCGGCGCGCCGAGGTCGGCGACCTCCAGCGCGGCATCCACACGGATCGCCCTCACCCGCCGGGGCGTGTACTTGAGCAAGCGTCCATCCGCGTCTCCGGCGCCGATGTAGACGTCGCCCGCCTCGGAAACCACCAGCGAGCGGTGAACCGCAGTCACTCCCTTGAGAAATCCCAGGGGCACGACGTAGCCGTGCAGGGGATCGAGCGTGAAGAGGTGGCTGCGCTTCCCACTGGTGGCGCCGTAGAGCACGCCGCTGGGCGCCACCGTCAGGCTGCGCACGGCGGATTCATCGGATGGGATGACGTCGGCCGGCGGATAGCCCAGCTCGCGCAGGTCGATGCGCACCTGACTGACCACCGAGCGGTCGTATTCCTCGGTGCGCTGGGCCGAGAGGACGGCGCACGCCAAGAGCAGTATGAGGCAGGTTCGGGTCATGGCTTGTAGATCACCAGCGCCAGGCGATAGTCCACGCCGCCGATCTTGCCGGCGCTCTCGATCGGCTTTCCGGCTTCGGGGCGGACTTCGATGGCGCCCACGAAGTATATGGTCCCGTCCGGGCCGGTGTCGGCGCCGTTGGTCCCCAGGACGCGCCGGCCGTCCTCCAGCAGCATCTCGCCCAGGTCCTCGGTTTTGCCGGTGTTCAGGTCGTGCGTGATGAGGTGCGCGGCGGCCACGCCGGCGCTGCCGCCGTAATCGAACTCGCGCCCGGCGGCGCCGTAGTAGAGCTTGCGATCCCGGCCCAGCGTCAGGCTGAGGGTGGCGTAGGGCACGTCGCGGCGCTCGGCGAAGGCGGGGATCGCCAACTGTCCCAGGCGTTGGATGGCCAGCGTTTCCGGCCGGAACGAAAACAGAATGGTCGCGCTTTCCTCGATGCCGTAAAACTGGCGGGTTTTGGGATCCCACACCACAGTACGCCAGGCGGTCTCAGACTTGTCGTAGTCGCGCCCGAGCGAGATGCCTTGGGCCCGGATGGGAAGGCGCCCGGCCAGCTCCTCAATCGCATCCCCGCGCGGATCGTACTTGAATATCTGGCCCTGGCCGAAACTGCCGTAGACGTTGCCCCGGTCGTCGATACCCAGCGTGCGGCAAATGGACTCCCAGTTGTTGATGCGGCCCTTGTTGACCGCCTTGCGGGTCTTCACGTCGTAATAGACGAACTCACCCTTGGGGTGGGTGAGCCCGTAGATGCGGTTAAAGAGCGGGTCGTAGGCCCCGGTGTTGACGCCCTGGTTGGGGACTCCAAGCCCGAAATCCTCCACCCGGCCGGTCTTGGGATCGAAGGCCATCCAGTGCGCTCCGGGGTAGCCTTCCTTGGTGGCGAAGCGGGCGTAGTTCCACCAGTGGCCGCCGTGCGTGCCGAAGTAGATGCGGCCGTCGGTTCCTTCTCCGAACCGGGCGTGGATCTTGGACTGCGGCCCGCGCCGCAGTTGCGATTCGCCGCTGAGTTCGGTCAGATTGCCCACATCGTGCACGCGACCGGTTTTGGAGTCGAAGTACACCATGTGGCCGTCGCCGCCATGATAGGCGAGGCCGGCGTAGACCTTGCCGTCGCTGGCGGCCAGCAGGGCCGCCCAGATACCGTCCATCTGGTGCAGGCCGGGGAAGACCTGGTGCCGCACACGAACGGAGGCGGCGCTCAGCAAGCCCACGCTCGCGAGTAATGCAAGCCATCGGGACATGGTTCCTCTATCCTATTTCAACTGGACCACGGCCAGGGAATAAGTTTTCAGCGCCGGCACGGTGAACTCGAACCGGTCGTTCTTCCACGTGCCGTCCGCCGAGGAGGTTTCATGGTCCGGCGAAAGGAGCGCGACTTTGCCGGCCGCGCTTCCGGCCGGCAGACTCAGGCTCACCCCGATGTCGCGCACCGGGGGCGCATGGTAGTTGACCAGGTGCACCAGCAGCCTGCGCTTCTGCTTCTGCTCGAGCACCTCCGCGGTTACGGCCGGCGGGGCGGTCACTTCGGCGGACAGGCGCCCGCCCGCCGCCTGCCGCACGGCCGCGATCAGGGCTTGCCAGTTCAGCGGCAGTTTCCAGTACTGGCTGGTGGCGGCGGCCGCGGGCGGCTTTTCCACGGCGGGTTCGACGCTGGGCACGGTCACGGCCTTCAGATCCTTCAAGCCGGACTCGCGCCGGCACCGACGCCACTGATCGTAGAGCGCCGAGTCGCCGGCGACCACCACTCCGCCGCCCCGGCCGGCGAAGCCGCGAATCAGCCCCAACTGCTCGTCCGACAGGCACTCCTGGCCGGCCAGCACCAGCACGCGGTACCGGGAGAGATCCTTCAGGTTCTCGTCGAAGACGATGTCGAATGGAATCCGGTTCTGGATGAGCGCCTGCTCGAAGAGCATGGAACTCAGCCAGGGCTGGTCGTTGCTGTAGGCCATGCTGGCGAACGAGTGCAGCACGGCGACCTCGGCGCGGCTCTCCACATCCCGGTAGTATTCGAAGTTGTTGCGGTAGAAGCGGACGTAGTTGCGCTGGTCCGGGGCCAGTTGTTCCCCGGCGAGCATGCCTCCCACCATGCCCAGGGTCATGCGGTTGTAGGCCATCGCCTCGGCCATGGCCAACTTGCCGTTGCGCGCTCCGCCGGTGTAGGTGAAGATGCGGTTCTTCAGCAGGGCGCCCATCTTGTAGGTGCGGATTTTGGAAACCAGAATTCCGTTGGAGTCGATGCCGGCAGGGTTCCCTTCTTCGGTCCACACCACGTCCAGCGGGCGCAGCAGGCGGGGATAGTCGACGCCTTCCTGCCACACCGTGTTGCGGCCCGAGATGCCGGAGTGCGGGTTGTTCTCGACGGCCACTTCGGGGTTCAGCCCGCGGATGTACGCTCCCATCTCTTCGTAGTAGGCGGCCAGTTGATGGCAGCGGAAATCCGCCCACTCCTGGAAGATCGGATCGGTGATGGTGACCATGGGCCGGTCGAACTCGGGCGGTTCGACGAACCGCACGTCGGAGAATCCCAGCCGCTGATTTAGCGTCTCGGGCGGGTACTTGTGCTTGAGAAACGCGCGGAAATCCGTCACCGCTTGCGGGTGCAGGAAGATCTCGGGACGGGCTTGCAGGCTGGTGTTGTCAAAGTGGATCAGGTCGGCCTTCAGATCCTGGACGGCAATTCGCAGCACACGCTTCATGTACTCCCGATAGCCGGGGTGCATGAAATAGACTCGCTTGCGGAACACCTGGTCGCCGTAGGTGACGGGCCGGCCCAGGTAGCGGGTCACGAACCACTCCTGCGCCTCGGGCTTTTCGGCCAGAAACGTTTCGTAGGCGATGGTGCTGCCGACGTAGACGCCCACGCGCAGGCCGTGCTTTTTGCACAGGGCCGCGAGCTTGCGGGCGTCCTCCATGTGCTCCTTCTCCGCCGCCAGGCCGAAGCCTTTGTAGAAGTGCAGGACGGCCATGGTGACGCCGAGGTCTTTCAGCTTGAGGACGGCTTCTTCGGTGTGCTCCTTGCGGTAGCTCTCGTCGTGGTCCGCGGGTTGGCCGCCGCGGCGGCGCTGGAAGATGGGCATGCTGTCCCAGTTGCCGACAATCACCAGCGGCTCGTTTTGCAGCCAGGCGGCGCGCGGAGCGGTGGCGGTTTGGGGCGGGCGGGAACAGCCGGCAGCGGCAAGCAGGACAAGCAGGACGGCTCGGATCGTGAACATGTAAGTTAAGCTACAACATTCGGTAGAATCACAGAGCCATGCCGCGAGGAATACTTCTTGCCCTGTTCGGAATTGTGGCGGCCTTTGCCCAGCCTCCCGTGCCCAAAGCGCGCTGGATCGAGAACGGAATCATCGACGCCGGAGGCTCTCACGAACCCTACACTTTCGTGGTGCGGCGCGGCGGCCAGCGCCTGGACGCGCGCCAGACCTACGAACGCAATCGGAGCGAAGAAGTCATCCGCAAGCTCAAGGAGCAAGGCGTGGAGGTGTTCCACACGCACCTCTACAAGGGCATGGGGATGGCGGCCGAAAAGCCCGACATGGAGGACGCCCGGCGCACGGCCGAAATCGCCCACCGCCACGGGTTGAAGGTGGACAGCTACATCCAGTGGAACACGATGATGTACGAAACCTTCTTCGCCGAGGAGCCGCGCGCAAAGGACTGGATTCAGCGCGATATCCTGGGCCTGCCCATTCTGCTCCGCTACGGCTACCAGCAGTCCTTCCGCTACCGGCCCTGCTTCGCCAATCTGGAGTATCTCGAGTACCTGAAAAAGATCGTGCGCTACGCCGTGGAGGAGGTCAAGACCGACTTCATTCATTTCGACAACTTCGATCTGAACGCGGAGCCGGATTCCTGCCACGACCAGACCTGCGTGCGCGGCTTTCGCGAGTACCTGAAGGCCAAGTATCCGCCGGCGAAGCGCAAGGAACGCTTCGGCTTCGAGAACGTGGAGCACGTGAATCCGCCGCAGTGGAACCGCCAGAACCCGCCCGAGCGGATGCAGATCATCTACGATCCGGCGATCCAGGAGTGGATCGAGTATCGCTGCCAGTTTATGGCCGATGCCCTGCGCCAGATGGCGCTGTACGCCAAATCGCTGAACCCCGAGGTGGTGATCGAGGTGAACCCGCACGGCATCACCGGCGGCAACCGGGCCTGGACGGCGGGCATCGATCACGCGCGCATTCTGAAATCCACTCAGGTCTTCTGGACCGAAGAGGAAAACCTGCCGGGCTACCTGCCCGACGGCCGGCTGATCTCGAAGATCCGCAGCTACAAACTGGCGCGCGCGTTCCGGAACATCCTGTTCACCTACATCGCGGGCGACCCGGTGGCAATGGCCGAGTGCCTGGCCTTCAATCAGACCGTCGGTTTCGCGGGCAGCCATCCGCTGCGGCCGGAAATGTCGAACTACATCGCCTTCTATCGCAAGCACCGAGAGCTGTTCACGGGGGCCAAAGACGCGGGCAACGTGGCGCTGCTGCGCTCTCACGCATCGATTACTTACAACCACGCGCGCGCGCAACTGAGCGCGGTCCTGATGGAGCAGACGCTGATCCAGGCGCGCATCCCCTTCGACTTAATCTTCGACGAGCATCTCGAAGACCTGTCGAAGTACAAGGTCGTGATTCTCCCGGATTCCGAATGCCTGTCGGATCGCCAACTGGAGGCCGTGCGCGGGTTTGTCGCGCGGGGCGGCGGGTTGCTCGCCACCGGACAGGCGGGCCTGTACGACGAATGGAGAAGACTGCGCGTCGAGCCAGGCCTGGCGGGGCTGGTGGAGGGACAGAGGCCTGCCCGCGGGTACGAGGAGACCGTGCAAAGCAGCGATCTGGCCGGCGCGCCCGTGCGCAAGGAGGTCCGGCCGGGGCGCGTGGTCTATCTTCCCGGCCTGCGCTTCGACGGCCCGATGCCGCAGCAGGGCAATTTCTTCGAGATCGCTTCGCGCTTCTGGAAGCTGCCCCGGAACTGGCAGGAAGCGGAGGAGGCGATCCGCTGGCTGGCGAAGGACGAGCTGCCGGCGAGCGTCGCGGGCCCGGCCTTCCTGGTTGGCAACCTGGTGACGCAGCCCGAGAAGCGCCGCGCCATGGTCCACCTGGTGAACTACAACCACAAGAACCAGCCCTTGATCGCCGCAGTGGAAGTGCGCTGCCGCCTGCCGCAAGGGGCGGCGGTGAAGCAGGTGAGCCTCTGCTCGCCCGATTCCGGCGGCGCGATCGCGCCGCTGAAGGCCGCGCAGAGCGGACCCGAAGCGGTCTTTACGGTCCCGGAGGTTAAGGTTTACGCGATTGCGGTGGTGAACTGGTGAACTGGCGAACCACGGCCGGCGGCAGCCACTCGGTGAACTTGCTCCGCCGCATCCCGCCGCCCGGCGCCATCCAGGACTGGTCGGGTTCGGGATCTTTGAGCACTTCGGCCACGGTTTTGAAGCGGGGCATGGGTTCGTAGCTGAGCGTGCCTTTCTTGGTGCGCCACGAGACGCGCTTCTCGCGGGCGATGGCCGCCACTACCTGGTTGGTGATCTGGCAGTCGCCGGTGACGTATTCCATCACGCGCTGGTAGCGGCCCTGGTTCCACTCCCGCGGAGCGTCGGCCGAATCCATGAGCTTGGTTTGTTGCACGCCCATGGCCTGGGCCACCGCGGCCAGGCCCACGGGGAAGCCGCGCTGGTTGAAGAACTGGAACATGGGATCGTAGAGGTTCAGCGCCACGCCGGCGGCGGTTTCCATGTCCTGGGCGTTGTGGCCGATCCAGCGCAGATCGAACCCCAGCCCGTTCCAGGCGAACAGCCGCAATCCCTGCTTCTGCCGGTCCGCGAGGAAGGCCAGGAGTTCCTGGGCCTTGTTCCGGTCCATCGTCAGGGCGGGGTTGCCGCCGGCGCCGTCGGTGTACCACAGCCGCGCGTCTCCTTCTGCCTCGACCGTGGCGGCCACGGAGATGTGAAACGGCGCGTACTTCAGCAGGTCCTCGCCCGGCCGGAGGTCGAATTGGTCGGCGATTTCGATGTCAAAGCTGAGGTGTTTCATTTTTCCAGGAACCTCGCCAGCCGCGCGATGGCCGTCTCCAGCAGCGGCCGGTCGGAGGCGTAGCAGATGCGCAGAGAGCCTTCGCCTCCGGCTCCAAAGGCGCCGCCGGGGGCGATACCCACCTTGGTTTCCACCAGCAGGCGGCGGCAGAAGTCGAACGAATCGGTCAGGCCCTCGATGCGCGGGAAGACGTAGAAGGCGCCTTCGGGTTCGGGCGCCGTGACGCCAGGCATCCTGCGCAGCGCGGCGAGGCAGAAATCCCGGCTCTCTTTCAGGCGCGCGAGCATCTCGCGGATCGAGGATTCGCCCCGCAGGAGCGCGGTTTCGGCCGCGCGCTGAGCGAAACCGGAGGCGCAGGAGACGACGATTTCGTTGAGCTCGGCGGCCTTGGCGGCCAGGTCGCGGCGCGCCACCAGCCAGCCCACGCGCCAGCCCGTCATGCAGTAGCTCTTGGAGAACGACTGCACCACGATGACGGCGTCCTCGCGCGCGGCCTGGCGCAGGATGGAGGGCGCGGGCGTGCCCAGCGGGCGGCCGTCCCGCGGGTAGTAGAGCCGCTCGTAGACTTCGTCCGCCAGGAGCCAGAGCTCGTGGCGGCGGGTGAATTCGAGCAGCCGCTCCTGGTCGCGCTCGGTGGCGGTCCAGCCCAGCGGGTTCGAGGGCGAGGTGTAGATCAGCGTGCGCGTGCGCGGGGTGACGGCGCGCTCCAGGGCGTCGAAGTCGATCTCGTAGCGGTTGCCGGAAAGCGCCAGCGGAATCTCGACCGGCGTGGCGCAGGAATAGCGCGCAATGGCCGAGCCGTTCGGCCAGGCCGGCGTCAGCACCAGCGCTTCGTCGCCCGGATCGAGGGTGATGCGAATGCCCGTGTTGAGCGCCTGCACTCCGCTGGCGGTGACCACGATTTCGGATTCCGGATCGAGCTCGACGCCGTGCATCTCGCTGTAGTGGCTCGCCAGCGCGCGGCGCGTGGATAGCAGCCCCGCGTTCTCGGTGTAGCGCAGGTAACCGTCGGCCATGGCCTTCCTGGCCGCGCGGCGGATGAACTCGGGAGTGGGAATGTTCGACTCGCCGAAATACAGGCGCAGGACCTTTTCTCCCGGGTCTGCGGTTTCGGCGTCCATGCGCATGGCCAGTTCGGCCAGTTCGCGCACGCGCGAGTAAGGCACAGCTTGGGCGGAAGAAGCGATCCGAGCAGGCATTCCAATTCTCCCCCCAGCATACCCGCTAATTCGGTGACAGGCTACTCTTTCCCCAATTGAAACCGTTTGCGGGCCGCTCGATCTCCGATTTCGATTTGACAAGCTCTTTAGAATCATCGGGCCGAGCAAGGCCGAAATTGGGGAAAGAGTAGCCTGTCACCGAATTAACGGCGGGTCTTGGCGCGGATGAGGTCCTCGATGCAGACCAGTTCGGTGGGGTAGCCGCCGGTGTAGCAGGCGTAGCAGTAGTCGTGCTTCTCTTCGTCGCCCACGGCGCGGCGCAGGGCGGGCAGGGAGAGGTAGCCGAGCGAGTCGGCTTCCACGAAGCGGCGGGTTTCCTCGACCGTGTTGTTGGCGGCGATGAGTTCCTTCTTGCTGGGCGTGTCGACGCCGTAGAAGCAGGGCGAGACGGTGGGCGGACAGGAGATGCGCAGGTGCACCTCGCGGGCGCCGGCGCCGCGCACCATGCGCACGATCTTGCGGCTGGTGGTGCCGCGCACGATCGAGTCGTCCACCAGAATCACTCGCCGGCCTTCGATCAGGGCGCGAATGGGATTCAGCTTGAGCTTGACGCCGAAATCGCGGATGGCCTGCGAAGGCTCGATGAAGGTGCGGCCCACGTAGTGGTTGCGGATCAGCGCGTGGCGGAACGGGATGCCCGATTCGTGGGCGTAGCCCAGCGCGGCGGCCACGCCCGAATCCGGCACCGGAACCACCAGGTCGGCCTCCACGGCGTGTTCGCGTGCCAGCAGGCGGCCCAGCATCTCGCGCGACTCCTGCACCGCGCGGCCGAAAACGAACGAATCGGGCCGCGAGAAGTAGACGTGTTCGAAAACGCAGTGCGAACGCTGCCGCGGCGGGGCGTATTGCTGGCGAGTCATGCCCTCCGGGCCGACAATCACCATCTCGCCCGGCTCGACGTCGTTCAGGTACACCGCGCCGATCAGGTCGAAGGCGCAGGTCTCCGAGGCGAAGACGTAGCAGATGCGGCCGCCGGACAGCTCCATCTGCCCCATGGCCAGGGGGCGGAAACCGTTGGGGTCGCGCGCCACGATGACGCGGTCCTGCGCCAGGAAGACCAGCGAGAAAGCGCCGTCCAGCTCGAGCAGCGCCTCGCGCAGCGCGCCGGCCATGGTGCGCTCGCGCGAGCGCGCCACCAGGTGCAAGATGACCTCGGTGTCGCTGGAAGCCTGGAAGATAGAACCGTCCTGTTCCAGCGACCGCCGCAACTCCGGGGCGTTGGTGATGTTGCCGTTGTGCGCCACGGCGATGCGCCCCTTGTTGCAGGACACCGAAAAGGGCTGCGCGTTGGCTACCACCGTGTCGCCGGCGGTGGAGTAGCGCGTATGGCCGATAGCCGAGGGGCCTTGCAGCAGGGCTAGCCGTTCCGGGGGGAAGACGTCGGCCACGTAACCCATGCTCTTGTGAGTGTAGATCGTGCTTCCGTCGCTGGAAGAGATCCCGGCCGATTCCTGCCCGCGATGTTGCATCGCGTAGAGACCCAGGTAGGCCAGGTTGGCAGCCTCCGGGTGCCCGTAGACCGCGAAGACGCCGCACTCCTCGCGGAATTTGTCGAACCGCGGTTTAGGCATGTAACGCCTTCTCCAGGGCTCCCTCCCAGGCGGTCCGCAGTGCGCCGGCCGGCCGATCGATCAGCAGCCGGCCGCGCTGCCGGATTCTGAGTTCCTCTTTCACGGTAACGCCGATTTGGATGGCCTGCACGCCGTGGGCGGCGGCGATCCTGCGGACCGGCTCCGCATCCGCCGTCGAGAGGACGATGCGCGACGGGCCTTCGTGGAACAGCAACAACTCCGCGCGCAGGCCGGAGTCGAGATCCACATCGGCGCCCGCGCCGGCCGGGCCGAACGAGCATTCCGCCAGCGCCACCGCCAGGCCGCCGTCGCTCACGTCGTGAGCCGATTCGACCAACCCGGAGCGGGCGATTTCGCGCATGGCCGCCTGGACGCGCTTCTCGTGCTCCATGTCCAGCGCCGGCGGCAGGCCCCACAGGTTCTTGAGCACCGCCTTGGCGTACTGCGTGCCGCCGAAGCGCACTTCGTCCGCCTCGCCCAGCCCGCCCAGCAAAATCACGGCGCGACCGGGCTGTTTGAAGTCGATGGTCACCGGCTTTTCGGTCGGCAGCAATCCCACGATGCCGAGCACCGGGGAGGGGAAAACAGGCTCGCCCAGGGTTTCGTTGTACAGGCTGACATTGCCGCCGGTGATGGGCGTCTCGAAGAAGGCGCAGGCGTCCGCCATGCCCTCGATGGCCTCCACCAGTTGGGCCATGATCTCGGGGCGCTCGGGGTTGCCGAAGTTCAGGTTGTTGGTGGCGGCCACGGGCTGGGCGCCCACCACCGAGAGGTTGCGGCAGCACTCGGCGACCATCAACTGCGCCCCTTCGCGCGGCGAGAGGTAACAGTAGCGGCCGTTGCCGTCCAGGGCCATGGCGATGGACAAGCCGGCTTCCTTGATGCGCAGGATGGCGGCGTCGCCGCCGGGGCCTTGCGTGGTGTTGGTGCGCACCATGTAGTCGTACTGCTCCCAGATCCAGCGCTTGGAGCAGACGTCGCCGGAGGAAAGCACGGCCACCAGGTCGGCGCCGAGATCCCGCGAGGCGAAAGGCGGCGCTCCCATCGGGACGGTGCGCAGCGGCTGGGTGTGCGGGCGGTCGTAGAGGGGCGCTTCGTCGGCCAGGTCGCGGTTGGGAATCTCGGCCACCACCACGCCGTGATCCTTGACACGCATCATGCCGTCGCCGGTCACCATGCCCACCGTGACGGCGTCCAGCCCCCACTTGCGGAAGACGCCGAAAACCTCCTGCTCGCGGCCCTTCTGGGCCACCAGCAGCATGCGCTCCTGCGATTCCGAGAGCATGATCTCGTAGGGCGTCATGCCGGTTTCGCGCTGCGGCACGTGGCGCAGGTCGATTTCGATACCGGTGCCGCCGCGGCTGCCCATCTCGCAGGTCGAGCAGGTCAGCCCGGCCGCGCCCATGTCCTGAATCCCGACGATGGCGCCGGTCTGCATGGCTTCCAGGCAGGCCTCCAGCAGCAGTTTCTCCATGAACGGGTTGCCCACCTGCACGTTGGGCCGCTTCTGCTTGGACTCTTCGGTGAACTCGGCCGAGGCCATGGAGGCGCCGTGAATGCCGTCCTTGCCGGTTTTCGAGCCCACGTAGATGACCGGGTTGCCCACCCCCGCCGCGCGGGCGTAAAAGATCTGGTCTTTTCGAAAGATGCCCAGGGCGAAAACGCCGGCATCATCGATATCGGCGATGGCTGGGCCATCGCCTTCAAAATCGAATCCCACAACCACCCCAGCTTCATCGAGCCGTTCCAGGGCGCCGCCACCGGCGTGGGCGGCATCCTGCGCGACATCTTCACCATGGGCGCGCGGCCGATCGCGGTGCTGGACGCGCTGCGCTTCGGCCCCCTGGACGATCCCGAAAACGCCGCCCGCAACCGCCGCATCCTGAGTGGCGTGGTGGCCGGCATCGCCCACTACGG
>JACQZT010000197.1 GCA_016213755.1 Acidobacteriota bacterium | reverse complement strand
CTCGGGCCTGCTGGGCGTGGGCCTCACCGGCTTGATGGCTTCCTTCATGTCCGGCATGGCGGGCAACGTCACGGCGTTCAACACCGTGTGGACCTACGACATTTACCAGAGCTACATCCGCAAGGGCGCCCCCGACTCGCATTACCTGCTGGTAGGGCGGATGACCACCATCGCGGGCGTGGCGCTGTCCATCGGCGCGGCCTTCCTGGCCACGCTGTACAACAACATCATGGACCTGCTGCAACTGGTCTTCGGCTTCGTCAACGCGCCGCTGTTCGCCACCTTCCTGCTGGGCATGTTCTGGAAGCGGGCCACCGGCCACGGCGCCTTCACCGGCATGCTGGCCGGAACCGCGGCCGCGGCGGCCACCCACGGGCTCACTCTGGCCGAGGGCAAAGGCGGCTGGATCGGCGTCACCCACACCTTCCCGTCGTCGATGGCGCAGAACTTCTGGATCGCCATCTTCGCTTTCACGGTCTGCCTCGCCGTCACCTGGCTGGTGAGCATGATCACAAGACCGAGACCGGTGGACCAACTGACCGGCCTGGTCTGGGGCTGCACGGAAATGCCCAAGCTGGGCGATCTGCCGTGGCACGAGAAACCCTGGCTGCTGGGCGCGATCGTACTGTCGGCGTGCCTGGTGCTGAACGTAATCTTCTGGTAGGAGCGCGCAGGATATGGATCTGAGAAAGCCCTCGGGATGGTTTTTCGCGCTGCTGGGCGCGTTACTGGTGATCACCGGGATTGTGTCACCCAACGCCCGCGCGCCGCTGACGGCCATCAACATCAATCTCTATGCCGGAATTTTCACGGTGGCATTTGGAGGCATTCTTCTGTGGTTAGCCCGTCGAGCTTCGTAGAGGCTTTTTCCCAGCGGTTCCCGCAGGCGCCCGCGCCGAGCCTGTACCGCGCTCCCGGCCGCATCAACCTGATCGGGGAGCACACCGACTACAACCTTGGCTTCGTGCTGCCCATCGCGCTGGAACTGGCCTGTTTCACGGCCGTGGCGCCGGCCGCCGGCGGCATGTTGCGAGTCTATTCCGTGAACCTGGGCCTGACGCGCGAGATTCCGGTGGCGGAGTTGGCCGGGGCCCTCCCGGCGAAGGACTGGAGCGACTACGTCTTCGGCGTGGCGCAGCAACTGGTGCGCGCCGGATACGCCGGTTCCGCGTGCGACCTGCTGGTCGGCAGCACGGTGCCCACCGGCGGCGGGCTGAGCTCCTCGGCGGCGCTGGAGGTATCCACCGCGCTGGCGCTGTTGGGCGGTCGCGGCATCGGCAATCTCGACCTGGCCCGCTTGTGCCAGCGCGCCGAGCGCGAGTTCGTCGGTATGCCGTGCGGCATCATGGACCAGTACATCTCGATCTTCGGGCGCCAGGGCGCGGCGGTGAAGATCGACTGCCGGAGCCTCGAACGCGAGTACGCCGTACTGCCGGCGGACGTGGAGATCGTCGCGGTCAACAGCATGGTGAAGCACGAACTCGGCTCGTCGGCGTATCGCGAACGGGTGCGGGAGTGCGGCGAGGCGGTGGCCGTGATCCAGCGCCACCGGCCCGAGGCCGGGAGCCTGCGGGACGTCCGCCGCCAGGAACTGGACGAATGGAAGGCCGAGATGGACCCTGTGGTTTTCCGGCGCGCCGCGCACGTCACCAGCGAAAACGAGCGCGTCGAGGCGTTCATGGAGGCCAGCCGCGGCGGCGACCTGGCCGGGATGGGCCGCCTGTTCGTCGGCTCGCACCGCAGCCTCCAGCACGACTACGAGGTAAGTTGCGAGGAGCTGGACTTTCTGGTGGACACGGCCACCGGTTTGCCGGGCGTGTACGGATCGCGCATGACCGGCGGCGGCTTCGGCGGCTGCACGGTGAACCTGGTCGAAACCGGCGCGGTGACGGCGTTTGAAGCCGGCATTGCGCAGGCGTACCGGGATCGGTACGGCATCACGCCGGTCTTCTACCAGTCCAGGCCGGCGGCGGGCGCCTCGCAGATCGGCTGAGATAATTCTCCGGCACGCGGCACTAAGAAAGTAACTAAGCAAGTCCTCCTGGGGTGCTCCGCGCCCCAACTCCCTCCGGCAGCCCTCCGACTGCCGGAGTTTGCCCGCTCGAGGCCGGCACCGCTTGCTTGCGCGCGCGGTTCGGCAAGTGCTTCCGTTTCAGCGTCAAGTTGCCGAACGGCGACCTTCGGGGAGCGGCCCGGTGACGTCTGGCCAGATGGAGAGCCTGGAGGCGGGGGGCGCGGTTTACAATAAAAGGGTAATGATTGAACACCTCCGACCGGGCGTGAGTGCCGCGCGCGCCCGGGTTGCACTTTTCGATTTCGACGGCACGCTGTCGCTGATTCG
>JACQZT010000199.1 GCA_016213755.1 Acidobacteriota bacterium | reverse complement strand
TGCCGTAGGGCCAGCGCTGGTAGTTGGTCTTGCGCGAGAAGGACGCCTTCACGTCCAGGAACATGGAGGGCGAGATCGTGCGCAAGTAGCGGGCGTAGGAGAGCAGGTCCAGAGTGTTGTTCCGCGACCCGAAGATGGGCAGAGGCGAACGGCTGGACGACACCGGGTCCCAGGAGCGGTTGGGCTTCCAGAACACGCTCAGCGTGAGCCGGTCGTTGGAGCTGAGCTGGTGGTCCCCCTTGACGCCGAAGTTGTTATTGCTGGTGGTTCCGTTGCCCTGGGCGATGAAGTTGCTTACCGATCCGGCGAGATTGGGCTGCGGGTAATAGGCGGCCAGTCTGACGGACACCGGATCGAAGCGGCTGGCCGGAATCTGGTTGCCGGGGAACGGCGCCTTGGCCAGCGGGTCGTTCAGGCTGATGGGCCGGCCGAAGGCGCTTACGGCCTTTGAAAAATCGCCTTTCAGCATCTCCGGCAGCGGCACGATGCCGCGCTGGGTCTTGCCGTCGATCACCCGCAGCGAGTCCCAGCTCACCATGAAGAAGGTCCGGTTGCGCCCGTCGTACAGCTTGGGGATGAAGACCGGGCCGGAAACGGTGGCGCCGAACTGGTTGCGGCGCAGCTTGGATTTCTCGACGTCGAAAAAGCCGCGGGCGTCGAGGCTGTCGTTGCGCATGAACTCGTAGGCCGACCCGCGCAGACGGTTGGCGCCGCTCTTGGTGACCACGGTCAGGACGCCGCCGGCGTAGCGGCCGTACTCGGCCGAAAAGCCCGAGGTGATCAGTTTGAATTCCTGCACGCCTTCGAGGGGCGGGTTGATCATCGCCCCGGTGTTGCGCTTCTGCGTGTTCTCCACGCCGTCGATCACGAAGCCGAAATTGTCGGCCCGGGCGCCGTTGACCGCGTAAGCGCCGTCGCCGCCGTCGCCTTTGGGGACCACTCCGCCCGTCAGGTAGGCCAGATCGGAGAAGTTGCGGCCGTCCAGCGGCATCTCCGCGATCTCGTCGTTGGTGGTGACTTCGCCGCGCGCTCCGCTCTCGGTGTTCAGCGTCGGAGGCGTGTCGCTGACCGTCACGCTCTCGGTCGCCGAGCCGACCTCGAGCGGGATGTCGATCCGCTGCACCTGGTCCACCGCGAGCGTGAATTCGGTGTGCTTGTACGAGCGGAAGCCCGTGAGAGTGGCTTCCAGCGAGTAGCGGCCGGGGCTCAGGTACGGGATGGTGAAGTCCCCGATTTCGTTGGACGTTCCCCGTTGCGCGATGCCGGTGTCCAGATTGGCGATCTTGATGGCGACGCCTGGAATCACGGCCCCCGTGGCGTCCGTCACCCGGCCCACCACGCTGGCCGAAGGCGCCTGTGCATAAACACTCGCCCCCACAGCGACGAACACTGCCAAACCCAATAGAAACCTCATAATCAAACCATTCTCTCAAAACCGGGGACAGTACACTCAAACACCAATTTCGAAATTGGTGTTCGAGTGTACTGTCCCCGGTTTTGGTTCTGGTAGGATGGGGGATTATGAGATTTGTGTGTCTGGCTCTCGTGGTGTGTTCGACGCTGTTCGCGCAACTTCCCCCCAAGGAAGCCGCCGACGGCTGGATCCAACTCTTCGACGGTGAATCCATGTTTGGCTGGAGCGAGGAAGGCGCGGCCAAATGGAAAGTCGAGGGCGGCGCGCTCACCTTCGACGCTGGCCAGCAGGGCTGGCTGCGATCCAACAGCGTTTTCGCCGATTACATCCTGAAAATGGAGTTCCGCACCAAGAAGGGCGGCAACAGCGGCCTGTTCGTGCGCTCGGCCAAGACCGGGCAGCCGCACGAGACGGGCTACGAAGTCCAGATCTGGGACGATAACCCCAAGTTCCCCACCGGCAGCCTGGTGAATCACGCGCGCGCCAAGAAGGCAAAGCTCAAAGCCGGCCAGTGGAATGCCTACGAGATCCGCATCGAGGGCGACCGCTACCAGGTCACCCTGAACGGCAAGAAAATCCTCGACGCCCGCGACGCCAAGAGCAAATCCGGCCACATCGGTCTGCAAGCCAACAAGGACAAGATCGAGTTCCGCAACCTCAAGCTGAAGCCGCTGGGCATGCAGCCGCTGTTCGACGGCAAGACCCTGGCCGGCTGGAAGGTCATCCAGCCTCCCAAGCCGCCCAAGGAACCCGCCGAATGGACCGCCAAGGACGGCGCTATCCACGTGGTGAAAGGCGGCGGGCAGTTGGAGACCGAAAAGACCTTCGACAACTTCGTGCTGCAACTGGACATCCGCACCAACCCCCGGGACGCCAAACACCATCCCAACAGCGGCGTGTTCCTGCGCGGCGAACCCAACACCTACTGGAACGGCTACGAGGTGCAGATCCGCAACGAGTACAAGGCCGGCGACCGCACCCAGCCGGTCGACTGGGGCACGGGCGCCATCTACAACCGCGTCGCCACGCGCAAGGTGGTTACCGACGACGGCGTTTTCTTCACCGAAACCGTCATCGCCCACGGCAAGCACTTCTCGGTCTGGCTGAACGGATACCCGGTCACGGATTGGGAAGACCCGCGCCCGGAAGGCAGCAACGGCCGCCAGAACGCGCGCCTGGCCGCCGGCGCCATCAGCTTGCAGGCGCACGACCCCACCACCAACCTGGATTTCAAGAACATCCGCCTGGCGCTGCTCGCCAGGTAGAGTCGGAAGAAGAGGTAAGCATCATGGATTCTCGCCGGAATTTCATCGGCAAAGTGGCCACCGGCATTGCCGGCACGCTGGCATCGACCGCCTCGGTCCTGGGCGCCAATGAGCGCATCCGCTTCGGCATCATCGGCCCCGGCGCGCGCGGGCAGGAAATCCTGCGCGAAGCCATCGCCTGCCCGAACACCGAGTTTGTGGCCGCGGCGGACATCTACACGCGCCGGCTGGAGGAGGTCAAGAAGATCTCCCCGGCCGTGAAGACGTTTCTCGACTACCGCTACCTGCTGGAGGACAAGTCCATCGACGCGGTGCTCATTGCCACACCCCAGCACCTGCACTGCGAGTGCTTCGTGGCCTCGCTCGACGCCGGCAAGCACGTCTACCAGGAAAAGACGATGGCCTTCACGGTGGACCACGCCAAGCGCATGCGCGCGGCCTTCCAAAAGGCCGGCCAGCGGACCGTGCAGATCGGGCACCAGGGCTGCTCGTCGGGCCAGATGACCGACGCCGTTCAGTTCCTCAAGACCGGCAAGATGGGCAAGATCACCGGCATCCACGCCCACATGTTCCGCAACACGCCGCACGGCAAGCCGCAGTGGTCGCGCCCCACCTACCCGGACATGACGCCCGAAAACATCCTTTGGAACTCGTTCCTGGGCGAGGCCCCCAAGCGCGAATTCGACGCCAATCGCTACATCAACTGGCGCTTCTTCTGGGACTACTCGGGCGGCAACGTGTACGAGAACATGTGCCACCAGCTCTCCTTCTGGTATCGCGCCCTGAACCTGAAGATTCCCTCGGCGGTGACCATGACCGGCGGCATCTACCTGTGGAAGGACGGCCGCGAGGTCCCCGACACCATGCACGCTTCCATGGAGCACCCGGAGGAGATGCTGTTTTCCTGGGACTCCGGCTTCGGCAACAACCAGCTTGGCGTGAGCGAAGACGTGCTGGGCACCGACGGGACCATCTCCAAGGCCCAGCAGGTCCGCTATCTGCCGCAAAAAATCAACAACCGGGAAGGCAACGAGATGGTCGGACAGAGCAGGAGCGGGCCCGCGGCGCACATGCAGAACTTCTTCGACTGCATCCGCTCCGGCAACGAGCCCAACTGCCCCTTCGACGTCGGGTTCCGCGTCTCGGTCGCCTGCCGCATGGCGGTGGACAGCTACCGGCAGGGCCGCACCCTGCGCTGGGACGCGGCCAAGGAAGAGATTGTCTAAGATAGGATTCGGCCGCGAATAAACGCGAATGAACGCGAATGGAAGTATCTATCATCTATTCGCGTTCATTCGCGTTTATTCGCGGCCAATCATAAGGAGATCTGAACTTTGACGCCCCCCATCGGAATCATCGGCGGAAGCGGGCTGTATTCCATGCCCGGGTTTGAAGCGCGGGAGGAGGTCCGTCTGGACACGCCCTGGGGCGCGCCGTCGGACGACTACTTGGCGGGAACCCTGGCCGGCAGACCGGTGGTGTTCTTGGCGCGCCACGGCCGCGGCCACCGCCTCATGCCCTCGGAGCTGAACTTTCGGGCCAATATCTGGGGGCTCAAGAAACTCGGTGTCGAGCGAATCATCTCGCTCAGTGCCGTGGGTTCGCTCAAAGAAGAGCACCGGCCGCTGGATTTCGTAATTCCAGACCAGTTCTTCGATCGCACGCGGGGGCGGGTCTCCACGTTTTTCGGCGAGGGCCTGGCCGCGCACATCAGCTTCGCCCACCCCATTTGCCCGCACCTGGCGGGCGTGCTCGGCGAGGCGTGCGCGGCGGCCGGCGTAAACGTCAAGATGGGCGGGACGTATTTGTGCATGGAGGGTCCGGCGTTTTCGACCCTGGCCGAATCCAACGTCTACCGAAGCTGGGGCATGGACGTCATTGGCATGACCAACTTGCAGGAGGCCAAACTCGCGCGCGAGGCCGAGTTGTGTTACGTCACCGTGGCCATGGTCACCGACTACGACTGCTGGCATCCGGCGCACGACGCGGTGACGGTGAACGACATCATCGCCAACTTGACCAAAAACGGCGAGAACGCTACACGCGTGGTGGGGGAAGCGGTTGGGCGGATGCCTGCCGCGCGGGAGTGCAAGTGCGGCGCGGCGCTCTCGCACGCGCTGATCACCGATCCCAAAGCGGTTCCGGAAGCCACCCGGAAGAAGCTGGAGTTGTTGGTTGGGAAATACCTCGCCGGCTGACCTGGCGCGGGAATTGCTGCGCCGCGCCCTGGACGGCGCGCCGGGGCCGGAGTCGGTTCTGGACACGCTGCTGGATTGGGCCGCGCACTCCGATTCCGAGCGCGCCCGGGAAGGCGGCCGGGCCCTTTTCGCGGGCCTGGTGGAGCCTCTGGCGGACCGCTTCGAGCCGGCGTTATGTCCGGTCTATGCCGAGCTGTTCTCGCGCGCCGTCGAACGCGTGATTCCGGAGTTGCGGGCCGAAGAGCTGGTCGCGCGTTAAGGGCGCATCCGCCGGCCGGAGCCATGGTCCGGCGGCGTAGCGCGCGTGTTCGTGCTTTCCCGCGTCACGCTGGGCGCCGACGTGGCCATCACCAGCGTGATCCTGGACGGTCTCAAGCGGCGCTTCCCGCGGGCCGGAATCGTTTTCGTCGGCACGCGCAAGGCCTGGGAGCTGTTCGAGGCAGACCCGCGTCTGCGCTGGCTGCCGGTGGACTACGGCCGCGGAGCGACTCTGGCTGAACGCCTCGCGGTCTGGCCGGAGCTGCGGCGCGAGCTGTCGCAACCGGATTCGCTGGTGGTCGATCCCGATTCGCGCCTCACGCAACTGGGCCTGCTGCCGGTGTGCGCCGAGTCCGCTTACTGCTTTTTCGAGAGCCGCTCCTACGGCGGAGACGGAGACGAACCCCTGCCGCGACTGGCGCGGCGCTGGGTGCGAGAGATCTTCGGCGTCGGGGACGCCCGGGCTTACATCGCCCCGCGCGCGGCCCCGCAAGCGCCTTCCATCACGGTCAGCCTGGGCGTGGGCGAGAACCCGGCCAAGCGCGTGGCGGACCCGTTCGAAGAGGAACTGCTGCGCGGACTCGCCGGGCTGGGAGGGACGCTTCTGGTCGACCGCGGCGCGGGGGGCGAGGAACGCGAGCGCGTGGACCGCGCCATCTCCCGTTCCGGCGGCCGGATCGAGACTTGGGACGGAGCCTTCGCGCCCTTTGCGGCCCGCATCGCGGGCAGCCGCCTCTACGCGGGCTACGACTCGGCCGGCCAGCACGTCGCCGCCGCTTGCGGCGTCCCGCTGGTCAGCGTCTTCGGCGGCTTCGTCTCGGAACGGATGTTCGCGCGCTGGCGGCCCGACGGCCCCGGACCCATCCATGTTCAGCGCGTCAAGGACCGCCCGCCCCAGGCGGTGCTGCGCGATACCTTGGCGGCGGTGGCGCGGCTCTGGAAGCCGCTCTAGTCGACCGTTACTTTGACCGGCTGCTCGATCAGCTTGGGCTCTTTGCCCGCGGTCAGAATCATGAGCGCCCAGCGGCCCGCGGTTGCCTTGGGCGGAATCCTGAACTTAATGGCCGTCGCGGTCTGTTCGGTCATGGCCGCTTTGTGGTCGATCTTGCCATCCGTAAGAAACAACTCCGCGACGTTGGCCTTCTCCAGGTTCTCTCCGGCAACGGTGAGTACGTCTCCGACTTTGCCGTTCGGCGGCTCGACCGTGGTCATGCGCGGCATGGCCGCCTGCGGCAGCAGGGGTTGCACCATCAACAGAGCCAGCACGACCGGCAAGATAAAAGACAATTTCATCGGATACCGTCCCTTCATCACAAATCGTATTCCCATCGGCGGTCAAATGCAAGCCGAAGAACCCGGCAAACCCGGAATTCTCGCGGGGCGGAGGGGGGCAGCGGAAGGCGGCCGATGCCAAGATGCCGGCGGCCGTTACCGTGCCGGGGCGCTGGAACGATGACCTTCCCATCGGTATGCTAAAGTCAAACGAAGCACAACATCCGCGAAGCGATCGCGCTTCACCTGGAAGCCATGCGCGAGGTTGGAGAGCCGATTCCGGAGCCGGCTTGCGATGTGGACTTCGTCGAGTTTCAGACCGTCGCCTGAACCGCGGCCAACTCCTCGACCACTTCCAGGTACTCCCGGATCGCATCACGGATGTTTTCCAAGGCCTCTGGTTCGCTTTGGCCTTGCGAGGCGCAGCCGGGCAACCCGGGGACCCAGACGCTGAAGCCCTCGTCCGTCTTTTTCAGCGAAACGAAGCAGCGCGCTTGCATCGGCGAAACCTGTGGTGGAGGCGGCGGGAGTCGAACCCGCGTCCGAGAAAGCTCGCCATGGAAAGCCTACGTGCGTATCCGGTTCCTGAGATTTGGCCTGCGCTTTAGAGCCGGCAAGAGCGGCGCACGCCTAGCCCGGTTGATCTCGGCCCGCGGGCTACGGACAGAAGCCCTCGGCCTATCCCGCCTGATGACGCTCACTGGCTCCGATGCGGGCTCCGGAGTTAGAGCGGCCGCTTAATTAATTAAGCAGCGTATGCAAACTGCTGATTGGCAGTTATGGTTTTCCGATCGTTTTACGGGAGCTCGGAACCCGGCACGCCTTTCCATCACGACTCAATCCCGTCGAATCCGTTACGCCCCCTTTCCACTTTGATTCTACCGCATGCGGCGGATGCGGTAGTCGTCCACCTGCGGCATGCGGATCACCCGGCACATCTCGAACAGCCGGGAGCGGGCGCGCATGCCGATGCGGTCGGCCAGCGTGGTGCGGTAATCGACGCGGCCGGGCGAGTGTTCCGACCGCTGGATCACGCTGAAGCCCGCGTCGGGATCGGGCAGGTTGGTGGTGGCGATGAGCGGCTTGCGCTGGTTGCAGCGGTAGGTGATCAGCGCGGTCACGGTGTCCTCCACCCATTCGGTGACCCGGTGCGCCCCCAGGTCGTCGAGCATCAGCACCTCGGCGTCGAGCGCCTTGCGGTAGGCCTCGCGGTCGCTGGTGCCGGAGGCCGCGTCGTAGGAAGACCGGATGCGCTCGAGCAGGTTCTGATAGTCGAAAAAGATGCCCTCGAAACCCTTGGCCACAATGGCGCGCAGCGCCGCCGCCGCCAGGTGCGTCTTCCCGGTGCCCGGCTCGCCGATGAGCAACAACCCGGGCTTGTCGGTGGCCGGGAATTGCCGCGCGTAACCCTTCACCAGCAGCAGCACCTGCGCCAGCGCGGCGTTCGCCGTGGGATTGTCCTGCGGCAGGACGAAGTTGTCGAACGACGATTGCCCATAGAGCGGCGGAAGGCCCGTGCCGTCCTCCAGCTCGCCGATGCGCGCCGCCAGCGCGCACGGACACCGCTCGGCCCCGGAGGCTTCGTCGCGTTCGATGATTCTCCAGCCGCTGCCGCCGCACTCGGCGCACACGGTTTCCGCCATGCTCGTCCTCCCACCTCTGAGCGTATCAGGCGCCGCCCGGCGGGGCTTGACAGATTTGAATTAAGAGTTTAAATTGTTATTATGAAACTAACAATCGGGGATCGAATCTGGATCGCCTGCGCCCTGCTGCATCGTGAGCAGCCGGGCAGGATCTCGTTCGACCGGGCGGAGATCGTCGGGAAACTGGGCGAAGTCGGACTCGCACCGCCAAACGCGGATAGTCTACGGACTCACCTCAGCCGCCATTCGATTGCCGGCAAGAAACCGGATCCGGACACCCTGCGCGTGCGGTCCCGGGAGGAGGACGGGACCCTGCGGCTGTATCGCGCCGGAGACCCGGTGCATCCGGGCCGCGAAAGCGGAAAGACGAACCCCGATCCGGAAGCGCTGCCCGAGGCGTACCGCGGCCTGCTGGATTGGTACCGGCTGGAATACTGCGCGGGATTGACACCCGCGGCGGGCGACCCGATTTTGGCACTGCGCGGCGTCGGAAAACAGGTCTGGCGCGAGCTCGGCGGCGGGGACGAGTTCGTGCGCGGGCTGCGCGCGAACTGGCTGGGGCCGGAACGCGAAGGGCTGCCGGAATCCCCCAAGGAGACCGTGCTTGCCGGGGGCAAGCGATGAGCCTCGTCTTCTGGGATACCAACCTTTTCATCTACTGGATGGAAGACCACCCCCGCCACGCCGAGAGAGTGGGAGAGATCCGCCGGAGGATGACGGCGCGGGGAGACCGGTTGTGCACCAGCGCTTTGACGATCGGCGAGATTCTCGCAGGCCCGTTCCTGCGGGGGCAAGCGGAATTGGCCCGGCAGTATAAAGCGCTCCTGGCGCCGCCTCAGGTCGAGATCCTGCCATTCGACACGGGGGCGGCGGAACGCTACGCCCGGATCCGCTGCGACCGAACCGTAGCGCCCGCCGACGCGATCCAACTGGCTTGCGCCGCGCAGGCCGGAGTCGATCTGTTCCTGACCAACGACCACCGCCTGTCCCGCAAGTCCGTGGCCGGCATACAATTCATCGCCGGCCTGGATGTAAACGTGCTCTGATGCGGCCCTGAAGCGCCATGTTACAGTCGTGGGTAGCGGTTCGCTCGATCGGAGGCAGGCGGATTTCATGACGGTGGACGGCATCCGGGACTCGTTGAAGCGGCGCGGCGTGAGGCTGACCCGGCAGCGGCAGATCCTGTTGGACCTGATCGACCGCTCCGGCCAGCACCTGGATGCCGAGCGGCTCTACCAACTGGCGCGGGAGAAGGACGCCAAGATCAACCGCGTCACGGTGTACCGTACGATCAAACTGCTCAAGGACGGCGGCCTGGTGGACGAGCTGGACCTGATGCACTTCGGCGGGGACCAGCACTACTACGAGACGCGCATGAAACAGGAGCACGCCCACGTGGTGTGCATGCGCTGCGGCAAGGTGGAGGAGTTCTACGGCGACGCGCTGCAAAAACTGCGCCGGCAGATCGAGAACCACTTCGGTTTCCACATCCTGATCGCGCGCACCGAAATCGGGGGCTACTGCGCGCACTGCCAGGTGCTGCGGGCGCGCGAACTGGACCAGGCCGTGACCTCGGGCCTCCACCGGGAATCGGCCGCGCCGCGGCGCGGCACGCGGAGGAGCGCATGAGCGGCGCCGCGGGGCGCGCTCCGGCGGCTTCCGAGCTCCGCTCGGCAGCGGTGGTGGTGGTGAATCCTTCGGGCAACCGCAGCCGGGTTCTTCTGGATCCGCTGCCGTTCACCATCGGCCGTCACCCGGATAACCACCTGGTGCTGCGCGACAACCGGGTCTCGCGCCACCACGCCCGCATCCTGCAATCGGGCGCGGAATACTTCGTCGAGGACCTGGGCAGCCGTCACGGTGTCCTGGTGAACGGCGAACGGGTGGCGCGCCAGCGCCTGGAAAACGGCGACCGCATCGACTTTGGCGTCGGCGAATCGTACCATCTGCTGTTTTCGATCGAAGAGGCCGAAATCCAGCGCATTCTGGACCAGTTCTCGATGCCGGCGGCCGGCACGCCCACGCCGGGCGGCGAGAACCTGGCCAAACTGCGCGCGCTGGTGGAGGTGGCCCGCGCGCTGCAAAGCTCGCTTTCCACCAACGACGTTTTGGCCGCCGTGGTGGACGCCACTCTCACCGTCACCGGCGCCGAGCGCGGATTCCTGCTGCTGCGCGAGGGCGAGGGGCTGCAAGTGCGCGTAGCGCGCGACCGGCGCGGCCTGCCGCTGGCCGCCGGCGACCTGCGGGTGCCCACCCGCATCATCGCCCGCGCGCTGAACCAGCGCCGCGAGCTGCTGTCGATGAACTTCGATCCGCTGGGCGTGGAGGGAATCCAGCCCGATCTTTCGGTGGCCAGCCTGGAACTGCGCAGCGTGGTGTGCGTTCCGCTGGTGCGCGTGCGGGCCACGCTGAGCGAAGATACCTGCCTCTCCTCGCCCGCCAGCGAGACGGTCGGACTGTTGTACATGGACTCGCGCTTCGACGCGGCCGACCTCTCCTCGGGCAACCGCGAACTGCTCCAGACCCTGGCCCTGGAAGCGTCCACCATCCTCGAAAACGCGCGGCTGCTGGAAGGGGAGCGCGCCAAGCTGCGCCTGGAAAAGGAACTGAGCGTCGCGCGCGAGATCCAGGCCAGCCTGCTGCCCAAACACCTTCCCGCCGGGGGATGGTTCCGCGCCGCCGGCTCCAGCATCCCCTCGCACCAGGTGGGCGGGGACTCGTTCGACATTCGCCAGTTGCATCCCGGCGCCTGGTCGGTCCTGGTCACCGACGTCTCGGGCAAAGGGGTCAGCAGCGCGCTGCTCACTTCGCTGTTGCAGGGCGCGTTCGTGATGGCCAGCGAAAGCGGCCTGGACATGGCGGAGATCGCCGGCCGCATCAACCGCTTCCTGATCGAACGCACGGAGGGCGAAAAGTACGCGACTCTGTTCTACGGCGTGTTCGAAGCCGGCGGCCGGATGCGCTATATCAACGCCGGCCACTGCCCGCCGTTTCTGCTGCGCGGCGGCGAACTGACGGGCCTGGCCGCCACGGGGATGCCGGTGGGCCTGCTGGAACAAGCCTCCTACGAACCGGAGGAGCTGCAACTGGAACCCGGCGACAAGATCGCCATCTACAGCGACGGCGTCTCCGAGGCCGAAGACGTTCCCGGCGGTTTCTTCGGCCTGCGGCGTATGAAGGACAGCATTCTGACCCACGCCGGCGAGGACTGCGGCTCGATCCACGACGCGCTGATGCGGTCGGTGGAGGACTTCACCACCGGCGCGCTGCAAAACGACGACATCACGCTGGTTGTCCTGGAGTACGCCCCGCCGGTTCAATAACCGCCGACATGGACCCTTTCGAGCGCGGCAGGCGCCAGTCCGCTCCATAGCCGTGAATCTGCGCGCGCGCGAACTCGGCCTGCGGCAGTTCGCACGTGATCACAATGGTGCGGCCCGCGGTATCCACCTCTACCGCGTGGCGAAAGGCTTCCGCAGCCGGCATCAGCAACAGGCGCTGGAGCATCTCGACCACGTAGTCGTACGTGTGATCGTTGTCGTCGAGCAGCACCACATGGTACAGGGGGACCAGTTCTTCGCGTTCGCGCCGCTCGACATCGGGAGTAACGACCGGAGTTGCCATTCAAAAGAAAGGGACAGTAACAATTTACCCCTTTTCAGGCGCAGATTTCGACGGAGTTGATTTTGGCGGCGACGCGGGCGCCCATTTCGGCGGGGTCCGAGCACAGACGGGCGCGGGCCGACTCCGGCAAAGAGCCAAAGAGATCTTGCGGATCGAAATCCGGCGCCGGTCCGGCCACCTGGAAGCCCAGGGCGTCGGCCGTGCGGCAGGCGATGGCCACGATTTCCACCAGGCCGGGGCGGGCCGATCTGGGCCCGGCGTGGTGGCGGCCCGCGGCGTTGCAGAGTTCCTGCGGGAAGCGCCATTCTTCCATCAAAGCGGCTCCGACCGCGCAGTGATCGAAACCGAAAGCCTCGCGCTCCAGCCGGCAGAACGCCTCCGGTTCGCTCTCGGCCGCTTGCAGCACTCGCATGAAGCGAGCCGGATCGGAGGCCAGCAGCGCCAAGCGCCCCAGGTCGTGGACCAGGGCCGCCGTGTAGAGGGCGTCGGCCGGCATCATCATGGCCGAGGCGATCTCCTCGGCCACCATGGCGCAAGCCAGGCTGTGCCGCCAGCAGACGCGCACCACGACCGATTCCGCCGCGCCGCCCACAAAACGGCGCAGCGCGATGGTCAGCGCCAGACTGCGCACGCGTTCCAGTCCCAGCAGCACCACCGCCTGCAAAATGCTGGTGATCTCGCGTGTGAAGGGGAACAGGGGAGAGTTGGCCAGCCGCAGCAGGCCGCCCGCAAAGACGGCGTCGCAACGGATGGTGTCGGCGATTTCGTTCATCCGCGCGTCGTCGGTGGCCGAGCGCATCAGCCGCAGCGCTACCGGATGGAACGGCGGGAGCCGATCCAGGAGGTGGAGACTCGAACTCGACACGGATGCCAGCAGCGCGCTCATGGTCCAATCGTTCCGGGGGGCAACTTCACCCTCCTTCTATATCGACGGGTTCCTCGGGTTTTTATACCTGTCGGGTGCCGGGCGGAAGGAGTTTTTCCAGGATTTCCGGAATCTCGTACACGGCCCGGTTCTCCAGCGCCGCGGCTTTGGCGCGAAAACCGGCCAGGGCGGCAGGTTCCAGCATCCGGCCGGCCGCCGCGCCAATGTGCCGGAAACCGGGCAGCACCAGGCCCACGCCCTGCTGGGCGATCCATTCCGCGTTGTACCGCTCCTGGGGCAGGGTCCAGGCATTGCGCTCGACGATGACCGGAAGATGCAAGGCCAGCGCCTCGCTGAGCGAGCCGGGGCCGGGCTTGCCGATCAGGAAATCGGCCAGTCTCATGTAGTAGGGAATGCGGGTGGTGAAGCCTTCGACGAAAGCCCGCACCCGGCCGGCGCGCGCGCGCAACCGGGCGGCGAGCCTTTCGTTCTTCCCGCAGATGTAGATCATCTGCACCGGGCGTGCGCACCGTTCCATGCCCCGCGCGATGTCCAGCATGGCGCGCGAACCGTAGCCGCCGAACAGCACCAGCCCGGTGGGCCGGTCCGGATCCAGGCCCAGGCGGCGCCGCTCGGCGGCACGGTCGACCTCGGCCGCCGGATAGAAGTCCGGGCGCAGGATCATGCCCGAAACCCGGAACACCCGTTCGCGCGCGTGCCCCATGGCCAGCGCCTGATCCACCGCCCGGCCGGTTCCGCAGACGAAGTACTGCTCCTGCGGCTCCATCCAGAAGCGGGGCGGATAGTCGGCCAGGTCGGTCAGCACGGTCACGAACGGCGCCGCGGAGCCGGCCCGCCGCAGCCCTTCAAACAGGGCGCGATTGAAATTGGGCACCAGCGACACCACCAGGTCCGGGGGCCGGTCCCGCCAGGACTGGGCCAGCAGGCGCACCTGGGCGGGATGATACAGCCGAATCACCTGCTGCATGACGCGCAGAAGCTGCGGCGAGCCGAGCGTCCATCCTTTGCGCAGCAGGGTGTTGTAGATCTCCTGCAAGCGCAGGCCGGTAAGCTTGCGAAAGACGTCCAGCGGGTCCAGGACCTCTTGCAGGTTGACCAGGCGCACGTCCCACGGCCGGGCCTGGCTCTCGATGACCTGTTTAAGCGCGGTGGCGGCGGCGCGGTGCCCGCCTCCGGCGTCGAAGAAGATGAAGTCCAGCCGCTCCCGCACGAGCCCGCCCCGCCCGCGCCGCTAGAGCGACGTCTCTATGGGCAGAGCCAGCGGCGGCTCCACCAGGAAATCGAGGCCGCTCATCTGTTGCACCGCCTCGCGCACGCTCTGCTCGGTGGTAGGTTCGACGGTGATCACAAACGGCAGGTTGTGCTTGTCCTCGCAAGGGAGCTGCAGCACCGCGTCCAGGCTGATGCGCTTTTCGGCCAGAATGCCCGCCAGGGCGGAGATGATGCCCGGCTGGTCGGTTACGCGGAAGCGCAAATAGTAGGCGCGCTTCTGCAAGGCGACGGGGATGGGCTGGTACTCGCCCAGGCGCTGGTGCGCGAAGGGCGAGACGCGCTCGGGGCTGCCGCGCAGGATTTCGCGGCCCACGCGCATCAGGTCGCTTACCACCGCCATGCCGGTGGGGCGCTGGCCGGCGCCGCGGCCGTAATAAAAGGTGTCTTCCCCATAGTGCCCGCGCACCCACACGGCGTTGTAGGAGCCGCGCACGCTGGCCAGGATGGTGGAGGAAGGTATCAGGGCCGGGCGCACCGACAGGATCAGCCCCTCGGGCGTCTGCCGCGCCCCGCACACCAGCCGGATGGTGTGGCCCAGCTTGTGGGCGTACTGGAAGTCGAAGGGCGTGATGCGCCGGATGCCCTCGGTGAAGATGTCGGAGGGCGTGATGCGCTCGCCGAAGGCCAGCGCGGCCAGAATGGCGAGCTTGGAGCGGGCGTCGAACCCGTCGACGTCCGCGCTGGGGTTGGCCTCGGCGTAACCCAGCCGCTGCGCCTCGGCCAGCACCTCGTCGAAGGCCGCGCCGCGGTTCTCGATCTCGGTCAGAATGTAGTTGCTGGTGCCGTTCAGGATGCCGTACAGGGCCACGATGCGGTCGGCGGCGATGCCCTCGCGCAACACGGCATGAATGGGGATGCCGCCGGCCACGCTGGCCTCCATGGCCATGTTCACGCCGGCGCCGATGGCCTGCTCCCACAGGTCCGCCCCGGCCAGTCCCATCAACTCCTTGTTGGCGGTCACCACGCTCTTGCCCGCGCCGATGGCGGTTTCGATGATCTCGCGCGCCACCGTGGTCCCGCCCACCAGTTCGGCCACCACCTGCACCTCGGGGTGATGCACTAGCTCTTTCCAGTCGGTGGTTCTAAGCACTTCCCCGAGCGATTCCGGCACGCTCTTTTCGCCCGCCAGCAGGTCGCACACGGCCCGCACGCGCAAGCGAAACCCCAGCTTGGTTTCGATCTGCCCGGCATTTTCGGCCAGAATGGTCAGGGCGCCGCTGCCCACCGTGCCCAGACCGACGATCCCAACGTTCACTTCCTGCATATGAAGTTATGATACAGGGTAGGATGCGAACGATGCTTCTCGCCGGGTTTGCACTGGCCGCGGCGGCCCTTCCACAGGAGCGCGAGCCGCCCCCGCCAAAACTGCCGGACGGCCGCAGCCAGACCGAAGAGATCCTCAAGAGCGAACACAAGAAGTCGCTCGCGGATGCCGCCGAACTGGTGCGTTTGTCCAGGCAACTTCAGGCGGAGCTGGAGAAGAACGACCGGCACGTCGTCTCGCTGACTTCGATTCGCACCACCGAAGAGATCGAGAAGCTGGCGCGGCGTATTCGCGGGCGCTTGCGGCGGCATTGAAGGTCATGAATCGCGCGGCGGCCATTTTGCTTCTGAGCCTGCCCTTGTTTGGGCAACCGCTCCCTGACGGTCCTCTCGAAGCCCGCGTCCCCTTCTACGGCCAGGAGCTGATCTACCGTTATTCCCCGGCCGCCGCGCCCGGCCCGGCGCCGCTGCTGGTGATCGCCGACGCCGCCTGGGATTTCTGGCAGCCGGCGGCGGCGGCGCGCGGATGGAGCGTGGCGGCACTGTCGAACCTGGCGCCGGCGCCCAGCGACACTTACGCCAAGGCCCTGGAAACCGTGGTCGCGGATGCCCTCCAACGGCTCGGCGGGGACTCGCCGCGGGTCTACCTGGCGGGCACGGGCCGTGCCGTGCCGGCGGTCTTTTTCGCTCGCGGGCGCGTGCCGCACCTGTGGGCGGCGGCCTTCGCCGCGCTCGGCGATCCCCGGCCGGCCATCGACTCGAACCGCTTGTTCACGGCCAATGCGGAACTGGTACCGCTGCTGTGGGCCGGCCGTCCCGAAGACGAAGCCGTTCGCGTGCGTCTGCACGCCGCCGGCTACCCCTTCGAGTGGCGCGAGGCCGCGCAGCTCAAGCCGGGCGAGGAAACCCAGTTTCTGGCCGCGCACGCTCGCCGACCCCATCCGCCGCGCATCGACTGCGAAACCGGAAGCCTGGCTTTTGGACGCTGCTACTGGCTCGAAATCGTCAAGGCCGACCCGGCCCGGCGCAACGACGTGCTGACGCGCAGCCGCGTGACGCCGGGTTCCGGCGCCTCGCTGGCGCTGGGCGGGTTTGGCTACGATCCGGCCGCGCCGGGTCCCGGCGTCGAAGTCGTCTGGCTTCCCGACAACTACAGCGGCCCGCTGAAACTGAAGGACCGCATCGTCTCGGTGGGCGGCCGCAAGATCGCCGACGGGCGCGATTACGTCCGCTTCCTGGACGAAACCCGCGAGGAGAAACCGGTGGCGGTCCTGGTCCAGCGGGGCAAGGAACGGATGCGCCTCGAGACGCGCATCGCGCTCGCTCCGCGGGAGGAGAACGTCACCGCGCGCGTGCGCGCCGAGTGGAGCGAGGAGACGCGCGAACTGCTGATCCTCAGCCGCGGCGTGGCGGCCTTGCGCGTGCTCCTGCCCGCGGCCTGGGGCCCGGCGGCGCTCAACTGGAACGGGCAGGTGACGGGGAAGGCCGATGCGGCGGGCTGCTGGCTGGCCGACGGCGGCTGGCGGCGGTGCCCGGTCCCCTGATCATGCTAGCGTAGGAAGTGAGGTACGCTTTGGATTCCACGCCCGGGCGCGAATCGTTGTTGCGTGCGGTCGGATTGAGCAGAAAGTACAAATCCGGCGATAGTGAATTGGTGGTGTTCGCCGGCCTGGACCTGGAAGCGGCTCCGGGCGAAAGGCTGGCCCTGGTGGGCGAGTCCGGCGCGGGCAAGTCCACTCTGCTGCACTTACTGGGCGGGCTGGAGCGGCCCTCCGAGGGCTCCATTTTTTTCAAATCCCAGGATATCGCCACGATGTCCGACGCCCGGCTGGCGGAGTTCCGCAACCGCGAGATCGGTTTCGTCTGGCAGATCCACTACCTGTTGCCGGAGTTCACGGCGCTGGAAAACGTTATGATGCCGCTGCTGATTCGCGGCCGGAGCCGGGCCGAGGCGGAACTCGAGGCGCGGCCGCGGCTGGAAGAGGTCGGGTTAAAGGCGCGGGCCTGGCACCGGGCCGGCGAGTTGTCGGGCGGCGAGCAGCAGCGCGTGGTGCTGGCGCGCGCGCTGGTTTCCCGGCCGGCGCTGCTGCTGGCCGACGAACCCACCGGCAACCTGGACTGGAAGACCGGCGAACGGATCATGGGCCTGGTGGACGATCTTCACCGGGCGCACCGTCTCACGTCGGTCTTTGTGACGCACAACCTGGCGGTGGCCCGGCGGGCGGACCGGGTCCTGAAGCTGGAAAGCGGAATCCTGCACCCGCTGGCGGCATCTAAGATAGGGAAAGACTATGTTTGAACGGTACACCGAAAAAGCGCGGCGGGTGATCTTCTTCGCCCGTTACGAGGCCAGTCAGTTCGGCAGCCCCTACATCGAAACCGAGCACCTGCTGCTGGGCCTGGTGCGCGAGGACAAGGCGCTGGCGAACCGCTTCCTGCGTTCGCAGGCGGCCATCGAATCCATCCGCAAGCAGATCGAGTCGCACACCACGGTGCGCGAGAAGGTCTCGACTTCGGTGGACTTGCCGCTGAGCCACGAGTGCAAGCGCGTGCTGGCCTACGGCGCCGAAGAGGCCGAACGCCTGAGCCACAAGCACATCGGTACCGAACACTTGCTGCTGGGCCTGCTGCGTGAGGAGAAGTGCCTGGCGGCGGAGCTCCTGCACGAGCGCGGGCTGCGCCTCACGCAGGTGCGCGAGGAAATCTCACGTTCGTCGTCGGAGAAGATGACCTCCTCCCGGCCCAAGGAAAGCTCGCTGCTCACCGAGTTCAGCCGCGACCTGACGCAATCGGCCATGGACGGCTCGCTGGACCCGCTGATCGGGCGCGACAACGAGCTCGAGCGGGTGGTGCAGATCCTGTGCCGCCGCACCAAGAACAACCCGGTGCTGATCGGCGAGCCCGGCGTGGGCAAGACCGCCATCGTGGAAGGGCTCGCGCAGCGCATCGCCGAAGGCGACGTGCCGTCGTTTTTAGCCGACAAGCGCATCCTGGCCTTGGATTTGTCGCTCATCGTGGCGGGCACCAAGTACCGCGGCCAGTTCGAGGAGCGGCTCAAGACCATCATGAAGGAGCTGATGGACAACCAGAACGCCATCATCTTCATCGACGAGTTGCACACGCTGGTAGGGGCCGGCTCGGCGGAAGGGTCGCTGGACGCGGCCAACATTCTGAAGCCCGCCCTGTCGCGCGGCGAGATCCAGTGCATCGGCGCCACCACGCCGGGCGAGTTCCGCAAATCCATCGAGAAGGACCGTTCCCTCGAGCGCCGCTTCCAGGCCGTGAAGGTGCCGCCGCCCAGCGAAGCGGACGCCATCAAGATTCTGTTCGGCATCAAGGAGCGCTACGAGAAGTTCCACGCCGTGGCCTACACCGACGACGCCATCGAGACGTCCGTGTACACCTCCGTGCGCTTCATCCCGGACCGCTTCCTGCCCGACAAGGCCATCGACCTGATCGACGAGGCCGGGGCGCGGGTCAAACTCCGCCAGACCACCGTGCCGGGCGAGGTGGCCGAGATCCAGAAGCGCATCAAGTTCATCGTGCACCGCATGGAGAACGCCATCGCCAACCACGAATTCGAGAAGGCGCGCTTCTACTCCGACGAGGAGCGCAAGGAGCGCGAGAACCTGCGCCGCATGCGCGAGAAGTACAACCTCGACGACAGCTCCACGGGCGTGGTGGGCAAAGACGACATCGAAGACGTGGTGGCGCGCTGGACCGGCGTGCCGATGACCGCGATCAAGGAAGAGGAAGTCCAGAAGCTGCTGCGCATCGACGAGGAGCTGCACAAGCGCATCGTCAGCCAGGACAAGGCCATCGGCGCGCTGGCGCGCGCCATCCGCCGCTCGCGCGCGGGCCTGAAGTCGCCCAAGCGGCCGGCCGGATCGTTCCTGTTCCTGGGCCCCACTGGCGTAGGCAAAACCGAGGTGGCCCGGGCCCTGGCCGAGTTCCTGTTCGGCAGCGAGAAATCGCTGGTGCGCTTCGACATGAGCGAGTTCATGGAGAAGCACTCCGTGTCCAAGCTCATCGGCTCGCCTCCCGGCTACGTGGGCTACGAAGAGGGCGGGCAACTGACCGAGCGCGTCAAGCGCCAGCCCTATTCCATCATTCTGCTCGACGAAATCGAGAAGGCCCATCCGGACGTCTATAACATCCTGCTGCAAGTGTTCGAAGACGGCCAGTTGACCGACGGGCTGGGCAACACCATCGACTTCAAGAACACCATCATCATCATGACTTCGAACCTGGGGGCGCGCCACCTGGACAAGAAGTCGCAACTGGGCTTCTCGGCGCCTTCGGCCTCGGGCATCGCCTCCAAGGTGGAGGACCAGGTGATGGCGGAAGTGAAGCGGGCCTTCAATCCCGAGTTCCTCAACCGCATCGACGAGGTGATTCTGTTCACCTCGCTCAACGACGAGGACCTGATGAAGATCATCGACCTGATGGTGGACCAGATCAACCTGAACCTGGTGGCCAAGCAGATCACCGTGAAGCTCGGCGAGGACGCCAAGAAGTACATCCTGGAGAAGACCTGCGGCGATCGCAGCTACGGCGCCCGCCCGCTGCGCCGCGCCTTGCAGAAGTACATCGAGGATCCCATGGCCGAACTGGTGATTCAGGGCACGCTGCCGCGCCCGGCCGAACTCGAGGTGTACTTGAGCGACACCGGCATCTTCTGCCGTTCGGTGAAGGAAGGCGAACCGGTCGCCGTCGGCGCCGGCGAAGAAACCGCCGGTTTGCCGCTCTACATGTTCTGAACTCGGCGTCTATGACCCTTACCGTATGGCCTCCCCGAGGTGCTTCTCCATCGCCGCGATCCGGTCCTTGAGCTTGACGGCCTCCTGTTCGAGCGGGAGCCGGGCGCGCTGGACTTCTCTCAGCGCGGAGGCGGCCTGTGCGAGGCGCTCCCTTAGGGGGCCCGCATCGGCCTGAACGGTGGGCTGTACCGAGCCGTCGGCGGACTGCACCAGCACCTGGGCCGGCGCCTCCAACGCGCGCGAGGCGCCCTCGACCTGCTTCTTCAGACTCTCCTCTTCGCTCGAAAGCTGGCGCCGTTGCGCGTCCAAAGTCACAAACCGGCTCTGGTCGATCAGGATTCGCGTCAGGGCCGCCAGCGCCGTCTGGCTTTTCTCCAGTCTCTCCAGCGAGGCCCGGATGCCCTTCAGCTCCTCGAGAACGCTTTGGCTGGCGGCGATGGGCGGCGTCTGGGCCAGGCAGAACGCCGGCAGAAACGCGAGCGGAAGTACGAAGCGATACGCCATAAGAGAAAGGTCTCCACGCGGCGTTTACGGCATGCTCGTGGTGTAGCCGGAAATCTCGACCCGGCAGGTGATCCCGGCCGCCGGTGCGGCTCCATTAAGAGTAATGCCGATTTGCACGGCTTGGCCGCCGTCGTGGTACCAGCGTTGCGATTGCGTGCCGACCGCCCGGACATTCCCGGCATAGTCCGGTGTTGTCTTGGCCAAGTTGATCAGGTAGTTGTGGAAACTATACGACCCGGCGCCTGTCTTTTCAGCCGTGCTGAGTTGCACACGCACCGGTTCCACAGCGCCGGCGGTGCCGCAGTCGAACAGAACATACTCGATCACCATTCGGCGGTCGGCCGCCAGCGCCGGCCCGATCGTCATGCCGAATGCGCCTACGAAGCCACCCGGCACGTCGCCCGTCCCTTTGAGGCGCAACGGCGAGTGGGCCGGATTCTCGATATCGCGCATGGGCGTGGAATATTGCGCCGAGGCGGGCAGCGCCAGGGCGAGCAGAACCGCAACGGCCACATACCACTTACCGATCTCCATACACTCCTCCTGTGTAGAGCTGAACCCAGAGCGGCTTCAGATGCTGTTTTAGATCTAATGCACTTCCGCGGCCAAAAGCGGAAGCTGCTGATTACATTTGGCTTCAGACGGGAAAATCGGTGCGAGGGCGAGTATCGAGATCCATGGATTGTCACAAATTCCCACCCAGGAATCCAAAACTTTCGTATCTCTCCGGCCGCGGCGAACCGGAATCGCTGTTTCTTTTACTTCTTTACACCAGGGCGGCGGGGTTGGAGAGCACGCCCAGGCTGCCGCCGTCGAGGGTCACCACGTCGCCGGGCGCCAGGGCGGCGTCCCTGGGGACCGCGATGCACGAGCCGGTCAGCAGGACCGAGCCGGAGGGCACCGTATTGCCGCGCAGAAGGGTTTCGACCAGCGTCCCGATCTCGCGATTGAGCCGCGCAATGGAGCCGGCGGCGGAGAAGATCGTCTCCTCGCCCCGCCGGATGCTGAAAGCGATCTCGATGCCGCGCGGATCGGCCAGTTCGTCCGGGGTGATAAAGAAGGGACCCAGGGCACAGCAGCCGTTGAAAATCTTGGCCTCCGACAGGTGCAACGGTTCGTCGCGGAGAAGATCCCAGGCCGTAACGTCGTTGGCCAGCGTGTAGCCCAGAATGGCGCCCCGGCTGCCGAGCAAAACCGCCAGTTCCGGTTCGGGCACTGTGGAAGTGCTGTCCGAGCGGATGCCGATGGGTTTGTTCGGCCCCACGCAAACGCGCGCGGTCCCCTTGAAGGAGATCTCGGGCCGACGCCGCTCCACGAGGTCGTAGGTGCCGCCGCAGGCCCACAGTTCGCGGGGGTGAATGGGAATTACGGGTTGAATCTCTTCCCGGTGGGAACTGGCCTGCTGCCGCGCCAGCTCGCGCAGCGGCACGTGGTCGATCTCACTTCGCCGGACCAGGTCGTAGAGAGTGTGATCCGGAACAGGCCGCGCGAGATTGCCTTCGAAGATGGCGGCCGTTACGTCGTTATTCCAGCGGATTTGTCCCAAGCGCATCGGTGGACCAATAGATAGAATACTCCGAGTGAAGGCCGGTTTGGGCAGCGCCCCATGCCCGCCGGTTGTAGCCGGCGGCCGGCTTGTGCTCTACTTTGGGAATGAAACGGTATTTCTACTTGTGCCTGTTCCTGTGCCTGGTTCTGGCCGCGCTGCCCGCCTGGGGGCAGGTCAAGGTGACCCAGCGCACCGACCGCATCCTCATCGACATCGACGGCAAACCTTTCAGCGAGTTCTTCATCGGCGCCGGCGTCATGAAACCTTACCTGCACCCGCTGCGCTCCGCCTCGGGGAAAATCGTCACCCGCCGCTATCCCATGGAAGCCGTGGAAGGGGAGAGCAAGGACCATCCCCATCACCGGGGCCTGTGGTTCACCCACGGCGACGTGAACGGTTACGATTTTTGGGGCAACGAACCCAGCCAAAAAGGCGCCACCAAGAACGGCAAGGGCAAGGTGGTCACCAAACGGATCCTGGACGTCAAGAGCGGCAAGAAATCCGGTTCGGTCAAGGCCCTGTTCGAATGGCAGACGATGGACGGCAAGCCGCTGCTGACCGAAACGCGCGGCATGATCTTCTACTCCGACCCCAAGCTGCGGACCATGGACTTCGACATTCTTCTGACCGCCGTCGAGAAAGTGAAGTTCGGCGACACCAAGGAAGGCGTCTTCGCGATCCGCCTGGCCACGCCGCTGGAAGAGCAGAAGAAGATGGGCGGCACGGGCAAGATGGTCAACGCCGAAGGCAAAGAGGGCGAAAAGCAAGTCTGGGGCAAGGCCTCGCCCTGGGTCGATTATTACGGGACTCTGGAAGGAGAGACTCTGGGTATCGCCATCCTGGATCACCCCACCAGCCCGCGCCACCCCACCTACTGGCACTCCCGCGCCTACGGCCTGTTCGCCAGCAACATCTGGGGCCTGCACGATTTCGTGGACAAGACCAAGGACGGCAGCCAGACGCTGGAGGCGGGCCAGTCGCTGCGCTTCCGCATCCGCGTCGTGATTCATCCGGGAGACACCGCGGCGGCCGGCATCGCCGGTCTGTATAAGAAATTCGCGACGATGAAGTAGAGTTTCCCCTAACCCGCTCCGGGAATGAGCCGATAGTACGAGGCGTGATCTCCGCGCGCCGACGCCGGTGTGCTTGCGGGTTGGCCGTGCCGGCGCTGCAATTGCTTCTTGGGCAATGTCTGTGGGCCCAGCGCCCGCCGCTCTGGCGGTTCTGGACGGGCGCCGACGGTTTGCCCGAATCCTTTACCACGGCCATCACGGAAGGCCCGAAGGGGACCGTTTGGATCCGGCACGGCGACGTGTCGTCCATGACGGCGACCGACGGCTACGCCTTGCGCAGGATCCCCAATTTCCGCTCGCCGGACAAGGTCACGTCGCAGAGCCCGGTCCATGAGACCGGGAGCGGGCAGGTGTGGACTCTCGACCCCCGGGGCCTGCGGCAATACCAGAACGGCCATTGGGTCCTGCATCCGGTCGCCGCGATCGCCGCGATGAGCCAGGACGAACGGGGAACCTCTTTTGTTCCGGTGGATCCCGGCCGGGTCCTGGTGCTTCTTTCCGACAGCCTGATTGAATACGACGCCCGCACCAAGTCGGTGACGACCATCAAAACCGCGGCCGAGGCGGGTCTCGGCCGGCTGCACCAGGTGAAAGCGGCTCGCGACGGCGGCGTCTGGCTGGCGGCGGAGAAAGGGATCGGAAAACTCGGGCCGGCATCCGGATCTCTCCGATCCCGATCCTGGCGCGCCTGCCGCCCCGGAAGAGCGGGCCTGCTGGATCTGCACGACTTGTTCGAAGGCCCGGCGGGCGTGCTGTTCGCCACCGGCCGCCTCGCCGCCACCCGGCAAACCGCGCTGGCGCGTTTCGACGGGAAGGTCTGGCGGATTCTTCACACCGCCAAGGAAAAGGTCTTGCTGCGGGGATGGGAAGGAGCGGACGGCAGCGTCTGGGTGCTGGAGGGAAGCACTCTGATGCGCCTCAGCGGGAACCGCAAGGAAACCGTGGAGCGGGAAGCGGCCCTGTCGGGTTTTATCCAGGATGTTTTCCCGCGGGCGGACGGCGCCTTCTGGCTGGCCACCACGCAGGGGGTTGCACGCTACGCGCCCCCGCTGTGGAGGACCCCGCCGGACATCGCCGGCGTCGACAGCCTGGTGCATGCCATCGCCGAGGACCGGCAGCGGAGGCTGTGGTTTGCCTGCACCAATTCGCTGGCCCTTCTCGACCACGGCCATTGGAAGGTCTTCCCCCTGCCGGCCGGCGAAGTTTCCTACTACTTCCACACGCAGGCGCTCTGCCCGCTGCCCGGCGGGCGAATCGCCCTCGAAAGCTACAACCAGCCGCACCTGCTGATCTTCGATCCGGAACGGGAGACCTTCACCAGACTGGCGCACCCCTCCGGATTGGCTATCCGGCTGATTGCGCCCCGCGGGGATGGCAGCATCTGGGTGCAAATCGCCAGCCCGGATCTGCGGCAGTCGCGTCTGGAGATTTACGATGGGACCGCGTTTCGAGCCGCGGTCGATCTGAGCGCCGCGGCCTACATCAGCTCGCTCCGGCAGATCCGGGAAACCGCCAGCGGAGATCTCTGGCTGGGAGGCACCCGATCCTTCGGTCTTTACTGCGGCGGAGCATACCGGAGCGTTGGCGCCAGTGAGGGCTATGGCGACAGCGGCGTCTATGCGTTTGGCGAGGACGCCGCCGGCGCTCCGCTCGCCGCCGGCAGAGGCGAGCTGCACCGCTACGACGGAAACCGGTGGGTCCGGCTCGCCCAGGGGCTCAACGCCGTCCGGAGCATCCTCAAGAGCAGGGATGGAGCGGTGTGGGTGGCTTCGGGAACCGGCGTGCACCGCTATCGCGACGGCAGTTGGATCACCAACGCGAGCGAAGATGGGCTGCCCTCTTCGATCGCCTACACGGTGTTCCAGGACAGCACCGGACGAATCTGGGCGGGCACCACTCGGGGGATCAGCCTGTTTCACCCGGAAGCGGACCCGGATCCCCCCAGGACGATCGTCTCCGACGAGCGGAACCTGCGCGAAACGACGCCGGATGGCGAAGTCCGGCTTTCCTTTTCCGGCATCGACAAGTGGGGCTATACCGATGCCGGCCGCCTGCTGTTTTCCTTCCGCATGGACGGCGGGAACTGGACGCCGTTTCGGCCGGCCGAGTTCGCCGCCTATCGCGGTCTGCGGGCCGGCAAGCACCGGTTCGAAGTCCGCGGCATGGATCGGAACGGGAATGCCGATCCCAGCCCTCCGGCATTCGAGTTCTCCGTTCTGATGCCCTGGTACCGGCAGCCGGGCTTTCTGTTCGTAACGGCCGCGGGAGCGCTCTTCCTTTTCGGAATGGCCTTCTCCTACCACCGCCACCGGGAACGGCTCATCGTGCAGCTTCACGAGGCCAAGAACGCGGCCGAAGCCGCCAGCCATGCCAAGAGCGAGTTTCTCGCCAACATGAGCCACGAAGTTCGAACGCCGATGAACGGCATCCTGGGCATGACCGAACTGGTCCTGGACACGGAACTCTCTCCCGAGCAGCGCGAGCCCCTGGAGACGGTGAAAACCTCGGCGGATTCGCTGCTGACGGTCATCAACGACGTCCTCGATTTTTCGAAGATCGAGGCGGGAAAGTTGGATTTGGAGAAGATCGACTTCGATCTGCGCGACAACCTCGAGACGACCGTGAAGATCTTCGCGCAGTCGGCGCGACAGAAGGGCCTGGCGCTGGTGTGGAAAGTCCAGTCCGGCGTCCCGCCGTGGGTGCAAGGCGATCCCATCCGGCTGAGGCAGATCGTCTCCAACCTGCTGAGCAACGCCGTCAAGTTCACCGAACGGGGCGAGGTGGAACTGGAAGCCGGGCTCGAGAGCCGGGACCCGGAAGGCAGCACCCTGCGTTTCACCATTCGCGACAGCGGCATCGGCATCCCGCCCGAGAAGCAGGCGCTGGTGTTTGGGGCCTTTGCCCAGGCCGACAGCTCCACCACGCGCCGGCACGGAGGCACGGGCCTGGGTTTGACGATCTGCACCCGCCTGGTGGAGCTGATGGGCGGTCGCATCTGGCTGGAGAGCGAACCCGGCCGTGGAAGCCGGTTCCACTTCACCGCGCGGTTCGGCCTGGCGAAAGACCGCGAAATCGGCGGTTCTCCCCCCACCGCCCGGCGCCCCACCCAAGCGCGCCCGGGACTGCGCATCCTGGTGGCCGAGGACCATCCCGTGAATCGCAAGCTCATACTCCGGCTGCTCGAGAAGCGCGGCCATACCGCGGTGGTCGCCACCACCGGGCGCGAGGCTCTGGCGGCCCTCGACCGGGAATCTTTCGACGTGGTGCTCATGGACGTGCAGATGCCGGAGATGGACGGTCTGGAAGCCGCGGCGGCGATCCGGGCGCGGGAGGAAGGCACGCCGTTTCGCCAGCCGATCGTCGCCATGACGGCCTACGCCATGCAGGGCGACCGGGAACTCTGCCTGGCCGCCGGCATGGACGCCTACGTCTCGAAACCGATCCATGCGGAACGGCTGTTCGAGGCGATGGAAGCGGTCCTCTCCGCGTAGTTGCCCTTCCCGCGGCGGTCTGGTCTACTGGTGACTTGCCATGAGAATCACCGCCATCGAAACCTGCATCGCGGGCAACCCGTGGAAAAACTGGCTGTTCGCCAGGGTCTCCACCGACGAGGGGCTGTACGGCATCGGGGAAGGGACCGTCAACTACTTCGCCCGGACCGTCGAGACCGCCATCCACGAGCTCAAACACCTGATCCTGGGCATGGACCCGTTCCAGATTGAGATGCTCTCGCAGCGCCTCATTCGGGATGTCTATACCGAAGGCGGGCAGGTGCACATGTGCGCCGTGGCGGCCATCGAGATCGCTTGCTGGGACATCATCGGCAAAGCCACCGGCCAGCCGGTTCACCGCCTGATAGGCGGGCGCTGCCACGAGAAACTGCGCGCTTACGCCAACGGCTGGTACCGCGGGCCGCGCACGCCCGAGAGCTTCCACGAGAAGGCCAAGGCGGTGGTCCGGCGCGGCTACACGGCGCTCAAGTTCGACCCCTTCGGCGACAACTGGCGCACGCTGCCGCGCTACGAGTTCGACCTCTCGCTGGACATCATCCGCGCCGTGCGCGATTCGGTGGGCAACTCGGTGGATATCCTGATCGAGGGCCACTGCCGCTTCAATCCTTCCACCGCCATCGAGTTCGCCTGCGCCATGGCCGATACCCGCCCCATGTGGTTCGAGGAGCCGGTGGTGCACACCAGCATCCCGGCGATGGTGGAGGTAGCCCGCCGCAGCCCGGTGCCCATCGCCACCGGCGAGAGCCTTTCCAACAAGCAGCAGTTCGCCGACCTGTTGCGCTCCGACTCGGTGCACATCCTGCAGCCCGAGCCGCTCAACCTGGGCGGGCTGTTCGCCACGCGCAAGATTGCCGACATGGTGGACGCGCACTACGGCATGATTGCCCCGCACAGCGCGCAGGGGCCGGTCTGCTCGGCCGCCTGCGCGCAGCTCAACGCCTCGCTGCCGAACTTCCTGATCCACGAGATCTTCGACGAGTTCAACGAACCGTGGGAAAAGGAGATCGTAGTCAACCCGGTGGAAGTGGTGGACGGCTACATCGAAGTTTCCGAGCGTCCCGGCCTGGGCATCGATCTAAACATCGAAGAAATCCTCAAGCACCCCTACCAGCAGGAAAACGCCATCCCCCTCTTCCGCAAAGGCTGGGAACGCCGCCACTACAAATAACCGGA